>CAZZDV010000033.1:1298-11782 GCA_964652785.1 uncultured Bordetella sp.
GGACGGACCGAACGTGCCGTTGACGAGCTTCTCGCCGGTGTCGACCGTGTAGGTGATCCCGGCAGTGACGGACGACTCATTCATCCGGAATATCGAATGCTGCCAATTTCAATCGAAAGTCCGCTCTGCAAGCCGACGAGCGGTCGAAATGCTGCCATCGACCTCTCCACCTAACCCTTCTTCAGCCGCTCGTTCTGCGGGAACATGAAGCGCTTGGCTTCGTCGTCGTTCTCGGTCTTGAATGCGTGGCGCGCCTTCAGGGCATCCGCGCGCGCAACGGCCGGCCGGGCGTTGATCTCGTCCAGCAGGCGCTTGACGTTGGGATAGGTCGTCCAGGTGGCCTCGCCAGTCCCCAGCACGAAAGGCACCAGGCGCGCCCAGCCCCAGAACGCCATGTCGACGATCGAATAGTCGTCGCCGAGCAGGTAGTGCGAAGCGGCCAGCCGGTCCTCGAGGAGCTTCCAGTGCCGGTGCGCCTCGAAGTCATAGCGGTTGAGCGCGTAGTCCTTGGGTTCGGGCGCCGCATGCCGGAAATGGACCGATTGCCCCGAGAACGGCCCGATGCCGCTCGCGATGAACATCAGCCACGAGAGCATTTCGCCGCGGGCCTTGCTCGCGGGGTCGAGCGGTACGAAACGCTTTTCGCGGTCGGCGAGGTAAAGCAGGATTGCGTTGCTGTCGAAGACCCGCACGTCGCCATCGACGATCGCCGGCACTTTGGCGTTCGGGTTGACCTTGAGGTAGTCAGCGGAAAACTGGTCGCCCTTGCGCGTATCGACCGGCACTGCTTCGTACTTCAGCCCGAGTTCTTCGAGGAGGAGCGCGACCTTCATCGGGTTCGGGGCGGCGTTGTAGTAGAACTTGAGCATTTGGGTGCGCTTTCATAAAGTGATGGGAGGCAACAGGCGGATTGTATCGGCTGCCCCGGGCTTCATCGCAAAGCGCGGCCCCAAAATGCAAAAAGCCCAACCGCGGGGTTGGGCTATTGCAGGTCGTAAAACGCAAATCCGGGCGGGTTACATCGCCCCGTTGGCCGCAATCCGCTCGTTCGAAGAGAGGGGACCGACCGACTTCAACGGCTGCGGGGACTTGCCGCGCCTGGAGGATTCGGTCTTGCGTTGCTGCTCCATGATCATCCGGAATTTCTTGCGCAGATCGGTATCGTAGGAAGGGGTGTAAACAAACGACTTGTCGGTGATGCGTGCCATTTCGTTCTCTCCAGATAATGTGCCGGGTTGGATCCGGCGTGTGGAAGAACTATAAAGAGCGAGTCCTTAAGGGGATGTAAGCCTTGGTGACCAATACCTGTAGGACCTGTGAGCGTTTTCCGACATTATTTCGGAACCCGTTGTAGGTTTATTCTTACCGTTTTTAAATAAATTCAATAAAAACAAGGCTATGAAGACCCCTGCCCCTATAGATCTGCGCTCCGACACCGTCACCCTGCCCTCTGCAGCAATGCGCGCGGCCATGGCCGATGCACCCGTGGGCGACGACCAGTACGGCGAAGACCCCACGATGAATCGCCTGCAGCAGCGCGTAGCCGCCGTGCTCGCCAAGGAAGCGGCGCTGTGGCTGCCCAGCGGCACGATGGCCAACCAGGTCGCGTTGCGCGTGCTTACGCGGCCCGGCGACGATGTCATCGTCAGCAAAGAGGCCCATGCGGTCTGGCACGAGACCGGCGGTTCGGCAGCGAACGCCGGCGTGCAGCTCAACGAAATCGGCGCGCGAGGAGTCTTCACCACAGCGCAATTCCGCGCGGCGGTGAAGCCCCGCGGTCACATCATCTATCCGCCGACCACGCTGGTCGAGATCGAGAACTCCCACAATCGATCGGGTGGCGTGATCTTCCCGCAGGACGAGGTCGAGAGGATTTGCGCAGCCGCGCGCGAGATGGAGATCGCCACCTATCTCGACGGCGCGCGTCTGTGGAATACCTCCGTGGCCAGCGGCCGTCCAGTGTCGGCGCTCGCGGCGCCTTTCGATCTTGTATCGGTTGCGCTCTCGAAGGGGCTCGGCGCCCCGGGCGGCACCCTGCTAGCAGGTTCGCGCGAGCTTGTGGCCAAGTGCGTGCGTCACCGGCGCATGCTGGGCGGCGCAATGCGGCAGATCGGTTTTTTTGCCGCTGCTGGGTTGTACGCGCTCGACCACAACATCGAGCGGCTCGCCGAGGACCACGCAAACTGCCGCATCATTGGCGAGCGACTCGGAAAGAGCGCGCACGTCGTGCTCGATTTGTCCTCCGTTCAGACCAACATCCTGGTCTTCGGCCTGGCCGCCGATGCGCTCGATGCAAATACCCTTGTCGCCCGCGCACGTGAACGGGGAGTGCTCATCTCCGCGTTCGGCCCACGGACCGTCCGCGCCGTCACCCACCTCGACGTCTCGCGCGAACATTGCGGGCAGGTGGCGGACATCCTGCTGGAGATCATCGGCGGCAGGGCTTGAGGAGTTAAATGCTGCCATTTTCCGCATCAAGTCCGCTCTGGTAGTGGCTCTACAGCCGAATTGCTGCCATCAACGCGGCTGCCCGTAACCTCCCCCGCCGGGCGTCTCGATCACCATGACATCCTGCGGGCCGACTTCTATCGTCTCGCATCCACCGAGCTGCTCGATGCGCCCGTCCGAGCGCTGCACCCAGTTCGCGCCGGTGCTCCCGGGCTCTCCGCCCGCCATGCCGAACGGGGCGATGCGCCGGTTGTTGGACAGGATCGAAACGGTCATCGGCTCGAGGAACCGGATGCGTCGCGTGCCGCCGTTGCCGCCGCGATGCGCGCCCCTGCCGCCGCTCCCGGCGCGGATCTCGTAGCCCTCGAGCAGCACCGGATAACGGAATTCGAGTACCTCGGGATCGGTGGTCCGCGAGTTCGTCATATTCGAGTGGACCAGGTCCGCGCCGTCGAAGGTCGGGCCGGCGCCGCAGCCGCCGGCGATCGTCTCCAGGTACTGGTACTTCGCGTTGCCGAACGACAGCGTGTTCATGGTGCACTGTGACGAGCCCAGGACACCGAGGGCGCCGTACAACGCGTTGGTGACGCACTGCGAGGTTTCGACGTTGCCCGCCACGACCGCGGCGGGATAGCGCGGATTGAGCAGCGAACCTTCCGGAATAACGACTTTGAGCGGCTTCAGGCATCCCGCGTTCAACGGGATCTCATCGTCGACCAGCGTGCGGAATACGTACAGCACCGCAGCCATGCAGATCGCCGAGGGCGCATTGAAGTTGTTGCCCATCTGCGCCGAGGTGCCGGTGAAGTCGATCGTCGCCGAGCGTTGCAGGCGGTCGACGCCGATCCTGACCTTGATCAGCGCCCCGTTGTCCGTCTCGAGCGTGAAAGCGCCGTCCTCCAGTGCGGTGATGACGCGCCGCACCGCCTCTTCGGCGTTGTCCTGCACGTGCCTGGCGTACGCATGCACCATCTCCAGACCGTAGGCCTGGCAAATCTTCTGCAGTTCCTGCACCCCCTTTTCGTTGGCGGCAACCTGCGCCCGCAGGTCGGCCATGTTCAATTCGGGGTTCCTGGCGGGGTACGCGCCCGAGGCGAGCCTGTCGAGCGTTTCCCGCTCGCGCACGCGTCCAGCCTCCACCAGCTTCCAGTTGTCGAACAGCGTGCCTTCCTCGAGGATCGAGGTGGAGTTCGGCGGCATGGACCCGGGGGTGATGCCGCCAATGTCGGCGTGATGGCCCCGCGAGCCGACGTAGAAGATGATCTGCCTGTCGTCGTCCCGCGCGAACACGGGCGTGATCACGGTGATGTCCGGCAGGTGGGTGCCGCCGTGGTAAGGATCGTTGATGACATAGACGTCGCCCGGCTTCATGCTGCCCGCGTTCCGCCGCATCACGGTCTTGATGCTCTCCCCCATCGAGCCCAGGTGCACCGGGATATGCGGGGCGTTGGCCAGGAGGTCGCCGTGGCGATCGAACAGCGCGCACGAGAAATCGAGCCGCTCCTTGATGTTGACCGAGTAGGCAGTCTGCTGCAGCCGCAGTCCCATCTGCTCGGCGATCGACATGAACAGGTTATTGAATACCTCCAGCATGACCGGGTCGACGGCGGTGCCGATCGCGCGCCGCTCCGGTCGGGCTTCCACCCGGGTCATGAGCATGTGATCGGCGCGGCTGATTTCCGCCAGCCACCCCGGTTCGATGACAGTCGTCGAGTTGCGCTCGGCGATGATCGCGGGCCCTTTGACCGAATCGCCCGGGCGCATGTCCTCCCGCCGGTAAACGGCGGTCTCATGCGAGCGCCCTGCACTGAACATGCGCACCGTTTCGACCGGCCCCAGGGCGCCTGTGCGTGCAGGAAACGCCATTTCGCGCTCCCCGGCGGAGTCTGACGCTCCGATGACTTCCACGGCGACGCTGCCCGCGATCACCTTGCGTGCGGGCATCAGGAAGGAGAAGCGCTTTTTGTAGGCCGCTTCGAACAGCCCCAGCATCGACTCCAGCGTGCCGAACGGCACCGCGAGGAACGTGTCCGTCCCGTCATAGCGCAGGTGGACATGGCGCACGACCCTGATCCGATCCCCGGGGATGTGCTGCCCGGCCAGCTCGGCGCGGCCGTCGATCTCCAGCCCGGCAAGCGAGCGCGCCAGCTCGGGCATCGCATGATCGTCCAGCGCAAGTTCGACTGTCTGCTCGCGCATTGCCGTAAAGTCGGCCAGGCCGATGCCGTAGGCCGAGAGAACACCGGCCAACGGGTGCAGGAAGATGCGTGTCATGCCGAGTTGATCGGCGACCAGGCAGGCATGCTGCCCGCCGGCGCCGCCAAACGTGTTCAGCACGTATTCGGTGACGTCATGGCCGCGCGCCACGGAAACATGCTTGATCGCGTTGGCCATGTTGCCGACCGCGATCTCGATGCATCCTTCCGCGATCTCTTCCGGCGCCGGCCGGTTGCCGGTCGAGCGTTGAATACTCTCTGCAAGCGTGTCGAACTTCGCCCGAACCACCTCGGCATCGAGCGGCTGGTCGGCGTTCGGCCCGAATACCCTGGGGAAGTGCGAGGGCTGGATCTTGCCGAGCAACACGTTGCAATCGGTGAGCGTAAGCGGCCCGCCACGGCGGTAGCAGGCCGGGCCGGGATTTGCGCCAGCCGATTGCGGGCCGACGCGCAGGCGGCTTGCGTCGAATCGCACGATGGATCCTCCACCGGCCGCGACGGTGTGGATGCTCATCATCGGCGCGCGCACGCGCACCCCGGCGACCTGGGTTTCGAACTCGCGCTCGAACTCGCCGGAAAAATGCGACACGTCGGTGGACGTGCCACCCATGTCGAAGCCGATGATCCGGTCGAACCCGGCCAGGCCGGCCGTGCGCGCCATGCCGACGATTCCCCCCGCCGGTCCGGACAGGATCGCGTCCTTTCCCTGGAAACGGTGGGCTTCGGTCAGGCCGCCATTGGATTGCATGAACATCAGGCGCACGCTGGGCATCGCGCTTGCGACCTGGTCGACGTAACGGCGCAGGATCGGGGAGAGATAAGCGTCCGCGACCGTGGTGTCGCCACGCGGGATCAGCTTCATGAGCGTGCTGACTTTGTGCGACACCGAGACCTGGCTGAAGCCGATCCCGGCTGCGGCCTTCTCGATCGCCAGTTCGTGCTGCGGATACCTGTAGCCATGCATCAGGACGATGGCGACCGACCGGTAGCCCGCGTCGAACGCCGACTGCAGCGCCCGCCTCGTTTGGGCTAAGTCGAGCGGTTCGAGCACCGATCCGTCGGTGGTTATTCGCTCCGCGACCTCGACGACCCTGTCGTAAAGCGGCTCCGGCAGGACGATGTTCCGGTCGAACAATCTCGGGCGGTTCTGGTACCCGATGCGCAGCGCGTCGCGAAATCCCCTGGTGATGAACAGCGCGGTCCTCTCGCCCTTGCGCTCGAGCAGCGCGTTGGTGGCGACGGTCGTTCCCATCTTGACCGATTCGACCAGGTCAGCGGGGATGCCGGCGCCGTCCTCCAATTCGAGCAGGCGGCGAATGCCGGCGATCGCCGCGTCGCGGTATTGGCCGGGGTCTTCCGAAAGGAGCTTGTGCGTGACCAGCGTCCCGTCGGGCTTCTTCGCAACGATATCCGTGAACGTACCGCCCCGGTCGATCCAGAATTGCCAGCGTGAAGGAGTCGATGGCATGCGCGGTTCAGGAGACTGCGCCCAGGCCGTACAGGCCGGTCAGCACGCGTCCGGTGCGAAAGCGCTCCAGTGCGTACGGGGCAAGGCTTACATCCGTGGGCAGCCCCAGCGCCGCCTGGGCCAGCACGCGCCCGACAGCGGGTGAGAGCTTGAAGCCGTGGCCGGAAAAGCCGTAGCCGACGACCAGGCCCGGCACCTCGGGCAGGCGTCCGAGCACCGGGTTCCAGTCCGGGGTCACATCGTAAACGCCGGTCCAGCTCGAGGCCACGCCGGCGGCCTCGAAGCCGGGGAAGCGGCGGGCGACCTGGGCGCCAACCTCGAGCATGTAGTCCATGCCGACGTCGCCTTGCTCGTTGTCGGGAGCGGGGAGGGTTTCCCCCGCGATGCCTTCGCTGACCAGCATCTGGCGGCCGCCGTAGCTGCGGCAATACAGCATGCCTTCGGAACCCAGGTCCTTGTAGACCGGCATGGCGAACGTGTAGGCCGCGGGTCCGTCGAGCGCAAGCACGCGGTGGCGTTCGGGAACCACGGGGGTTGCGATGCCGGTCCAGCGTTCGATGTCGGTCGCCCAGATGCTCTGGGCGCTCACCACGACGCCTGCCGCAACGCGGCCTTGCGAAGTCTCCACCCCGGCTACGCGGCCGTTTTCGAGCAGCAACCGGTGCACCTCCACACCCTCCCTGATCGTTGCGCCGCGACGGCGTGCGGCGCGCGCGAAACCGGTGGCCACCAGGTAGGCGTCGGCAAAGCCGGCCTGCGGCTCGAAGCCGATCAGCGCAGCATCGTCGAAGCGGGCAATGGGCAGCAGCGCGGCGGCCTCCCCGGCATCGGGCAGGCGAACTTCGATTCCCTTGGCAAGCTGTGCGGCGAGCGCGGCACGCAGCGGTTCGAGCTTCGGGCCCTCGGGTGACGCGATGAGGTAGCCGCAGCGCACCAGCCCGGCCGAAGCCTCTTCGTCGCCGAGATAGGCGGCAAAGTCCGTGAAGGCTTGCCAGGAGGCCCGCGCAAGCTCGACGTTCTGGATCACCGAATAGTGGGTGCGCAGGATGCCGCTGGACTGCGAGGTCGTGCCCGCACCGACCGTTGTACGATCCAGCACGAGCACGCGCCCGGCGCCCAGAAGGGTGAGGTGATAGGCAACCGAGCATCCAATGACGCCCGCCCCGATGACAACGACGTCGTAGCGATCCATTTCCGAACCCGCAAGAGAAGCGAAGGGTATCTGCTAATATCGTTTGGGAAAGCGTAGTCTCGGAAAAATCAGACAAAAGGGGGAGTCACATGCGTGCAAATCTCGTCGCGGCCGTCATCGTCGGCAGCGTTGCCTTTAGCGGTGCCGCAAATGCGCAGCCGGTGGACAAGAAGGAATTCAACGTCGTCGGCACGTGGAATTTCCTCACCAACTGGCAGAAGCTCGAGCAGCCTTTCTGGGTCACGGAACTGCCCGCAGCGTCAGGCGGCAACCTCAAGGGCAACATCAAGTCCATTACCGAGGTGAACCTCAAGGGCACCGAACTGCTGCGCCTCCTGAAACAAGGCGTTTACGACGTCGCGGCCGCGTTGCCGATCTACGTCGAGGACGGCGGCGCGATCATCGAGGCTTCCGACATCGCCGGCGTCGCCCGGGACTTCAAGATGGGCCGCGAAATCGTAACGGCCTGGATGCCGGAGATGCAGAAGGTCATGCGCGAGCGGCACGGCGCCATGATCCTCGCCACCTTCCCGTTCCCCGAACAGGTTTTCTACTGCAAGGGCGACATCAAGGGCATCGGCGACCTCAAGGGCAAGAAGATCCGCGTGCAAGGCACTTCGCAAGGCGACTTTGCCGCGGCCGTGGGCGCCTCGGCGGTGACGATCCCGTTCGGGGAAGTCGTCCCGGCGCTGGAAAAAGGCGTCGTCGACTGCGGCATCACCGGCACCATGCCGGGGTACAAGGCGAAGTGGACCGAAGTCACCAATACGCTGTATCGCCTTCCGGTCGGCTACACGATCGGCACGTGGGTGATCAACGCCAGCTTCTGGAACAGGCTCCCGAAAGACACGCAAACCCTGGTCCAGAAGCAGATGCAGGCGCTGGAGAACAAGTCCTGGCAGGTGATCGAGGCCGAGACCGACGAGGGCGTGGCCTGCAGCACCGGCACCGGCGCCTGCTCGGTCGGCCCGGTCGGCAAGCTGAAGCTCGTCAAGCCCTCGGACGACGACTTGAAGACGCGCGAGAAGGCGCTCAACGAAGTCGTGCTCGCGCGCTGGGCCAAGCGCTGTGGGGAGGCCTGCGCGGCGAAATGGAACGACCTGGTCGGCAAGAAATACAACCTTACGGCCAAGGCAAACTAGGCACCCTCGGGGAACCGCGGCCGGATCGGCGCCGATCTCTTTTGAACGCGACCCGAGTCCTGGACTCGGCCTGGGCGGCCGTTGCCGCGGTCGCGCGCGTCGCCATCGGGCTGGGCGGCGCAATGCTGTTTGCGGCCGCGGTAGTCGTCACAGCCGAAGTCGTCCTGCGCAAGGGCCTGGGCGCGCTTTTCGGCTGGAGTTTCGTCTTCTCGGGTTCGGACGAGATTTCCGCCTACCTTTTCGCCGTCGGCACGAGCTGGTCGATGACCCACGTGCTCGTCATGCGCGGGCACGTGAGGATCGATGCGCTGTACGGCCGTTTCGGCCCGCGGACGCGCTCGGTGCTCGATCTGCTCGCCCTGATTGCGCTGCTCGTATTCGTGGCTGTGCTGCTCGAGCGGTCCTGGGACGTGGCCTACACCAGCGTTGCCGACGAGATCCGGTCGAACACACCCCTGCGGCTTCCGCTGGCATGGGCGCAGATCCCCTGGTTCGGCGGCATCGCGCTGTTTGCTTTCGCTCTGGCGCTCGCCGTCCTTCGCACTTCACTTGCCCTGATGCGTGGAGACTTCGCCACCGCGTCCGCGACTGCCGGCGCGGCCACGCTGAACGAGGAAATCGAAAACGAGCTGCGGGGGCTTGGCATCGCCACCGACAAAACCATGCCGGGGCGCTAGCGCATGCTCGCCACCGCCCTGCTGCTGCTGGTCGTCCTGCTTGCGCTCAGCGTGCCAATTGCCGCGGTCATGGGCGTGCTCGGCCTGGCGCTGAACCAGTTCTACGCCTCGATGCCGCTGCACCGGGCCATGGGCGAGATCATGTGGAACGCCTCCAGCGAGTACATCCTGATTGCGATCCCGCTGTTCGTCATGCTGGGCGAAATCCTCCTGCGCTCTGGCATCGCTGAAAAGGTCTACAACGGAATCGCCCAGTGGCTGTCCTGGCTCCCGGGCGGCCTCATGCATGCCAATATCGGCACCTGCGCCCTGTTCGCGGCCACCTCGGGCTCCAGCGTGGCAACCGCGGCGACCATTGGCACGGTGGCGATTCCGGAGATCAAAAAGCACGGCTACCATGAGGCCCTCTTCCTCGGCACCATCGCTGCCGGAGGGACGCTGGGCATCCTCATCCCGCCGTCGATCAATTTCATCCTCTACGGGCTGCTCACCAACACCTCGGTTCCACGGCTCTACCTCGCCGGGTTCATCCCGGGCTTTCTGCTCGCTTGCCTTTTCATGGTCATCGTGCTGGTCGCGTGCCTTGCCGATCGCGCGAAAGGCGGCACGCCGATCGAGACCAGCTGGGGACGGCGCTTGCGGGCCCTGCCCGCGCTGCTGCCGCCGCTGGCCATCTTCATCGTCGTCGTGGGCTCCATTTATGTCGGCATCGCCACGCCGACCGAAGCCGCTTCGCTCGGCGTGATCGCCGCGCTCGTCCTGGCGGCCTTCGAAGGGCGCGTGTCCTTCCCGATGCTGCGCGCCGTGGCCGAAGGCACCATGCGCACCACCGCCATGATCATGCTGATCATCATGGCGGCGCAGTTCCTCAATTTCGTGCTGGCCTCCATCGGCCTCACCGACGGCCTGGGCAAGCTGATCGAAGAGCTGGGCCTGGGCAGGATCGGGACGATGATCCTCATCGCCATCTTCTACCTCATCCTCGGCTGCTTCATGGAGACCATCTCGATGATGATCCTGACCACGCCTTTCATCGCGCCGATCGTCTTCAAGCTCGGCTGGGACCCGGTCTGGTGGGGGATAGTGCTGACCGTGCTGATCGAGGCGGCGCTGATCACCCCGCCGGTCGGCCTCAACCTCTACGTCGTGCAGGGCATGCGCGGGCGCGGGTCGATCAACGAGGTGATCCGCGGCTCGATTCCTTTCGTGGGCGCCATGATCGCGCTGATCGCACTTTTGATGGCGGTGCCCGATCTCGCCCTCTGGCTGCCGCGCATCGTCATGGGCTGACGCAGCTCAAGGAACGATCCGCTCGGTGCGGAATTGCTCGAGCAGCCGCAC
>CAZZDV010000033.1:11882-23250 GCA_964652785.1 uncultured Bordetella sp.
TGCTCGAGCAGCCGCACGAACATCTCTTCGGTGTCCACCACGTCGTGGAAGCCATGCTGGCGCGCCTTGGTCGTGCTGGTCATGACATCCCAGTCGCTGCCGAAAACGTAGTCGCCGAAGGGCCACGCAACGATGTCCTCGAAGCGGTGCGGCTTGAGGCCGTGCTTTGCGACCATCTCCTCCCACAGCGGGGCCTTGTCCTCCATTTGCGACACCAGCGAGATCGTCTGCGGCTCGGCATGCGGCATTTCGAAAACTTCGGCGATGCGCGGCCAGAGGTTGGCCCAGCGGAAATAGTCGCCGTTGGTGATGTTGTAGGCCTGGTTTGCGCAGCGAGGTTCGATCGCCGCCCACAGCGCCGCTTTTGCAAAGTGCGCAGAGTCGGTCACCTGGTAGATCGAGCGGTAGGCGCCCTGCTTGCCCGGGAACCGGAGCGGCAGCCCGAAGTGCTTCGAGATCGCGGCATACACCGCGATGACCGGCACGATGCTCATCGCTGTGCCGGGCGCGAACCCGCACAGCGTCTGCGGGCGCAATTCGGTCCATGTCCACGGCTTTCCCGACTGGTGCGCGGTCAGCCAGTCGATCTGGTCGAAGTAATAGTTCGGCGGCAGGTGCCGCGGGTCATCCTCCTTTGCCGGGGTGCGAAAAGCGCCGAGATGGGTGCCGTAGTACTTGGTGCCGGTGACGAGCACGACCCGTTGCAGGCCCTTGGCCACGTGCTCCACGGCGCTGACCGAATTCACCAGCATGTCGCGATTGAACTCGATGCCCCGGGCATAGTCCGCGGCGCGCGAGCCGGTGGCCTGAAAGGCGCAGTAGAAAAGGTGCGTGGCGTTGCCGAGTCCCGCAAGCTTTCGCCCGGTATCCTCGGTATCGAGCAGGTCGACTGGAATGTAGCGCACCCTGCCCCGGTCCTCGCCTTTGCGTCGCGACAGGCCCACGACCTCCCAGTCCGGAAGCGCGGAGAGGCACTCGACGATATAGCGCCCGATCACGCCGAGCGCGCCGACGACGACTGCTGTTTTCGTATTCATGGAGGTCATCTTAAGCGCAAAATACCCCCCTGCTGGAGACCCCCATGTTCGTGCTCAAGATCGTCCTCATCGTCGTCGCGGTTCTCGTCCTTGCCGTGCTCATCATCGCGGCCACGCGCCCCGGCACCTTCCGCGTGCAGCGCTCGGCGAGCATCAAGGCGCCGCCGGAGCGGATCTTCCCCCTCATCGACGATTTCCATAGTTGGGGGCTCTGGTCCCCGTGGGAGAAGATCGACCCGGCGCTCAAGCGCACTTTCACCGGGGCGCCCAGCGGCAAGGGCGCGATGTACGCGTGGGAAGGCAACAGCAAGGTCGGCACCGGAAGCATGGAGATCACCGAGAGCACGCCGTCCAGCCGCATCCTCATCAAGCTCGACTTCATCAAGCCGTTCGAAGGCCACAACATCACCGATTTCACGCTCGCCCCGCAGAGCGACATGACCGAGGTGACCTGGCTTATGCACGGCCCGGTGCCCTACTTCGGCAAGATCATGCACATGTTCATCAACATGGACAAAATGGTCGGCGGCCAGTTCGAAACCGGCCTTGCGAACCTCAAGGCGGCCGCCGAGCAGGGAACGCCGAAGTAAATCGGCGGAGCGCACTACCAGGGATCGATCAGCAGGGCCTGCAGCGGCGCACCGCTAGCCGCATCGAGCAGCACGACGCCATCCTTCTTCCTCGCGCGCAACGGCAGAAAGCGCAGCGACCCCGCCTCGCGTCCGCTCGATTCCAGGTAGCGCCCGATCAGCTCCGGGTCGCGCTGCAGGATCGGCGCCAGCGGCTTTGCGCGCTTGAGCGCATTGGCGGCCTGTTGCGAGTACGGCACATAGTGCTGCGGATACAGCTGCAGGTCCTTGCCGCCCTCGATCGCGTCCCCGAGGATGCGCCTGACCTCCGCTGGGTCCGAAGGCCGGACTACGGCGGCGTATTGCGGCCCCCACAACGGACGCCGCGTGAAAGGGCCGCTGGCTTTGGCAAGGTCGCGCGGCGCGAGGTCCTTCGCCAGCACCAGTTCGAACCGGTCGACGGTGAACATCAGGTACACGGGGCGCTGGACGTAGAGCGCAAGGACGCAGCCTGCGAGCACCGCCACCTGCGCGAGCACGACCATGCGCAGGGCGGACGAAGTCAGCGGCCGGCCCTTGCGCCCGGCCATGTAGTGCACCAGCGGCCCAACCAGCGCCGCGAGGACGACCAGGAAGCAGGGCAGCCGCGCCGTGCCCGCCGCTTCGAAGAGCGGACGCGGGTACCAGGTCAGGAGGAGCGGGATGACCACCGCACCCGCGACCAGCACGCTGAGCCGCGCGTGAAGCCTCAACGGGATCAAGCCGGCCCGGGCGGGGTGGTTTGGGCCGCGGGCGCGGCGGGCTGGCGCGCCTCGACCAGTTCGGCCAGCCGCTGGCCAAGGATGCCGCTGATATTGAAGTTGAGCTTGGCCATGATGTGCGGGAAGAACACGAGGTCTTTCTCCAGCCGGTCGTGGTCGAAGCGCAGCACCGACACCGGACCGCTCGCGCGCACGTCGGCCGTGCGCTGCGTGGCGCGCACGAATCCGATCTCGCCGAATACGTCGCCCGGTCCGAGCGTGGCGATCAATCGCTCCACGCCCGCGTCCCGCCGGATGACCTCGAGCTTGCCGCCCACCACGAGGAACATGCTGCTGCCGATGGTGCCCTGCGTGATCAGCCGGTCGCCGTCGCGGTGCTCGCGCAGCTCGGAAATGAGGATGGTCTTCCTGATCTGGTAGCCGGTCATGCCCATGAAGAGCGCGCTGCCCTCGAGCGCCGCGCGCTGCCGGGACATCGCGAGGATCTCGTAGAGGCCCACGAGCCGGATGCGCGACATCACCAGCGGCGTGATCAGCAGGTTGGCGAAGATCGAGAACAGCATCGTGGTCGCGGCGAGCGCGCCGAACTGCGCGATCAGCGTGAAGTCCGAGAGCAGCAGCACGCCGAATCCGAGCGCCAGCGCGAGGCTCACCGCGATCACCGGCGCGGCCTCGTCCTTGACCGTCTCGATCACCGCCTCGTCGTAGTTCGAGGTGCTGCGGCACAGCTCGCTGTAGCGCGCGAAGAGGTGGATGGTCCCGTCGATGGCGATGCCGATGGCGATCACCGCGACCATCACGGTGCCGGCGTTGATCGGGATCTCGAGGATGCGCATGACTCCGAGGATCATGAGGATCGGGATCACGGTCGGCACGAGCGCGATGATGCCGCCCTTGGCCGAGGTGAACATCAGCGACATCATGAAGAACACCACGACCAGCAGCCCGACCAGCGCCAGCGCCTGCCCCTCGAGCAGGCGCTCGGCGGCCGCGTTGATCATGAGGTTCTCGCCGACCACCGCCGTGGTCATGTCCGGCCCGGCGAAGTGGCCCACGACCTGCTTCAGCTCGCGGATGTGGTGGTTCAGTGTGGACGAATCGCGCACGTTATGCCGCACCACGATATTGGCGCGCCGGTAATCGTGGCTCACATAAGGCTCGAGGTCTCGCGGCGGGTGCAGCAGGAGGTACTCGGCAACGAGCTTGCGCGTGGGCGGGACGCGATAGGCTTCCGGGCGCCCTCCCCCGGCCGATTGGCTCGCCTGCGAGACCACATCCGCCAGCGACAGGCTGCGGTCGAAAATCTTCTGCTTTGAAATGAAGGCCTGGATATCGGCCAGCCGCTGCAGGTTCGCCGGGTCGCGGAAAGCGCCTTCGGTGTTGGATTGCAGCGCGATGTAGAAGATCTTCACGCCCGCGAGGTCCTGCTGCATTCGCTGGGCGTCCTGCACGAGCGCTCGCTCGGGACGGAAGAACGTGAGCGGCTCGTTGGTCACGTACAGGCTCGATGCCTGCTGGACGAAGACCACGCACAGCACCGCGGCCAGCACCAGCGACCAGATTGCGAATCGATGCCGCATGACGCGGAAGGCGCGCCCGGCCATGGCCGAGACGCCGCCTGAGGAAGCGAAAGCCGGCAACCCGCCCTTGCGCGGGCCGAACGCGTTGTAGAGCATCGGCACCAGCAGGACCGTGACGAGCCCGTTGGCGAGGATCGCGAACGCCGTTGCGAGGCCGAAGTCGCGGATGATCGCGATGCCCGCGAAAGCGTTGCTCGCAAACCCGAGCGCCGTTGTGAGCACGGTCAGCACGGCCGGCGCCCCCACGCTGCGCAGCATGAATTGCGTGGCCGTCGCCCGGTCCGGCACGGCGCCCCGCGAACGCGCGTCCTGCAGTCCCGCGTAGTAGCCCGAAATCATGCGCATGATTTCCGTGGCCCCGATCACCACGACGAGCGAAGGCAGCATCGCGGTCAGGATGCTGACCGGGATCCCCGTCCACCCCATCATCCCGAAAGTCCACAACAGGCTGATGGCCGCGACGAGCAGCGGCATCGCGGCCGCGAACACGCTGCGGAAAAAGGCGAACACGGTCAGTGCGAGCAGCAGGGCCGAAGCGGGCACCAGCACGCGCAGGTCGTGCAGGAGGCCTTCGCGGATCTCGGCGTCGATGCGCGGCGGCCCCACCTGCGCAAGCGAGACGAACTGGCTGCGCGCGGGCGCCAGCACTTTCTCGAGCGTCTCGTGGACAACCCGCTCGGTGAGGCCGTTGGAGCGCTCGCGGATCGAGATGCCGATCGCAATCGCATTGCCGTCCGCGCTCACGATGTTGCGGATCGCTATCGGGTCTTCGAGCGCCTCGCGGCGCGCGCGTTCGGCGCGCTGCGCATCGGCCGGCGCGCCCTCGAGCAGGGGCCTGGCGGTCATGCGGCCGTCCACGCTGCGCACCGTGCGCAGCGTGAACAGGTCGTCGATGCGCTCGACGAAAGGCAGCTGCCGCAGGTCGTCATGCAGCTTCTCGAGCGCCTGCAGCTTGGCCGGCGTCCAGAGCTGCGGATCGCGCACGTAGACGAAGCTGCGATGGTCCGAGCCGAACTCGCGCGAAACGCGCAGGTACGCCTGGCGGTCGGTGTCGTCCTTGGGCACCAGCCGGTCGAAGCCCGTATCCAGCGTGACGCGCGAAACCCCCAGCGCGGCGAACATGCTGACCGCGACCAGGAACGCGAGGCAGGGCAGCGGGCGATGGGCGCCGAGGCGGAAAAACCGCTGCAGCAGGCTCAGCGGTTCGGGCGGTGTGACAGGGACGTGGGTGGGTTCGCTCATCTCAGGCCCGCAAAAACCGCATCCGGCACATAGTCGGCCGAGTGGACGCGCCGCTCGATCTTGAGCAGCGTGCGCCGCGCGTCGCGCAAGTCCTCGGTCAGGATCATGCCCGCGCGCCAGGCGCCGGACTCATCCGGCCGCGGGTCGCGGAAAGTCTGGCGCCTCGCCACCTGCCCCCGCCGGTCGAGGACGTCGATGCGGCTGACGAAGAGGTTGTCCTTGCGCAGGTAGATGCGACGCACGCCGTACCCGGTCGAGCGCGCAATGTCGGCGTCCTTGGGGAGCGCGCGCACGACAAGGTGCGAAACACGATCGAGGTCCTGGCCGTCTTCCAGCTCGTAGGCGAAATCGGCCGGCTGCTCGCCTTCGAGGTCCGCCACCGTGAGGTTCGAGCCGAACAGCGGGCTCGACGCCTCGGGGCCGCGTCGCTCGCCGCCCTTGGCATCGCGCACAACGAGCACCGCGGTGCCGCGCAACTCCTCGGGGGTGTGGATCATCAACAGGCGCCGGTCGCCGTTGGCGTCATGCCGCGCGTAGTAGCGCAGCGTGCGCACCGTGTTCTGGCCGAGCTGGTCGCTGAGGATCAGCGTCTGCTCCTGGTAGACATGCGCCGGCGGCGCATGGCGGCGCAGCGATTCCTCGATGAGCTCGCGCCCGCTCTGCGCCCACGCGCCTGCGGCTGCAAAGGCAAGCGCGCAGAACGCAACCGCCTGCGCGATCCATTGGAGCCTTGCGGGCCGGGCGATCATTTCTTCTCCCCGGTTTTCTTGTCTTCCGCTTTCTTGTCTTCGGCCCGCTTCTCGAGGGCTTTCTTGTCCTTGCCGAAGATCAGCGATTGCGGGTCGCTCTCCAGCATGTCGACGAGGCTCTTCACCGAACGCGCGGTGGCCGCGAGTTCCTGCGTCAGCTTGATGACGTTGCCCTGCAGCGGCGAGTCGGGGGCGAGCACGCCGTCGGCCACCGCCATCGTCGAGCGGGCTTTCTCCAGCGTCGCCTTCGCGGCGGCCAGCGCCTGCTCGAGGTTCTCGGTGATCGGCTCGGTGCGCGCGTCGACCTTGCGCAGGATGTCTTTCATGCTCGCGAGCGAGGCCGCAAGGTCGGTGAGCGACGCGTCGAGCTTGGGCCCGTTCGCGATCGCGTTCGCGCCCTTGAGCGTGCCCTTGAGCTCGGTGCTGATGCCGGCGAAATCGATGCCGTCGAGCTTGTCGAGGATGCCGGTAAGCGAAACCGTGACCTGCTCGAACTTGCCCTGCACGGTCGGCAGCTCGGGTTCCATGCGTCCGGCCGACACCAGCCGGATCGGCGTCTTGGGCTGCATGTCGAGGTCGACGAAGAGCTGGCCGGTGAGCAGGTTGCCCGTCTGCAGGCGCGCGCGCATGCCTCGTCTGACAAGTGCCTGGAAGACTTCCCTTGGTGCCTTTTTCAGCCTTTCGCCGCGGTCCATCACGCGCTCGGGCTCGAGCTCGACGACCACCGGAATGCGGAAGGCCGACTTGCGCTCGTCGTACTCGAGCCGCAGGTCGATCACCGACCCTACCTTGATGCCCTTGAACTCCACCGGCGCGCCGATCGAAAGGCCGCGCACCGAATCCTCGAAGAACATGACGAAGCGCACCTTGCTGGCGAAAGCCTGGTCCTGGATCGCCTTCTGGTCCTCATGCAGCGTGAACACAAGGCCGGTGATGTCCTCGGCGCCCGCGTCCTGCGGGTCGGGCGTGTCGAATGCGATGCCGCCGAAGATCAGCGCCTGCAGCGATTCGGTCTTGACGCGCATGCCGTCCGGCCCGAGCGTCAGGTCGACGCCGCTTGCGCTCCAGAACCGCGTGTTGCTGCGCACGAGGCGATCGAATGGCGGCTTCACGAAAGCGTGGATCAGCACGTTGCGGTAATCGTTCGCCATTTCGTAGCCGAGCACCTCGCCCGCGACGAGGCCCTGGTAGTGCACCGGCGATCCGCGGTCGATCGATCCGAGCCGGCGCGTCATCAGCGTGATCTGCTTGCCGGCCTCGTCGGCATGCACCACCGGCGGCGACTCGAGCCCGACGAAGAGCGTCTGCGGCGCGCCCTGCCCCGGCTCGATCTCGATGTAGGCGCCGGACAGCAATGTGCCGAGCCCCGAGATGCCGCGCGCGCTCAAGGTCGGCCGCACCACCCAGAAGCGCGTATCGCGGCGCAGGAAGTGCGCGGCGTCCTTGGCCAGGCGCGCCCGCACCTCCACGCGCGAGAAGTCGGAGCTGAACTTCACGCTCTCGACCAGTCCGATGTCGAGGCTCTTGTACTTGATGCGCGTCTTCTCGACCTCGATCCCCTCGGCCGTGCGGAAGGTGACGGTCACCAGCGGCCCGCGGTCGGTCAGGGTCTGCAGCACGAGCCACGCGCCGATCACCAAGGTGAGGATCGGGATCAGCCAGACCAGCGAGGGCCCGCCGCGCTCGCGCACGGTCGGCTCGAGGCCGGAGGGGAATTCGTCCGGCGCGGGCGGGGGCGGAGGCGGCGACTGCGGGCTATGGTTGGTCATGGTCCGCTCAGGCCTTCTTCCCGGCGCGGTCCCACACGAGCCGCGGATCGAACGAATGCGCGGCCAGCATCGTGAGCACGACGGCCGCCGCGAAGAAGGTTGCGCCGATGCCCGGACGAACGGAGGCCAGCGCGTCCATGCGCACCAGCGACACGAGGATGCCGACCAGGAAGATGTCGATCATCGACCAGGCGCCCACGACTTCGGTCACCCGGTAGAGGATCGTCCGGTCGCGCAGGCGCCAGCTCGATCCGCGCTGCACGGTCACCGAGAGCAGCGCCAGTGCGCCGATCTTGGTGATCGGCACCACGAAGCTGGCGAAAAACACCAGTGCCGCCAGCGGCCAGGCGCCGTCCTCGGCGAGGTGGACGACCCCGGAAAGGATGGTGGTGGGTTCGCCCTGCCCGAAACGGGTCACCGTCATGACCGGGTAGAGATTGGCCGGGATGAGCAGCAGCGTGGCCGAGGCCAGCAGCGCCCAGGTGCGCGTAATGCTTTCGGGTTGGCGCATGCCATGCACCGCGCTTCTGCAGCGCGGGCAAGCCCACCGCTGCCCGCCCCTGGGCCGCGCGACCAGCAGGTCGCAGGTAGGGCAGGACGCGTAGCCCATGCCGGCCGCGCTTCCTCCATGGGCTTTCCGGACCACGGGCCCCTGGCGGGGCCAGAGCACGCCGGGGTCGAAGCTGGCCGCCGCCGCCGTCGACACGACCAGCAGCCCGATAAACGCGAAGAACGCGACGCCCGGGATGATGGTTGCAAGGTCCTGCAGCTTCACCACCGAAACCAGCAGGCCCAGCATGAACACGCCGACCAGGCTCCACGGGCTGATGACGCGCACAAAGCGCCAGACCGGCGTCATGTAGCGCGGCCGGAACCCGAAGCGCAGCGGCAGGAGCAGGTAGAGCATTGCGCAGAGGGTCAGCAAAGGGAAAATCACGCTCGTCAGCATCACGAGCAGGCCCAGCTCGCCCATGCCGGCCTTGTGCAGCGCGAGCGCTGCGGAAGCGAGCACGCTCTGCTCCACCCGATCGCCGTACTTGAGCGAGACGAACGGGAACGTGTTCGCCATTACGAACAGGACGAATGCGGCGAGGTAGAGCGCAGCCGAGTGCTCGAGGCTCCTGGGCAGGTTGCGGTAGAGCAGGCCGCCGCAACGGCCGCAAAGCGCCTTGCCGCCTTCGGGCACGGGCACGATCCGGTGCGCGCCATCGCACGCGTGACAGGCAATCAGCCCGTCGAATGCGTAGCCCGGCAATTCCACTCCCCCCGCACCGCTTGCCACCGTGAATTCGATCCGTTTTCAGCTCTCGCTGACCCGGGCGGCATGATAGCGGCCCAAGAGCCCTAGGTATACTCGGCCGAACGGCTTTCCCCCTCATGTGCCCACAATGGTTGACATCGGTGCAAACCTCACCCACGAATCCTTCCGCGACGACCTCCCCGAGGTGCTCGCGCGCGCGCGTTCGGCGGGTGTAGACACGATCTTTGTAACAGGCACGAGCGTGGCCGGCAGCCGGGTTGCGCAGGCCCTCGCGTCGTCCCATCCAGGCCTGTACTGCACGGCCGGAGTGCATCCGCACGATGCGGCTCACTGCGACGCGGACACGATCCCCGCCTTGAGGGCGCTGCTGGCGCTCCCGAAAGTGCAGGCCGTGGGCGAATGCGGGCTCGACTTCAACCGCAACTATTCGCCCCATCCCGACCAGGAGAAGTGGTTCACGGCACAGCTCGAGCTGGGATGCGAGCTCGGCAAGCCGCTGTTCCTGCATTCGCGCGATGCGCACCCGAGGTTCGCGGACATCCTCAGGAACCACCGTGGCGGACCCGGCCTGCCGCCCGCGGTGGCCCACTGCTTTACCGGCGAGCGCGACGAGCTGCACGCCTACCTCGACCTCGACCTGTACATAGGCATCACCGGGTGGATCTGCGACGAGCGCCGCGGCGCGCACCTGCTGCACCTCGTGCGCGACATCCCCGCCGACCGGCTGATGCTGGAAACCGATGCGCCCTACCTGACGCCGCGCACGCTGCGGCCGCAGCCGAAGTCGCGCCGCAACGAACCGGCCTACCTTGCGGAAGTCCTCATCACCGTGGCCACGGCGCTTGGGCGTTCGCCTGAAGAAGTGGCCCAGACCACGTCCGCAAACGCGCGCCGTTTTTTTCGCCTGTGAACGTCGTCGAGTTCCTGCTCTCCACCGCCCGGCGGATGCCCGATGCGCCCGCGGTTGCGCTCGGCTCGCGCACCGTCATGACCTATGCGCGGCTAGCCGCGCGCGTTACGCAGCTCTCGGGCGGGTTGCGCACAAAGCTCGGCCTCGAGCCCGGCGAGCGCGTCGCCCTCTACATGCAGAACTGCGTCGAATACTTCGAGGTGCTCTTCGCGATCTGGCATGCGGGCCTCGTTGCCGTGCCGGTCAACGCCAAGCTGCATGCGCGCGAGCTGGCGTGGATCCTCGAGAACGCCGGGGCGAAAGCGTGTTTCGCCCTCGGCGAAGTCGAAGGCGTCGAGTGCATCGATGCGCGCTCGAGGGCGTTCGAGGCGCTCCACCTCGATGCGGCTCATACGCCGGCGGAGATCCACCCCGACGACACGGCCTGGCTGTTCTACACCAGCGGCACCACCGGCACGCCCAAGGGCGCAATGCTCACGCACCGCAACCTGCTCTTCGCGACGCAGGCCTACTACGCCGACATCGACCGGCTGTTGCCGGGCGATTCGATCCTGCATGCCGCGCCGCTTTCGCATGGCTCGGGGCTGTATGCCCTGCCCCACTTCGCTTCAGGCGCGCTCAACGTGATCCCGGAGAGCAGCGGCTTCGAGGCGGCGGAAGTGTTCGAGCTCATCGATGCGCACCGCAATGTCTCGTTCTTCGCGGCGCCGACCATGGTCGTGCGCCTGCTCGGCAGCCCCGCCGCGCGACCGGTGCCGAACCTCAAGACGATCTCCTAC
Source organism: uncultured Bordetella sp. (assembly GCA_964652785.1). Classification (GTDB taxonomy): domain Bacteria; phylum Pseudomonadota; class Gammaproteobacteria; order Burkholderiales; family SG8-39; genus SZAS-79. The sequence continues at coordinate 22,540 of CAZZDV010000033.1, forward strand.
GGCGGCGCGCCGATGTACGTCGCGGATGCGGTGCGCGCGATCGACCTTTTCGGCCCGCGCCTCTACCAGTTGTTCGGCCAGGGCGAGAGCCCGATGACGATCACCGGGTTGCCGCAATCGCTTCACGCCATGCAAGGCGACGAGCGCAACGATCCGCGCTTCCTCGAGCGGCTTGCGTCGTGCGGATTCGCGCGCACCGGCGTCGAGGTGCGCGTGGTCGATGACGAGGACCGCGACCTGCCGCCGGGCGAGGTCGGCGAGATCCTCACGCGCAGCGACTGCGTGATGTCCGGCTACTGGCAGAACGCCGAAGCCACGGCCAGGACCCTGCGCGGCGGCTGGCTGCACACCGGGGATGTCGGCAGCCTGGATGAGCAGGGCTTCCTCACGATCCGCGACCGCTCCAAGGACATGATCATCTCGGGCGGCTCGAACATCTACCCGCGCGAGATCGAGGAGGTGCTGCTCCGGCACGCGGACGTTGCGGAGTGCTCCGTCGTCGGCAGGCCGCACCCGGAATGGGGCGAGGAAGTCGTGGCTTTCATCGTGTCGCGCCCGGGCACCGCATTAACGCCGCAGGCTCTCGACAAGCTCTGCCTGGCCAACATCGCCCGCTTCAAGCGCCCCAAGGACTACCGCTTCGTCGAGGCGCTCCCCAAGAACTACTACGGCAAGGTCCTCAAGACCGACCTGCGCAAACTCCTTTAAAAG
>CAZZDV010000034.1:0-13926 GCA_964652785.1 uncultured Bordetella sp.
GGGCGTAAAGGTCGCTCGCGCGCGCCGCGCCGAATGGCACTGCATGTTCACCGCGACCGGGTTCATCGTGATATGCGTGGCTGCCGTTTCGACGTGCACCGCGAACGAAGTCGAATCGCCGCCGAGCCCCTGCGGGCCGACGCCCAGCTGGTTGACCGCCGCCGTGAGCGCCTTCTCGAGCTTTGCGCCTTCGCGATCGCTGCAGTGCGAGCCCAGCGGCCGCGTTGCCGCGACCTTGGACAGGTGCACGCACAGGTCCGCAGTGCCGCCAACGCCTACGCCAACGATCGTCGGCGGGCAGGTCTTGCCCCCGGCCTCGAGCACCGAATCGATGACGAAAGTCTTGATCGCGTCCACGCCGTCGGCCGGGATCGCCATCTTGAGGAAGGAGTTGTTCTCCGAGCCCGAGCCTTTCGGGATCATCTCGATCTCGAGCGTTTCCATCTTGTCGCTGTAGTCGAAATGAATGACCGGCACATGCCGGCCGCAGGACGAATGCTCGTTCTTGCGCGTCACCGGGTGCACGACCGAGGAGCGCAACGGATGCTCGCGCGTCGCGCGCTCGCAGCCTTTGCGGATCGCCTCCTTGAGCGTGACGCCGTCGATCTCGACGCCGCGCCCGATCCACACGTTATAGATCGGGATGCCGGTGTCCTGGCAGAGCAGGTTGTCGGTGTCCTCGGCGACCGTGATGTTGCGGATCATCGTGCCGAGCACGCTTTGCGCCGTCGAATCGGTCTCGCGCGCGGCCAGCGCGCTGAAGCCCTGCTTGATATCCGGCGGCAGGAGCTTGAGCGCGCGGATGTAGAGCTCTTTCGCCGCGTCTTCCACCTGCTTGGGGTCGATTTTCACTTGACTGAGATATTCCTTTCCCGCACGACCCTGGCCCACATCGCCGTTTCGGCCTTCATCGCGCGGCCGAACTCTTCGGGTGTGTTGCCCACGGGGGCCATGCCCTGCGCGAAGAACCGCGCCTTCATTTCGGTCGAATCCAGCGCGGTCCTGGTATCGCGGTAGACCTTGTCGACGATGTCCTTGGGCGTTCCGGTCGGCGCGACAATTCCGAACCAGCCGGTATTTTCGAAGCCCGGCAGCGTCTTTGCGATCGGCGCGATGCCGGGCAGTTGCGGCAACTCGGCCTTGCTTGTCACTCCGAGCGCGCGCAGGCGGCCCGAGCTGATGTGCCCGAGGGCGGCGGCGAGGTTGGTGACCGCGAACGTCGTTTCGCCGCCGACAAGGCCCACCAGCGCGGGGCCTTCGCCCTTGTACGGCACCGACACGGCATCGACCTTGGCGGAGTTGACGAAGTTTTCCGCTGCGAGATGCGTCTGCGAGCCGATGCCCGCATGCCCGAAGGTCAGCTTGCCCGGCGAGGCCCTCGCCGCATCGATCACCTCCTTGGTGGTCTTGTACGGCGAACTGGCGGGCACCACGAGCACCTGCGCGCCGCTGACCACGTTGGTCACCGGCACGAAGTCTTTCTCGGGGTCATAGCTCATCTTGGCGTAGATGTGCTGGTTGGCCGTGACGACCGAGCCCGACGGGAAGAAGAGCGTGTAGCCATCGGGCGCCGCCCGCGCGGCCTCGGTTGCGCCGACACCGCCGCCCGCGCCCCCGCGGTTCTCGATAACCACCGTCTGGCCCCACATCTCGCCAAGCTTCTGGCCGATCATGCGCGCCGAGATGTCGGTCGCGCCTCCGGGCGGGAAAGGCACGATGAACTTCACCGGCTTGGAAGGCCAGGCCTGGGCTTGCGCCGCGGCGGCAAAGGCGAGGCCGGCGAACAGCGTGATGAACTTGCGCAATTTCATGGACAGTCTCCTTGGACTTCTCGTGTAGGTAACGCCGGCGCTGTGTCTGTCGTGGCCAGCTTGGACCGATTCTACAGCGCCAGTGCGAAGGCGAGCCCTGCCGCCAACGCCACGCCGCCCGCGATCGCCGCGAGCGACTTCTGCCAGTCGCGCCACGGCAGGAATTCGAGTGCCAGCAAGCGCAGCCCGCCGGTCAGGTGCGCTGCCAATAGCAGCACGAGCCCCCATTCGGCGAACTTGACCAGGGGCGAGTCGGTCCAGCGCAGGAAGCCCTCGAGAAACGCGGCGCCCCGGATCGCGTGGCCCAGCGCCCAGAAATGCACCGGCAGGAAGAGCGCCAGCGCGAGACCGGACAACCGATGCACGAAGAACGCCCAGTAGGCCGGATGGTTCTTCGAGCGAAAGTCGTTCTTCACGTGAACACCGCGAACACGGCGCGCAGGCCCATCACGAGCAGGAGGAGCGCGAAGGCCAGCAGAGCCCAGTCGCGCGAGGCGCCGCGCCACGCGAACCATTCGGTCATCACCGCGCGCAACCCGATCGGCGCGTGGATCGAAACCGCGAGCACGAAGACCGTGTAGAACCCGAGCCACCCCAGGTTGCCGCGCGTGCGCTCGAGGATCTCGGCCCCCGTGAGGCCGCCACGCACCGCGTAGATGATCGTGACAAGGTGGACCACGACACACAGTGCGAGCACCGCCGCGCTCGCGCGCTGGGCGATCCACAGCCTGGCTTGCGTGCGGACGTTCATCGGCCGCCGCTCAGAGCTCGCCCTTGAGCGCGGCCTTGATCACCGCGCGCTTGAGGCCCGCGATGCCCGCGGTCGGCGAAATCTGCTTGGGGCAGCGCTCGGTGCAGCTCATGTGCGTGTGGCAGGAGTGGCACCCCGCGTCGCCCGACACCGCGCGCAGGCGATCGAGCTTGCCGGCATCGCGCGCATCCTGGTCGAGCGTCCATGCGCGGTTGAGCGCGGCCGGACCGAGGTACTCGGGATTCCAGGAAACGACATCGCACGCGCTGTAGCACACGCCGCAGCCGATGCATTCGATTCCAGCATCCACTTTCTTGCGCTCTTCGGACTCGGGCGCAACGCGCTCGAACTCTTCGTGGCGAGTGCGCGTGCCTGAGAACTGGCCCTTGGCCCTGGCCCACTTGTTGAAGAACTCGCGCATGTCGGTCACGAGATCCCGGATCACCGGCAGGTTGTGCAGCGGGCCGATCTCGAGCCGGCCGTCCTCGGCCACCTTGGCCACGTGCGTGCGACAGGTCCAGCGCGAGACGCCGTTGACTGTCATGGCGCACGAGCCGCACATGCCGACCCGGCACGCAAAGCGGTAGGCGAGCGACGAGTCGAGCTTGCGCTGGACGTAGGTGACCACGTCAAGCACCGTCTGGCTTTCCTCGCGGGGCACTTCGTACTCGCTGAAGCTGCCAGCTTCGGCGCCGCGCCAGATCCGAACCCGCAGCGGGTTCATGCGTTTCTTATGCCGACTCGTACAGCCGCGTGAGCACGAACTGCCTTTGACCCAGGGCCTCGGCAGCGGTCAGGCGGCCGTTGGCGGTGCGGAACATGCAGTCGAGCAGCGCATCGCCCGCCTGGTCCGGCGTCATTTCGCGGCGCAATAACCCGGACACGTCGACGTCGATGTGCTCGGACATCGTGCGCACCGTGCGCGGATTTGCGCACAGCTTGATCACCGGCAGGATCGGGTTGCCGACCACGTTGCCCTGGCCCGTAGGGAAGAAGTGCACCGTGTAGCCGGAAGCTGCGCAAAGCGTAACCATCTCGGCCGCGGCGGAAGACGAATCCATGAACCACAGGCCCGGGCCCGTGGGCTCTTCGGCCTTGTCGAGCACGCCGTCGATCATGCATTTCTTGCCGATCTTCTGGATGTTGCCCAGCGCCTTCTCCTCGATGGTCGTCAGTCCCCCGGCGATGTTGCCCTTGGTCGGCTGCGAGTCGGAGAGGTCGCTCGTCTTGTGCTTGTCGATGATCGCCTGGTAGCGGTCGAACATGAACTGGAAGCGCTTGCGCACTTCGTCCGTGCGGCAGCGCGCCGCGACGAGGTGCTCGCCGCCGGTGAGCTCGGTCGTCTCGCCGAACACCAGCGTGGTCTTGTGCGGGTAGAGCTTGTCGAAGGCGTTGCCCACCGTGGGATTGGCGCCGCAGCCGGAAGTCGTGTCCGACTCGCCGCACTTGGTCGAGATCCACAGGTCCTTGAGCGGGCGCTCTTCGCGGCGCAATTCGGAGGCGCCCTGCAGGTACTCCTTGGCCATCTTCGAGGCGCGCATGATCGTGTCGTGGTCGCCATGCATCTCGATGCCGAACGAGCACACGGGCTTGCCGGTCGCGGCGATGCCGTCGGCGACCTTCTTCGCCCAGCCGTCCTCGATGCCGATCACGATCACCGCGGCGACGTTGGGGTTCGAGCCCGTGCCGATCAACGTCTTGAAGTGCAGGTCGAGGTCCGCGCCGAACTGCAGGCGCCCATAGGGGTGCGGGATCGCCATCACGCCCTTGATGTTGTGCGCCACGGCTTCGCAGGCCGCGTTCGAAAGATCGTCCACCGGCAGGATGATCACGTGGTTGCGCACGCCGATGCGGCCGTTCTCGCGCTTGTAGCCCCAGAAGGAGGCTTTCGAAAGATCCATTGCCATGTGTTTGCTCCTTACCAGCGCTTCGTCTTGATGTTGTGGACGTGCGCGTGCGCACCCTTGGGAATCGGCGCAACGACCTTGCCGATGTCCACGCCGTACTTGATCACGGTGTCGCCCGACTTGTAGTCGCGCAGCGAGACCTTGTGGCCGATGGGGATGTCGTTCTTCGCCTCGACCTTGATTTCCTTGTCCTGGTCCATGATCCAGCCGATCATTTCCTGGCCGGTCTTGATGCCCTCGACCACGACGACGCCGACGCCATCGCCCTCGTCATGCACGACGAAATGAATCATTGCGGTTCTCCGCTTGGCTTGGGTAAAGAGTGCGCAGTCTAGGTCGGCGGCACGGGACAAGTCAACTATATGACCTGAATGAATCGCATGGTAAATTGGGTCGATGAACCAGGTGATTTCGGCCGACGGAACCCAGCCGCTCTACCGCGAGGTGAAGCGCCTGATTACGCAAGGCCTCATCGAGGGCGAATGGCCCGCGGGCGCCGCGCTGCCCTCGGAAACCAGGCTCGCAGAGCGCTTCGATGTATCGATCGGCACGCTTCGCAAGGCGATCGACGAGCTGGTGGCCGAGCGCGTCGTTACCCGCCACCAGGGCCGCGGCACGTTCGTCGCAACGCACAACGCCAACCGGCTGATGTTTCATTTTTTCCACATCGTGGGAAAGGACGGCGGCAAGGAGTACCCGACCACGCGAACGCTTGCTTTCAAGCGCGGCAAGGGCACGGCCGGGGAATCGCGCAAGCTCGGGCTCGCCGGCGGCGCGCCGGTCCTGCGCATACGCAACGTGCTCTCGCTCAACGGCCTGCCGGTGATCCTCGACGACATCGTGCTGCCGCAGGCGCTCTTCGCCAACCTTACCGAGAAGATCTTTAGCGCGCGGGACAACACCATCTATCACCTCTATCAGACGCAGTACGGCATCAACGTGCTGCGCTCGAGCGAGCGCCTGTCGGCCACGCTCGCGGATGCCGATGCGGCAAAAGTGCTCAAGGTCAGAACCGGCACGCCGCTGCTCGCGATCAACCGCACCGCGCTTTCCTACCGTGACACGCCGGTAGAACTGCGCCGCAGCCTCGTCAACACCGCGGAACACGAATACGCGAGCGACCTCGGCCGCCCGGACCGCGCCCAATGATCGCCGCCGCCAAGCGAGTCGGCCTGCTGAGCCCCGGTGACATGGGCCAGGCGGTCGCCCTTCGGCTGAAGGAACTCGGATTCGAAGTGTGCACCGCGCTTTCGGGCCGCAGCGAGCGCACGCGCACGCTTGCCATCGACGCAGGCCTCACCGACAGCGGCGACCTGCGCGGACTGCTTCGCGATTGCGACGTGCTGCTGTCGATCGTCGATCCCGGTTCGGCGATGACGATCGCGAGCGAAGCGGCGGGTGTGCTTCGCGGGCTCGGCAAGCCGCTGCTTTTCGCCGACTGCAACGCGCTCGCGCCGAATACAAAACTCGAGATGCAGGCGCTGCTCGAATCCGCGGGCGCGCGATTCGTCGACGGCGGCATCATCGGCCCGCCGCCGCGCGGCGCCGGGCGCATCCGGCTCTACGTTTGCGGGCCGAACGCCAGCGAACTTGCCTGCTTGCAGCACGCAGCCATCGACGTGCGCGTAGTGAGCGCGCGCGTCGGCGACGCTGCGGCGGTAAAGATGTGCTACGGCGGCGTGACCAAAGGAACGGTTGCATTGCTCACCGAGCTGCTGATCGCCGCACGCCGCCTCGGTGTTGAAGAAGTCCTCGACACCGAGCTGGCCGAAAGCCAATCGGCAATCCGCGACTGGATCCTGCGCAACCTGCCTTCGATGCCGCCCAAGGCCTACCGGTGGGTTCCGGAAACCGAAGAGATTGCCGCCACCTTCGAGGCGATCGGCCTTACGCCGCTCACGATGCAGGGCGCGGCGAAGATGTACGAAGCAATTGCAAAGACCTCCGTCGGCACAGAGTCGCCCGAGGACGCTCGCGCGCGCAAGCGTACCGGCGCGCAGGTGATTGCGTCGCTGGATACGGAAATGCCAGGCAAAACCCGGTAAATCTGAAGCGGCGCCCGCCGCTGTCACAGTCCGGTCAACTTGGAATGCTATTTGTCGCGGTCTTCCCAGGGAGGGACTACCGTGAGCCAGGACCATTTTCCGGCCGATGAGGCTATCGGGGTGAACACGTCACCCGAATCTTCGTTCGGCGACATCGTTTCCACACGCGTTTCGCGCCGCGGCCTGCTGAAGGGTGCCGCCGCAACCTTGGCGGGGAGCGTATTCGCCGCGACGTTTGCGGGCTGCGCAACCCTGACCCCGCGCGGCTCGACGCTGGGCTTCACCGAAGTCGAGCCGGGGCCGAAACCCGATCATGCCGTGGCGCCGGGTTACCGGGCGCACGTCCTGATCCGTTGGGGCGACAAAGTCCTGCCCGGAGCGCCTGCGTTCGACGTACGCAGGCAGACCGCGGAAGCCCAAGGCATGCAGTTTGGCTACAACTGCGACTTCACTGCCTACGCACCGCTTCCTGCAGGCTCCAGCTCGTCCGACCATGGGCTGCTGTGGGTCAACCACGAGTACACCGAGCTGCACATGATGTTCCCGGGGATGGACCCCAAAACGAGCGCCGAAACCGCGACGAAAGAAATGGCGGATGTCGAGCTCGCCGCCCAGGGCGCATCGATCGTCGAGATCCGCAAGAACGGCGGCGGCTGGCAGGTGGTCGAGGCGAGCCGCTACGCGCGGCGCATTTCTTCACTGAATACTCCGATTCGTATCTCCGGCCCGGCCGCCGGCCATGCGCGCATGCGGACCAAAGCCGATCCGGGCGGGAGCACGGTGATCGGCATGCTGAACAACTGCGGCGGCGGCTGGACCCCGTGGGGCACGGTGCTCTCGGCAGAAGAGAACTTCAACATGTACTTTGCCGGCGACTTCAACAAGACGCCCGAAGCGAGGAACTACAAACGCTATGGGTTCGGCACCCGGTCACGCTACGCCTACTCGCGCTTTCATGACCGTTTCAATGTCGAAAAGGAGCCCAACGAGCCGAACCGCTTCGGGTGGATCGTCGAGATCGACCCCTACGATCCCGGCTCGGTGCCGGTCAAGCGCACCGCGCTCGGCCGCTTCAAGCACGAGGCCGCGACCGTGTGGGTAAACCCGAACGGCACGGTGACGGTGTATTCGGGTGACGACGAGGCCAATGACTACGTGTACAAATACGTCAGCCGCGGACGCTACGACGCGCGAGATCGTGCGGCGAATCGCGGCCTCCTGGACGATGGCACGTTGTACGCCGCCCGGTTCGGCGACGACGGTTTGGTGAAATGGCTGCCACTCGTATTCGGGCAAGGGCCGCTCATCCCGGCGAATGGTTTCGCCAGCCAGGCCGACGTGCTTATCGAAACACGGCGCGCCGCAGACCTGCTCAAGGCCACGCCCATGGACCGGCCCGAGGACGTTGAAACCAGCCCGGTCACGGGGCGCACGTATGTCATCCTGACCAACAACGCGCGCCGCAAGGCCAGTGAAGTCGACCGGGCCAATCCGCGCGAAGCAAACGAGTACGGCCAGATCCTGGAGCTGATCGTGCCCGGCGAAGGCAGGGCGAGCGATCATTCGGTGCTCGAGCATCGCTGGGAAGTGTTCCTGCTCGCCGGGCCGCTCGAAAAGGGCGGACGCTACGGCGCGGGAACAACCTCCGTCGGCTGGACGGCCTGCCCCGACGGCATGGCATTCGACAGCAAGGGGCGCCTCTGGATCGCCTCCGACCAGGGCCGCGCACAGAGCAAGTTCGGTATCGGCGACGGAATGTGGGCCACCGACACGACCGGCCCCGGGCGCGCGGTGACGAAATTCTTTTACCGCACCCCGACCGGCGCCGAAATGGCCGGCCCGTGCTTCACGCCGGACGACCGGACGCTTTTCGTGGCGGTCCAGCACCCCGCTTCGGACGATCCGGGGTCGACCTTCGACCGGCCTTCCACGCGCTGGCCGGATTTCAGGGCGGACATGCCGCCGCGCCCCTCTGTTGTGGCGATCACCAAGATCGACGGCGGGGAGATCGGAGGCTGAGCGAACCCGCTGTTGAAAGAGATGTCTTTGGTCGATTTAGATTAACTTAATAAGCAAAACACGGGTTTAACCCTGTTTTTGATAAATATTTGAACTAGACTCTTCTGTCGAAAAGGCTTAGTATTCGATTAATATAATAATCAAATCTAGGGTTTAGGCCAGTTATGGGGCCAAGTATTAACTACCGTAGCTTGGGTCCAAACGAGAGCCGCCTCGTGCTGGGGCTGACGGAGCAGGGCCGCCGCGAAATCACACGGAAGGAGGCAATCGAGCAGTTCTCGCTCACAGAAAGCACCGTGAACGAAGTGCTTTCAAACCTGGTGCGTAAAGGCTGGCTCGCACGTGCCGGCCACGGCAAATACCTGCTCATTCCTCCTGAGTGGGGAGCGAGGCCCCTTGGCGAATCGAACACGCTTGCGCTCGCCGCTCAACTCGCATCGGACGGCTACATCGCCTTTTCCACGGCCGCAGCTCATTGGGGCCTTACAACGCAGGTACGAAGCTTGGTTTGGATCGTCACACGCACTCATGCGCGCACGAAACACATCAACGACAGCGAAGTCCGCTTCGCGCGGCTGCCCGAGAAATCGATATTCGGATTCGAGCGCGTTCCAGTGTTCGGATATCCGGTACCGATGAGCGACCAGGAGAAAACCGTTCTGGACTGCCTCGAATACCCCGCACGTGCGGGCGGTCTCGCGGAAGCCTCGGCAATCCTCGTCAAGGCTGTGCGCCGCTGGGATTGGGAAAAGGCTGCCGGGTACTTCGAAAAAAGAGGCAACACAGCCCTGATCCAGAAATTCGGCTACTTGTGCGACGCAGGTCATCTGGAGATGCCGGACTCTGCGCGCATGCGCTTGCGCAGCCGCATGAAACCGTCGAGCCGTACCTATCTCGTTCCACGCCGGATGAGCGAACCCTATGTCAACTACGACAGCGATTGGGGTGTCGTCGTCAATATTGATCCCCATACGCTGTTCGAGAACTGAGAGTGCTGACGCAGGCACAGTTGCAGCGCTTCGCCCATGAATCCGGGATCAGGAGCCTGGAAATCGTGGAGAAGGAAGTTGTGCTGACTTACTTCCTCCAGTTGCTGTCGGAGCGGGGTTTTCTTGCTGATCTGGCATTCAAAGGCGGCACCTGCATACGCAAAACGTGGCTGGGCTCGAATGGTCGCTTCTCCACCGATGTGGATTTCACGGCGTTGCATTCGGGAAAATCGCCGGAGGACTATGTGCTGGAGCTTGCCGAAATCGCGGAAGCGCCTTTTCATGGGATTCAGTTCGAGGTCGATGTGGGGGATAAGGGCTGGTACGGGGTTGACGACGGCGTGTCGTGGGGCATTTTGCCGGCCTATCGTCATGAGCTTGGGACGGGAACACTGAAGCTGCAGGTAAGCAATCGGGAAGCACCCACGCTTCCGACGGACTCCCGAGAACAGCTGCCAATCTCTTACTTCAGGCACCTTCCGTTCCAGCCGGCGCAATTAACCTGTCTACGCATCGAAGAAATTCTTGCCGAGAAAATCCGCGCTACATACCAGCGCAACAAACCGCGCGACATTTGGGATCTCGAGAATTTCGCCGGCCGGCCTTTTTCGGAACCTCTTATCCGCAAGCTGGTGATCGTCAAGCTGTGGCAGGTGCGCGATGGCTTTTCGGCGGAACGGTGGAACGCAAAGCTGACGGACGCGCGCGGTTGGGATTGGGACGATTTGCGCCAGCTCGTGCGGGGTGGTGTAGCTGATCCCCTGGAAACGCTTGCGCGCTGTACGAGGCGTTTTGCGTTCCTGGCAGAAATGAACGCTGACGAAGCGACTTTGGCTGCCGATCTCTATCAGCGCAGAGGCGACCTTCACCTAAAACTTGTTGCCGAGTGCAACGCAATGGAATTCGAGCATCGGCTTGCATGACCTGTCGATTGATTGAATCAAGCCAATCTGTATGCCAAAAACGGAAATTCACCAGGTTTTATATTATGTAAACGAAATGACACCCGGGCGCGTTAATCTCCGAGCATGAGGACCCCAGACCGCCGCAGGTTCCTGCAAGCCCTCGCCGCGCTGGGTTTGTTCCCGGCCGCTTCACTGGTGCGTGCACAGCTCCAGCCAAAGCCGCGCTTTGTGTCCGACCCCTTCACGCTCGGAGTGGCCTCCGGCTACCCGTTCCCTGCGGGGTTCGTAATGTGGACACGCCTCGCGCCCGTGCCGGAGGCTCCGGGCGGCGGAATGACGGCCGAGACGATCCCCGTGCGCTGGGAAGTCGCGCGAGACGAAGGCATGCGCGGCATCGTGGCCTCGGGCACCGCGTACGCAACGCCCGAGTGGGCGCACTCAGTCCATGTGGAGGTCACGGGCCTCGAGCCAGCGCGCTGGTACTGGTATCGCTTCAACGCGGGCGACGCCACAAGCGCAATCGCCCGCACGCGCACGGCGCCCGCGGCCGGCGCGAAGCCGGACAAGCTGCGCTTCGCCTTCGCTTCGTGCCAGCACTACGAGCAGGGCTACTTCGGCGCGTACCGCCACATCGTGAAGGACGACCTCGACCTCGTCGTGTTCGTCGGCGACTACATCTATGAATCCTCGCGGGCGCGCGACCAGGTCCGCCGGCACGAAACTTCGGAGCCTCAGACGCTTTCCGAGTACCGGGCGCGGCACGCGCTCTACAAATCGGACGCCGACCTGCAGGCTGCGCACGCGGCGCTGCCGTGGATCTGCACCTGGGACGACCACGAAGTCGAGAACGACTACGCGGGCGACCGCTCGGAAAACCTCGACCACCCGGAATGGTTCCTCGCGCGCAGGGCCGCCGCCTACAAGGCCTACTACGAGCACATGCCGCTCCGGCGCGAGATGATGCCCATGGGACCGCACGCAAGGCTGTATACGCGGCTGGGGTTCGGCAACCTCGCCACCTTCCACGTGCTCGACGACCGCCAGTACCGCTCGCCGCAGGCTTGCCCGCGGCCGGGCCGCGGCGGCTCGAACACGGTGGACGTAGCCGATTGCGGCACGCTCCTGGACCCATCGCGCACCATGCTGGGCGCGACGCAGGAGAAGTGGCTCGAGGCGGGGCTGGAGTCCTCGCGCGCGGGTTGGAACATCCTCGCGCAGCAGACCACGATGGCGAGGCTCGACCAGAAGCCGGGTCCCGGACTGCGCTCGTGGACCGACGGCTGGGACGGCTACCCGGCAGCCCGGAAGAAACTTGTCGATTCCCTCGCCGAGAGCCGGGCCTCGAACCCCGTGGTCATCGGCGGCGATGTGCACATGTTCGTCGCGGGCGACATCAAACGCGACTTCGACAACCCCGCCTCGGCCACGGTGGCAAGCGAGTTCGTCGGCGCGGGCATCACTTCGCAAGCCTCGTTCACGCAGGACATGCTCGACCGGCTCCTGCCCGAGAACCCCCACGTGAAGCTCGCTCTTAACCGTCGCGGCTACACCCGCATGGAGATCACGCCATCAAGAATGACAGCGGAGCTGCGAGGCATGGATAACGTCGCCAGGCGCGACTCCGACTGCAGCACTGTCGCCACATTCGTCGTCGAGAACGGCAAGCCCGGTGTGCAGAAAGCGTAGTACCCTCCGGCCGATAGGAGGATTCGGCATGAAGAACACAAAAAGACTCGCGGCTGCGCTGTTCGCGCTCGCGCTGCTGCCTACGGGCACCGCGACCGCGCAGGCGTGGCCGACCAAACCGATCCGGCTCATGGTGCCTTTCCCGCCGGGCGGATCGACCGACATCGTCGCGCGCATCGTCGCGCAGAAACTTTCGGAGCGCCTCGGCCAGTCGATGGTGATCGAGAACCGCGGCGGCGCCGGCGGCACGATCGGAACCTCGGCCATCGCGAAATCCGCCCCCGATGGCTACAATCTCGCGGTCGCCTCCACCAGCACGCACGTCGTCGCCCCGGGCGTGTACCCGAAGCTCGACTACGACCCGGTCAAGGACTTCGCGCCGATCGGCCTCATGGCCGTGTCGCCGTACCTGCTGGTCGTCAATCCCGCCGTCCCCGCCAAGACGCTCAAGGAACTCGTTGCGCTGGCCAAGGAGCGGCCCGGCAAGCTCAACTACGCCTCGGCCGGCGTGGGCTCGACGACGCACCTGGCGATGGAGATGTTGAAAGCCGTTTCCGGGACTTACATGCTCCACATCCCCTACAACGGCAACGGCCCTGCTGGCACCGCGGTGGTCGGCGGGCAAGTCGAGATGCTGTTCGGCAGCCTGCCCGCACTTTTGCCGCACGCGAAATCCGGGCGGGTGCGGCCGCTTGTGGTCGGCACGCCGAAGCGTTCGCCCTCGCTGCCCGACGTGCCGACGGTTTCAGAGTCTGGCTATCCGGGGTTCGACGCTTCGCTGTGGCTGGCGCTCGTGGCGCCAGCAGGCACGCCGCAGCCGATCATCGATCGCGTGAACAAGGAATTGGTCGCGCTGATCGCCTCGCCCGACACGCGCGAGGCGCTCGACAAGGCTGGCGCCGAACCGCTCACGGGAACCTCGGCAGACCTCGCCGCGATGATCCGCGACGGCATTCCCAAGTACGCCAAGATCATCAAGGCCTCCGGGATCAAGGCCGAATAGGCCTGCCCACGCAGGCCGGCCTTGCTGGCGGCCCGGAGCGCGCTACTCGATCTTCGCGCCCGACTCGCGCACCACGCGGCCCCACTTCTCGCGATCGCCGCGAATCTGCGCGGCCATTTGCTCCGGCGTGCTCCCCATGATGAGGCCGCCCTGCCTCGAGATGATGTCCTTCACCTCCTGAGAGTCGAGGCCCTTGATCACGTCATTGTTGAGTTTGGCGACGATCTCGCGCGGCGTGCCTGCGGGCACCATGATCCCGAACCAGCTGTCGGCCGCGAACCCGGTAAGCCCGGCCTCAGACAGGGTCGGCAGGTCCGGCAGCACCGGCGAGCGGCGCGATGAGGCGACCGCGATGCCGCGCAACTTGCCCGCGCGCACCTGCGGCAGCGAGGACGGGATGCTGTCGAAGAACACCGTCACAGTGCCCGCAAGCAGGTCGACCATGGCCGGCGCGCTGCCCTTGTACGGGATGTGGTTGGCCTTGAATCCGCCCATCGAACGCATGAGCTCGTACTCGAGGTGGGACAGCGTCCCGTTACCTTGCGAGGCGAAATTGACCTTGCCGCCTTGCGCCCGCAGGTAGGCAAGCAACTCGCCCAGGTTGTTCGCCGGCACCGACGGGTTGGCCACCAGGATATGCGGCACATTGGCCACGAGGCTCACCGGCACGAAGTCCTTCTCCAGGTCGTAGCCGAGCTTGGAGTAGAGGCTCATGCTGACCGCGTGCGTGGTCACCGCGGCCATGAAGAGCGTGTGGCCGTCGGGGGCGGCTTTCGCTGCGGCCTCGGCGCCGATGTTGCCGCCCGCGCC
>CAZZDV010000034.1:14026-16437 GCA_964652785.1 uncultured Bordetella sp.
GGCTCGCGGGCAGCAGCGCTGACCAACCCACGGTCGACATCGGCATCAAGGCGGGGCGCATCGCGGCCATCGAGCGCACGCTGCCGGTGCAGGCGCCCTCGTATGACGCAAAGGGATGCCTCGCGTGCGCCGGGCTGGTGGAAACGCATATCCACATCGACAAGTCGCGCATCATCGATCGCTGCGGGCCGCAGCCGCGGCGAACTTACAGCCCGGTGACCGCGGTTGCGCCGATCAAGCACACGATGACGCTCGAGGACACCTACAGGCGCGCAGAGAAAACCCTGCAGGAGAGCATCCTGCATGGCACCACGCGCATGCGCGCGCAGACCGAAGTCGATCCCGCCATCGGCATGCGCGGCTTCGACGCGGTCGAGCAGCTCGCCAGGGATTACAAGTGGGCGATCGACGTGGAGATGTGCGTCTTCCCGCAGGAAGGCCTCACCAACTATCCGGGCACCGACGAGTTGCTGGTCGAAAGCCTCGAGCGCGGCGCCAAGGTCCTCGGCGGCGCGCCGCGCTACGACACGGACGGCCCGGCGCAGATCGAGCGCATCTTCGAGCTTGGACGCGAGTACGACTGCGACATCGACATCCACCTCGACGTCGGCCCCACGCCCGAAGGCATGTTCGTGCACCAGGTGAGGGAACTCACCGAGAAGTACAAGCGCGGCGGCCGCGTGGTCGTCGGCCATATGGCGAAGCTCTCGCTGCTGCCGCCGGACGAAGTCGCGAAGATTGCGAAGCAGCTCGCCAATGCCGGAGTGGGCGTCACGGTGCTGCCGGCGACCGACCTTTTCCTCATGGGCCGCGACCAGGACCACAGCGTGCGCCGCGGCGTCGCGGACGCGAACCTGCTCTGCGAGCACGGCGTGAACTGCTCGCTCTCGTCGAACAACATCCTCAATCCGGCAACGCCCTTCGGCGACTGCTCGCTCATCCGCATGGCGAACCTTTACGCCAACGTGGTTCAGCTCGATCGGCCCGAGCAGATTGCGGAGTGCTTCAACATGCTGACCGAGCGCTCGGCGAAACTCCTTAACCTGATGGACTACGGCATCAAGGTGGGCAATCCCGGCGACGTGGTGATCATCAACGCGCAAACGCCGTTGCAGGCGATTTCGGAGGTTTCCCAGCCGCTGGCTTCATTCAAGAACGGCAGGCAGACGATGCGCTGGAATGCGCCGGAGTTGCTGCGGCCCTGAATCGAAGGCCAGCACTTGCCGGGCATATGTACCGGTACCGATACACAAACTGACAGGAGAGCCGCTCAGGACGCGGACATCTCTTCCTGAATTCCCTGAAATTGGTGCCGCCGTTCACCTGCAATGCCGCGACGAAGAGAAGCGCGCGATGCATCCGGCTAGTCTCGCGCCGCGCGGCGCAGGCGGTCAAGCACGGCGCGCCACACCGGCGTGTCGGGCGGCGATTCAATGAGCAGCACCTTCGCGCCGCTCGAATCGAGCTCGCGCAGCGCCGCGTAGAGCTTTTGCGCGTACTGAACAGGATCACGCGGCATGCGCACCCAGAAATCGACACGCGCGTCCGGCGCGCCGAACGCGAGCACCGCGGCCTCCGCGCCTTGGCGCGCGATCTCCGATTCGATCCCGGCGGCGGCAACCAGTCGCGCAGGAGTGCGTGGCGCGTAATGTGCAGCCAAGCTCCCTGACACGCGCGGCGCGGCAGAGTCCGGCGTCCCTACGGGCTCGCCCAGGACGGATTCGAGTTGCGCCGTGCTGATCCCGCCCGGCCGCAGGAGCACTGCTTTGCCGCGCGACAGGTCCACGATCGTCGACTCGATGCCTACACCGCACGGTCCGCCGTCCAGCACCATGTCCACGTCGTCGCCTAGATCCTCGCGCACGTGCTGCGCGGTCGTCGGAGACACGCGGCCGAAGCGGTTGGCCGAAGGTGCTGCAAGGCCGCCGCCGAATTCCGCAAGCAGCTCGAGCGCAAGTGGATGCACGGGCACGCGCAGGCCGACCGTGTCCTGCCCGCCGGTGACGAAGTCGCCCACAGTCGAGGCGCGCTCGAGGATCAGCGTCAGGGGACCCGGCCAAAATCCGGCAGCGAGCTTGTGCGCCGCTTCAGGTACTTCGCTCGCCCACTTGAACGCCGTGGCGGCATCCGTAAAGTGCACGATGACCGGGTGATCCCCCGGCCGGCCTTTGACTTCATACAGCCGGGCAATAGCCTCGCGGCTCGAGGCATCCGCGCCGAGCCCGTAAACCGTTTCCGTGGGGAATGCGACCAGCCGGCCGCGCCTAAGCTCCGCGGCGGCGCGCCGGACGGCTTCGCTCACGCCCTTGGAAGCACCGCGGTGCGAACCGCGTCCGACTGCTTCTTGCGGAAGTCCGTCAGCTTCCGCGCGAGGCCGGTATCGGAGAGCGCGAGCGTCGCGATCGCGAACA
>CAZZDV010000034.1:16537-23091 GCA_964652785.1 uncultured Bordetella sp.
GTCAGCTTCCGCGCGAGGCCGGTATCGGAGAGCGCGAGCGTCGCGATCGCGAACAATGCGGCGTTCGCAGCGCCCGCGTCGCCAATGGCGAAAGTCGCGACCGGGATGCCCTTGGGCATCTGCACGGTCGAGAGCAGCGAGTCCATGCCGTTGAGGTGCTTGGAAGGCATCGGCACGCCGAGGACCGGCAACGTGGTGTGTGCTGCGACCACGCCTGCAAGGTGCGCGGCGCCGCCGGCGCCCGCGATGATGCACTTGATGCCACGGCCGGGTGCGGCCTTGACGAATTCCTCGACGAGGTCGGGCGTGCGGTGCGCGGACATCGCGCGCGCTTCGTACGCGACGCCGAATTCGTCCAGCACTTTCGCCGCCTGCTTCATCACCTCCCAGTCGGAGGTGGAGCCCATGAGGATGCCAACGAGGGGAGCGGCCATCTTCTTCGTCTTATGAAAGTTTCTTGCCGGTCAGCCGCTCGAGGGCTTCGCGGTATTTTTCGGAGGTCCTGGTGAGCACTTCTTCGGGCAGCTTCGGCGCCGGGGGCTTCTTGTCCCATGTGAGCGTCTCGAGGTAGTCGCGCACGAACTGCTTGTCGAACGACGGCGGGCTGATGCCCACCTTGTACTCGGAGGCCGGCCAGAAGCGGGACGAATCGGCAGTGAGCACTTCGTCGATCAGCACGAGGTTGTCCTTGTCATCGAGGCCGAACTCGAACTTGGTGTCGGCAATGATGATGCCCTTGGTCGCCGCGAAGTCGGCCGCTTCCTTGTACAGGCGCAGGCTGAGGTCGCGCACTTTCTTCGCGAGGGGCTCTCCGACCAGCTCGGCCATCTGCTCGAACGAGATGTTCTCGTCGTGCGCGCCCATCTCGGCCTTGGTGGCCGGCGTGAAGATCGGCTCGGCGAGCTTGGCCGCCTGCTGCAGGCCCTTTGGCAGCTGGATGCCGCAGACCGCGCCGGTCTTCTGGTAGTCCTTCCAGCCCGAGCCGATGATGTAGCCGCGCACCACCGCCTCGACGGGCAGGGGCCTGAGCTTCTTCACCACGATCGATCGGCCGCGCACCTGCACGGTCTCGTCCGCGCCCGAAACGACTGATTCGGGATCGATGCCGGTCAGGTGGTTCGGCACCACATGGGCGAGCTTGGCGAACCAGAAATTCGCCATCTCGGTGAGTACGCGGCCCTTGTCGGGAATCGGGTCGCCGAGCACGACGTCGAACGCCGAAAGCCGGTCCGAGGTCACGATCAGCATCTTGTCGTCGCCGACCGCGTAGATATCGCGCACCTTGCCGCTGGCGATCTTCGGCAGGCTCTTGATAGTCGCTTCGTACAGGGGGGTGCTCATTGTTCAGGCCGCCGACTTTTCGAGGTCCATCTTCCATTTGCCTTCCGCGGCCAGCCCGTTCATGCGGGCGCGGTGAGCGAAAGCCGCCTGCGCGGCGCCCGCATTGGCCGACTTGCCGCTCCAGGCCTTGAGCGCGGTGTTCTGCAGCGCGCGCGAGTACGAAAAAGTCAGCGGCCAGGGCGCGCCGAGGCGGTTCATCGCGTCGAGGTGCGCGGTGGCCGAAACATCCGACTGTCCGCCCGAGAGGAACACGACACCGGGGAGGGCCGCGGGCACGGTGCGCTTCAGCACGCGCAAGGTGCGCTCGGCGACTTCGTCTACACCGGCCTGGCGGGCATTGGCGTTGCCGGAGACGACCATGCTCGCCTTCAGGATGGTGTGCTCAAAGGACACGTTGTACGCCGCCAGCGCTGCGAACGTGGCGCGCAGCGTGGCCTCGGTGACCTCCTCGCAACGCTCGATGGTGTGCTTGCCCTCGAGCAGCACTTCGGGCTCGATCATCGGCACGATCGAGGCGGCCTGGCAGGCGGCCGCGTAGCGCGCGAGCGCATGCGCGTTGGCGTAGATGCAGGTGTGCGTGGGGATCCCATCACCAATCGTAATGACCGCGCGCCACTTGGCGAAGCGCGCGCCGAGCTTGAAGTACTCGGCCAGACGCTTGTCCAGGCCATCCAGCCCCTCGGTGACTTTCTCCCCGCCGGTGGTCAGCGGGATGTTGACCACGCCCTTGTCGACCTTGATGCCGGGGATCACGCCCATCTTGCCCAGCATCGCGGGAAAAGGCTGGCCCGAGGCGTCGGACTGGCGAAGCGTCTCGTCATGCAGGATCACGCCCGAGATGTACTTGTTGGCGCCCGGGGTGGAGAACAGCAGGCCGCGGTAGGTGCGGCGGTTGTCTTCCGTGCACTCGACGCTGACCGACTTGAACCGCGTCTCGCAGGTGCCGGCCGACTCGTCGGCGGCGAGGACGCCCTTGCCGGCGGCGACCATGGCGGCCGCGGTTCTGGAAAGCAGGGATGTGTCCATGGGTTCCGACCTTGAGAAGAGTTGATGGCGCAAAAGCGCGGATTTTACCGCTTCGAAACGTCCGCGTGACGGCCGCGCTGCGCCTGGTATTCGGCCGGCCGGCGCTTGCGCCAGCGGCGCACGATCCAGGGGACGATCACCACGGCGGCGGTGATGGCGAGAAACGTCGCCGAGATCGGCTGGGTGAAGAACACGCCCGCATCGCCCTGGCTGATGGAAAGCGCGCGGCGGAACTGCGTCTCGGCCAGCGGCCCGAGGATCAGGCCGATTACCGCCGGCCCCACCGGCACGCCCCAGCGGCGCATGGCGAAGCCCAGCAACCCAAAAACGTACAACATAAGCAGGTCGACCCACGACTGGTGCAGGCTGTAGGCGCCGAGCGTTGCGAACACGAGGATGCCGCCATACAGCAGGTCGCGCGGAATCTGCAGCACTTTCACCCAGATACCGATCAGCGGCAGGTTGAGGATCAGCAGGATCACGTTGCCGATGTACAGGCTTGCGATCAGCCCCCACACCAGCTCGGCCTGGCTTTGGAACAAGAGCGGCCCGGGCTGGATGCCGTAATTCTGGAACGCACCCAGCAGGATCGCCGCCGTGGCCGAGGTCGGGATGCCGAGCGTTAGCAGGGGCACCATCGCGCCGGTGGCCGAAGCATTGTTCGCCGCCTCGGGGCCGGCGACGCCTTCGATCGCGCCGTGGCCGAATTCCTCCGGATGCTTGCTGAGTTTCTTTTCCGTGGCGTAGGAGACGAACGTGGGAATCTCGGCCCCGCCCGCCGGGATCGAGCCGAACGGAAAGCCGATCGCGGTGCCGCGCAACCACGCGGGCCAGGAGCGCTTCCAGTCGCTGGCGCTCATCATGATCGAGCCGGAGAGCTTTTCCAGCGTCCCGGTCAGCCGGCTCTGGTAGGACGCGACATAGAGTGCCTCGCCCACCGCGAACAAGCCGACCGCGAGCACCACCACATCGACCCCGTCGAGCAGTTCGGGCACCCCGAAGGCAAAGCGCGGCGTGCCGCTCTGGCTGTCGATGCCGACCAATCCCAGCAGCAGGCCCAGGAACAAGCTGGTCAGCCCGCGCACGGTCGAGGCGCCCAGCACCGCCGCCACGGTGGTAAACGCGAACACCATGAGGGCGAAATACTCGGCCGGGCCGAACTTGAGCGCGACGCTGACTACAAAAGGCGCGAGAAGAGTGAGAAGCACGGTCGCGATCGAGCCCGCAACGAACGAGCCGATCGCACTGGTCGACAGCGCCGGGCCCGCGCGGCCGTTCTTGGCCATCTTGTTGCCTTCGAGGGCGGTGGCAATCGAGGCCGATTCGCCGGGCGTATTGAGCAGGATGGTCGTGGTCGACCCGCCGAACATGGCGCCATAGTAGATGCCGGCAAACATGATCAGCGCGCCGGTCGGCTCGAGCTTCACGGTGAGCGGCAGCAGCATCGCCACCGTCAGCGCCGGCCCGACCCCGGGCAGCACGCCGACCGCCGTGCCCAGCGTCACGCCGATGAGCCCCCACATCAGGTTGATCGGCTGCAGCGCGACGCCGAAACCCGCAAGCAGTGCGTCGAAGGTTTCCATCCTAAATGCCCGCGCCGCCCAGGACGGGCGACAGCCAGCCCGCGGGAAGATTCACATTCAGCAAACGCACGAAGAAAAAGAACACGGCGAGCGAGATGAGCGCGCCGGCCGCGACGTCGCGCAACCATCGTACGCTGCCGAAGCCGCGCGCTACGCCGGCAAACAGCACGCTGCCGGCAACTACAAACCCGGCCGTGCCGATGAGCGCCATATGAGCGCCAAGCGCGGCCGTGATCCACAGGAACCCCGGCGCATGGAACGCGTGGTCGCCGCGCGCGGCTGGGTCGTCCGATGGGTGATCACGCCAGCCGCCGCTCATCGCTTCGTAGAGCAGCCAGAGTCCGCAAGCGATCAGGCCGAAGGCGACCACCGCGGGCATGAAATTCGGGCCGATCTGGGCATAGCCGCCCTCGCCAGAGAGCGAAGCGGTTGTGACTGCGGTCGCGACGCCCAGCGCCAGCACACCCAGAGAGAGGGCGGTTTGCGCTGGGGAGACTTTCATTGCATCGCGGGCGGGAAGCTACGTCTTGAAACTACTTCTTGATGCCTAGCGAATCGACGATGGCGCCGATGCGGCGCGTATCCTCCTCGATGAACTTCGAGTAGTCGGCGCCGGCAAGGAAATAGCCGGTCCAGCCCATCTTCTCGAGCGTCCCCTTCCAGGCGGGAGAATCGGTCGCAGCCTTGATCATGGCCACGAGCGCATCGCGCTGCTGCGCCGAGATCCCGGGCGCGCCGAAGACCCCGCGCCAGTTGCCAAGCTCCACGTCGATGCCCTGCTCCTTGAGCGACGGGATGCCGTCGGTTTTGGTGGGAGCCGACACTGCCAGGGCTCGCATCTTGCCGCCTTTGATGTGCTCGGCGAATTCGCCCAGGCCCGACACGCCGGCGCTGACATGACCGCCAATGATCGCGGCCACCGCCTCCCCGCCGCCCTTGTAGGGGACGTAGTTGATCTTCGACGGATCACCGCCGACCGCCTTGACCATCATGCCGACCAGGATGTGGTCGGTGCCGCCGGCCGAGCCGCCGCCCCAGGACACCTTGCCGGGGTTTTCGCGGTAGGCCTTCATAAGGTCGCCGATGGTATTGATGGGCGAGCTTACCGGCACGACGATGACTTCCCACTCGCTCGTGAGGCGCGCCAGCGGCGTCACCTGCGACAGGCTGACGGGCGATTTCTGCAGGTGCAGGCCGCCGACCATCACCATGCCGCCGATCATCACCGCGTTGGGATCGCCCTTGGCCGAATTGACGAACTGCGCGAGACCGATCGCGCCGGCCGCGCCGCCCTTGTTTTCGAACTGCACCGAGGCCACCTGTTTGGTGCTCTGCAGGGCCGCCGCGAGACTGCGGCCGGTCTGGTCCCAGCCACCCCCGGGGTTGGCGGGGATCATCATTTTCAGGGTCTGTGCCCCGACGGGCGCGGCCAGGGCCAGCGCTGTTAACCCTGCGAGTAAACCATGGACGAGGCGAGGCATAAGGGCTCCAACATTTTCGGGAAGACGCGGCATTCTAGGCGATAATCCGGCCCCTTGAAGCCCGGGCCGGCCGCCGCAAATTGCGGTTCGACCTCCCCCAATCCCCGGGCGCATCCAAAATCAACCAGGCTTGAGCGAATGATACGCATCGAAAACCTGACCAAGTCGTTCGGGCCCAAGAAGGCTGTCGATGACCTGTCCTTCTCGGTCGAGCGCGGCGAAGTGCTCGGCTTCCTCGGCCCCAACGGCGCCGGCAAGTCCACCACCATGCGCATGATCACCGGCTTCCTGCCGCCGACGGCGGGCCGCATCTCCATCGGCGGCCACGATGTCGCCGAGGACGGCCTGGCGGCCAAGCGGCTGATCGGCTACCTGCCCGAGAACGCGGCGTCCTATCCCGACATGTCGGTCGAAGGCTTCCTCGGATTCGCGGCGGAGCTTCGCGGCCTCAACGGCAGCGACAAGAAGAAAGCGGTCGGACGCGTGGTCGACCTCTGCTTCCTTTCCTCGGTGCTGCACCAGCAGATCGACACGCTCTCAAAGGGCTACCGGCACCGCACGTGCCTGGCGCAATCGCTGATCCATGACCCCGAAGTCCTGATCATGGACGAGCCGACCGACGGCCTCGACCCGAACCAGAAGCACGAAGTGCGCAACCTCATCCGCGAGATGGGCAAGACCAAGGCGGTGATCTTCTCGACGCACATCCTCGAGGAAGTCGATGCCGCATGCACGCGCGCGATCATCATCGACCGCGGCCGCATCGTGGCCAACGGGACGCCCCAGGAGCTGCGCAATATGTCCGAGCTTGCCGGCGCGGTGACCATTTCGGCGCAGAACGCGGATGCGGCCAAGCTCGCGGCGCTGCCCGAGGCGGCGCGCGTCGAGCCGGTCAGCGATTCGGCCCAGGGTCCGGGCTTGCGCGTTTATCCCAAGGACAAGCTGGCCTCCGTAGCCCTCGCCCGCTCGGTCATGGACCTCGCCGGCCGCGAAGGCTGGCAGGTCAGCGCCCTTCGTACCGAGGAAGGCCACCTCGATGAAGTCTTCCGCCGCATCACCCTTCCCGATACGGTGAAGAAATGAAAGCCCGCATGAATGCCAACTCCTCCGTCGCCAATATCAG
>CAZZDV010000035.1:0-16733 GCA_964652785.1 uncultured Bordetella sp.
CGTGAACGGGCAGGCGCTGGCGGTGGACGGCGGATTCGACGCGGCGGGGATCGGGCTTACGAGCCTGCGCACGCAATAAGACAAAATTGAGCCTGGCCCCTTCTAACTAAATCACCAGCTTGGATTTCTCGGCCGGGGCGTCGCATTCGACATTGCCGCCCAGGCGCGAGATATGCACGCGCGCTTCGTCGAGCTTGCGGTCGATGTCGTCGTCCGACTGGTCGGGATCGTGGTGGAAGAGGTGCAGGCGCTTGACCTGCGCGCGCACTGCCAGATCGGCCACCTCGCTCACGCAGGAATGGCCCCAGTCGACTTTCGACGGGTATTCATGGTCGCGGTAGGTCGTGTCCGTGATCAGCAAGTCGGCGCCGCGAACGAACTCGACCAGCCTGTCGAGGTAGCGCTGGTCGCGCCGCGGGTCGCTCGGCAGGTAGAGCTCGTTGTCGGTGATGTAGCAGATCGAGCGTCCGTGGCACCTGACCTTGTATCCGAGGCACGAACCGGGGTGCTTGAGCAGCATGGTGTCGATTTTCACCAGGCCGAAGTCGACCGTCTCTTCGCGCAGGTCGCGGAAAACGAGGTGCGCGCCGAACTCGCGGATGGTCACCGGGAAATACACGCCTTCCATCTGAGCTGCGATTGCCCGCGCAATGGTGAGGTCGCCCTGGTAGGGGCCGTAGATCTCGACCTGGTTGCCCCTCACATACAACGGCGCGAAAAACGGCACCGTGTTGATGTGGTCCCAGTGCGTGTGCGAGATGAAGATGCGCGCCGAGAAGCGCTGCTGGCCCGAGGCCATGATCTGGTCGGAGAGCTGCTTGATGCCCGAGCCGCAGTCGAAGATGTAGAGCGGCTCGCCGCCGATCTCGATCGACAGGCAGGGCGTGTTGCCACCGCGCCTCAGCGTGCCCGGCCCCGGCACCGGCAGCGTGCCATGCACGCCCCAGTAGGTGACCGCGATCTTTTCGGAGACGAACTCGTCGATGGACGAAAGCAGCGTCTCGGTCCGGATCGGCTTGACAATGTACCCATCCGCGCCCAGCTCGCGCGCGCGGCGGCGGTCGAAGTCGTACGACTTGGCCGAGAGCACGATGATCTTCATGGACGAGAGCTCGGGGCGGCGGCGCAGCTCGCGGCAGAGCTCGAAGCCGTCCATGTCCGGCATCATGAGGTCGGTGATCACGCAGTCCGGGCGCTCGGAAGGGATCTCCTTGAGTGCCCTGACGCTCGAATCGTTCGTGACGACCGAATGCCCGGCCTTCTCGAGCATTCGGCTCAACAGCAAAAGGATGTCGGGATCGTCGTCGACGAGGTAGAACTTCATCGGTCGTGGTCCGGAACCGGGAGGTCAGGCGGCGGGACGCCGCCCTTCATACGCATCATTGAGCAAAGATAACACGCCGACATAGGTAATTTGGGCGGGATTCGGGTACGGGCTTTCGGTTGCGATGCGCGCCGCGCGCTCGAGTCCGTCCTTCGGCATGCCGATGCCGGCAAGGCGCAGTTCGAGGCCGAGCCTCTCCTCGAGGTCATACAGTCCAGTGGGTGCGTCGAGCGTTCCCAATGCGCGCGCGATCCGCGCCATGGCCTCCGGCGCCGCGTCCCGGTTGTAGCGGGCGGCATGCGGCAACACGATGCTGTGCGTTTCGGCATGCGGGAGGTTGAACGTGCCGCCGAGCACATGGCAAAGCTTGTGGTGCAGTCCCATGCCGGTGGTGGCGAAGGAAACGCCGGCCAGCCACGCCCCGTAGAGCGCGTCCGACCGCGCCTCGATGTCCCCCGGCGCCTTCATCACGCGCGGCAGCGCCGAGGCCATCGCGCGCATGCCCTCCTCCGCCTGCAGCGCGTTGATCGGGTTCCCGTCCGCCGCATACAGGGCCTCGACGCAATGCGCGATCGCATTCATGCCGCTGGCCGCGGACAAAGCCGTCGGCAAGCCCAGTGTCAGTCGAGGGTCATAGATCACCGTCCTTGGCAGGACCTTGGGATCGCGCACGGTCGTCTTCAGGCCACCCTCGGTCATGCCGAGGATGGTGGTCATCTCCGATCCCGAATACGTCGTGGGCACCGCAATGATCGGCAGACCCGAGGTCAACGCGATCGCCTTGCCCAGGCCCGTGGTCGAGCCGCCGCCGACGCTGATGCAGCAGTCGGCACCGAGCTCCTGCGCGACGCGGCGCGCATCGGCCGCGACCTCGACCGGCACGTGCATCACGGCTTTGGCATAGGTGCCCGCAAGCCGGGACCCGAGGCTTTCGGCCACCGCGCGCACGCTGTCCTTTCGTCCGGGCGTCGAAAGCACCAGCGCCCGTTTGGCGCCAAGCTTGTCCAGCTCGGCAGGCAATTGGGAGACGCTGCCCGCGCCGAACACGACCCGCATCGGCAGGCCGGTGTAGATGAAATCCCTCAAGTCAGTCGACCTTGATGTTGTTATCGCGGATGACCTTGCCGAGCTTGTCCGACTCGCCCTGCACGAACTTGAGGAATTCTTCAGGGGCGCTGCCAACCACTTCGAATCCTCCTTCGGTAAGCCGCGAGCGGACCTCCGGCGTGTTGAGCGTGCGCACCATGTCGCGGTGGATGCGCGCGAAGACCTCCCGCGGCATTCCGACGGGCCCGAGCAGCCCGAACCATGAAATCGCCTCGAATCCCGGATACGTCTCGGCAATCGTCGGCACATCCGGCGCCTGTGCGAGTCGCTGACGGCCGCCTATCGCGAGCGGCTTCACCTTGCCGCCTTTCACGTGCGGCAGGATCAGCGGTGACGAAACGAAGCTGACGTTGACCTGGTTGCCGAGCAGCGCCTGCACCAGGGGACCGCCGCCCTTGTAGGGAATGTGAAGCATCTTCACGCCAGCCGCCTGCTGCAGCAGGAGCGCGCCGAGGTGGTTGGAGCTCCCCGCGCCGACCGAGCCGTAGCTCACCGCGTCGGTGCCGAACCGCGCTGCCGCCATCGCGTCCCTGAGCGTGGACGGCCCGAACGTGCTGGTCGCAACCAGCATGCTCGGCGAGGTCGTCATGAGGGTGATGTGCTCGAGCGCCTTGAAGATGTCCGGCGCCTGCTTGTACAGGTGATGATTGACCGCGTGGGTGTCGAACACCATGAGCAGCGTGTAGCCGTCGGGCGCCGACTTGGCGGCCTCGGAGGCCCCGATCGAACCACCCGCGCCGCCCTTGTTGTCGATGACGACCTGCTGCCCGAGGAGCTCGGAGAAACGCGCCTGGATGGTGCGCGCCACCTGGTCGGTCGTGCCGCCCGCCGGGAAAGGCACGACGACCCGCACCGGCTTGTTCGGATAGGCCTGCGCATGAAGCGCGCAGGAGGTTGCCAGGGCCACCAGTGCACAAGCGGCTCTCACTACGGTACGAATCGACATTCGGGTCTCCCGGTTTATGGTCGCGGTCTTTGATGCCGCCTCGACAGTTTAGCGGAGCGCGCTCGACCGCAATGCGCTCACGCGGTACGCTTGGCCGATGGCCGCCAGCTCTCCCCGCTCACCCAAAGCGCCCGCTCCGAACACGGTGCTGGGCCTGGACCACCTGGTGCTTCGCGTGCATGACCTCGCCGCGAGCATCGATTTCTACAGGAAGGTGCTGGGGGCCACGGTCGAGCGGCAATTGCAGACGCCGCGCATCGTGCAGTTGCGCGTCGGCGAATCGCTGCTCGACCTGGTGCCGCGCAGCAAGGGCGGCAAGGGCGGCGCCGCGGCTCGCAAGGCGCACGCGAACCTGGATCACTTCGCTTTCAGGGTGGCCCCTTTCGACCCCGCCGCGCTCCTGCGCAAGCTCGCTCGCTTCGGCATCGAGCCCGGCAACGTGGCCGAGCGCTACGGTGCGGAAGGGTACGGCCCCTCGGTGTACTTCAACGACCCGGACGGGAACATGATCGAGCTCAAGGGGCCGGCCACCCGGCCGCGGATTCGAAAGTAGCCGTGCCGGTGCGATGTGGCACCGCATCATCCTCCCTGGCCTCCACTGGAATCCTACTCAGCTACAATCCGGCGCACGCAAACCCTCTCACGAGGGAGCCGCACCCTCAGGAGGGAGGATGCCGCAGCCGGAAAGAGCAACCGAAGTGCGCCCGATCGCTTCAAAGAGTGCACACCTTTTGTCGGTCGAAAAGGTTTCGGTGCGCTTCGGGGGCATCGTCGCCCTCGATGGCGTCTCCTTCGATGTCGCGCCCGGCCAGATCGTCGGCCTGATCGGCCCGAACGGCGCGGGCAAGACCACCCTCTTCAACTGCCTGTCGCGGCTTTACCAGTGCGACAGCGGCAGCATCGATTTCGACGGTCACGCGCTGCTCGCGATCCCGAAGCACGGCATCGCCACGCTCGGCATCGGCCGCACTTTCCAGAACCTTGCGTTGTTCCGCACGATGTCGGTGCTCGATAACGTGAAGCTCGGCCGCCATTGCCGCACCTCGAGCGGGTTCCTTGCCAATGCACTGCGTTTTCCCGCCGTCGGTGTCGAGGAGAGGGACTCCACCGCGAAAGCCAACGAGCTCATCCGCTTCCTGGACCTGGGCTCCGTTGCGAACACTCGAGTCTCGGACCTCCCGTTCGGCACCCAGAAGCGCGTCGAGCTCGCGCGCGCCCTCGCGGCCGAACCGAAATTGCTCCTGCTCGATGAGCCCGCGAGCGGTCTGAACCACGAGGAAGTCGGGGCGCTCGGCACCCTCATCCGCGACATCCGCGACAGGCTCGAGGTGACCGTGCTGCTCGTCGAGCATCACATGAGCCTGGTAATGAGCGTCTCGGACAAGGTGGTCGCGCTCAATTTCGGGCGCAAGATCGCCGAGGGCACGCCGGCAGAGGTGCAACGCCATCCCGAAGTGATCCAGGCCTACCTCGGGGACGCCCACTGATGGCCGCACTGCTCGAAGTCGGCGACCTGCACGCCGCCTACGGCACCACCCGCGTCCTGCACGGAATCAGTTTCAGCCTCGAGGAAGGATCGATTACCGCCCTGCTCGGGGCCAACGGCGCGGGCAAGACGACCACCCTGCGCGCGCTCTGCGGCATGGTCGACACGCAGGGCCAGGTCAGCTATGCGGGCTCGCGCATCGAGGGCAAATCCACCGAAGACATCGTGCGGCTCGGCATCGCCCATGTGCCCGACGGCCGCGGTACTTTCGTCAACCTTTCGACCGAAGAAAATCTTCGCCTCGGCGCCTATGTGCGCAAGGACCGCAAGGCGGTGGAAGACGACTTCGAGCGCATCTACACGTACTTCCCGCGCCTCAAGGAGCGCCGCCACCAGCAGGCCGGCACGCTTTCGGGCGGCGAACAGCAGATGCTGGCGGTGTCCCGCGCGCTCATGCTTCGGCCGCGGTTGCTGCTGCTCGACGAGCCTTCGTTCGGCCTCGCGCCGCTGATCGTGCGCGAGATCTTCGGGATCATGCGCACCATCAACCAGTCGGAGAAAGTCAGCATCCTGCTGGTCGAGCAGAACGCTGCCATGGCCCTCGACCTGGCCGACCGCGCCTATGTGATCGAGACCGGGCGCGTCGTGCTTTCGGGAACATCCAGCGAGATCAAGCAGGACGAAGCGGTGCGCCGCTCGTACCTCGGCTACTAGACAAAGGGACCCCGTGGACGCCTTCCTGCAGCAGGTATTCGCGGGCCTCGCGACCGGCGGCATCTACGCAAGCGTGGCGCTGGCGCTGGTGATGATCTACCAGGCCACCCACCACCTGAATTTCGCGCAGGGCGAAATGGCGATGTTCAGCACCTATCTCGCGTGGAGCATGATCAACGCGGGATTCGGCTACTGGACGGCTTTCCTGCTCACGGTGATCCTGTCGTTCGTGCTGGGCGTGATCATCGAGCGCGTGATCATACGGCCGGTCGAGAACGCGCCGGTGCTTTCGGTGGTCGTTGTATTCATCGGCCTGCTGGTGATCCTCAACAGCATCACCGGCTGGATCTTCAGCTACACGATCAAGACCTTCCCGAGCCCATTCCCGACGGCGCCGCTCTTGGGCAACAAGTTCGTTTCGTCCCACCAGATCGGGGCCATAGGCATCACGCTTGTCGTGCTGCTTCTGCTGTTTGCATTCTTCCGCTTCACGCCGCTCGGGCTCGCCATGCGCGCCGCAGCGCAGAATCCCGTTTCGGCAAAACTCGTGGGCATCCGGGTGGGCTGGATGCTGGCGCTCGGCTGGGGTCTGGCTGCGGCGATCGGCTCGGTCGCGGGCATGATGGTCGCGCCGATCGTGTTCCTCGACCCGAACATGATGGGCGGGATCCTCCTGTATGCGTTTGCCGCCGCGCTGGTGGGCGGCGTGGACAGCCCCGGGGGGGCGGTCTTCGGCGGGTTCCTCGTCGGCGTGCTCGAGAACGTGCTCGGCGCCTTCGTGATCGGCAACGAGCTCAAGCTCGCGGTGGCGCTCGTGCTGATCATCGGCGTGCTGGTCGTGAAGCCCTCGGGCTTCTTTGGCAAGGTCCACGTGAGCCGCGTATGAGCAGGCGAAACCTCGTCCTCATCGGCGTGCTGCTCCTGGTGGCCTGCGCGCTGCCTTTCCTCGTGAGCAATTACCGCACCTTCCAGTTCACCCTGGTCCTGGTGTACGCGATAGCGCTGCTGGGTCTGAATATCCTCACCGGCTACAACGGCCAGATCTCCCTCGGCCACGGCGCCTTCTATGCGATCGGCGCCTACACGGCGGCGATCCTCATGGACAAGTTCGGCTTCCCTTACTGGGCGACCCTGCCGGTAGCGGGGGTCGTTTGCCTTGTGGTCGGTTTCCTGTTCGGCCTGCCCGCGCTGCGGCTGGAGGGGCTCTACCTGGCCCTCGCGACTTTCGCGCTCGGCGTGTCCATGCCGCAACTGCTCAAGTATCACCATCTCGAGAAATGGACCGGCGGCGTGCAGGGCATCGTCATCACCAAGCCGGACGCGCCGTTCGACCTGCCGTTGAATCCTGACCAATGGCTGTACTACTTCACGCTGACGGTGATGATCCTGATGTTCTTCTTCGCCTGGAACCTGTTGCGCGGCCGCATCGGCCGGGCGCTGATCGCGATCCGCGACCAGCACGTCGCCGCCGAGGCGATGGGCGTGAACAATTCCATCTACAAATCGCTGACCTTCGGCGTCTCGGCCCTGTATACCGGGGTCGCTGGCGCACTGGGCGCGATTGCGGTCCAGTTCGTCGCTCCCGACAGCTTCAATATCTTCCTTTCGATCACCTTCCTGGTCGGCGTCGTCATCGGCGGGCTTGCCTCGATCCCGGGCGCGATCTACGGGGCGATCTTCATCCAGTTCATCCCCAATATCGCCGACGAGCTGTCCAAGGCGGCGCCGTGGGCGATCTTCGGAATCTTCCTGATCGGATTCGTCTATGCTATGCCGTTCGGGATCAATGGGGCAATCCAGATGCTCCTGGCGCGCCTTGGGCGCAAAGCGCAGAAGACCGGTCAAGGCTCGACCGTTACAGAGTCATCCATCAAAACGAAGGAGGCATCCTCATGAAACACGTGCTCGCTCCAATCGCAGCCTTGCTCGCCCTCTGCCTTGCGTCACCGCTGGCGCTCGCCCAGAAGAAATACGATCCGGGCGCGTCGGACAAGGAAATCAAGATCGGCAACATCAACCCGTACAGCGGCCCTGCTTCGGCGTACGGGACGATCGGCAAGTCGATCAGCGCCTATTTCAAGAAGGTCAACGCCGAGGGCGGCATCAACGGCCGCATGGTCAACTTCATTTCCTACGACGACGGCTACAGCCCGCCTAAAACGGTCGAGATGGCAAGGAAACTCGTCGAGCAGGACGAAGTGCTGTTGCTGTTCCAACCGCTGGGCACGCCGCCGAATTCCGCGATTCACAAGTATATGAACTCGAAGAAGGTGCCGCAGCTGTTCGTGGCCACCGGCGCCACCAAATGGAACGACCCGAAGAACTTCCCCTGGACGATGGGCTGGCAGCCGAACTACCAGACCGAGGGCGCGATCTACGCGCAGCACATCATCAAGACCAAGCCCAACGCGAAGATCGCGATCCTTTACCAGAACGACGACTACGGCAAGGATTACCTGGAAGGCTTCAAGCGGGGATTGGGCAAGCGGACGAACATGATCGTCAAGGAAGTCTCCTACGAGGTGACCGACCCGACGGTGGATTCGCAGATGGTGCAGTTGCAGGCCTCCGGCGCGGACGTGTTCTTCAACATCACCACGCCGAAGTTCGCCGCGCAGGCCATCCGCAGAGCCTTCGACAGCGGATGGAAGCCGGTGCACTACCTTAACAACGTCTCGGCTTCGGTCGGCTCGGTGCTGAAGCCTGCCGGATTTGACAAGTCGGTCGGATTGATCTCGACGCAGTACCTCAAGGACCCGACCGACGTGGCCTGGGCCAGCGACCCGGCGGTGCTCGAATGGATCGCGTTCATGGCCAAGTACTTCCCGGAGGGCGACAAGACCGATGCGTCCAACTTCTACGGCTGGGCGGTAGCCAAGACCCTGGAGCAGGTGCTCAAGCAGGCCGGCAATACCCTAACGCGCGAGAACGTGATGAAGCAGGCCGCGAGCCTCAAGGATTTCGTCCTTGCGGCCGCGCTGCCGGGCATCAAGATCAACACCAGCCCGACCGACTTCGCGCCTTTCGAATCGGTGCAGCTGATCAGCTTCGACGGCAAGCAGTGGAACCGCTTCGGCGAGGTGATGGGCAAGTAAGCAGCAAGGCTCCGGCGGGCGCAACGCCTGCCGGAGCCCCGCAGCAATGGCGGCGGCATCAGGCGGGATCTTTCCGCTGCCCCGCGAGGGTCGACTCGATCAGCTGGTAGCGCACGACAGTATTCGTCAGGTTGCGGAAGAAATTCACCAGGTCCCCCCACGGATCGTTCATGCGGTTGATCCCCGAGATAAACGCGACGATGGTCCCCATTTCGGTCTTGCCCTGCAGCAGCAGCCAGCTGCCGAAGGCGAGGATGCCGATGGTGCCGAGGTGGTGGAACAGGTTCATGAGGAAGGTCATGCCGTACTTGCGGTAGAAGATCTCCATGTTCAGCCGGTAGAGTTCGGCGACCCGGCGCCGGAAGGTCTTCCGCTCGGGCGCGCCGTTGGGCACCGCCGCTTCCTTGACGATGTCGCTGCTCATTGCGCGCAGGGTCTGGATGCGCGCTTCGGTGCGCTTGTTGATCGATTTCTGCAGCAGCGGAATGAACAGGAACTGCGGGCAGAAGAGGGCAATCGCCACGACCGCCAGCAGGGGCTGGGTGTAGAGCATGTAGCCGAGCACGCTGAGCAGGATGCCGGCGTTCAGGATCGGTTCGGAGAAACTGGAGCCGACGAATCCGCCGACCACTTCGGATTCCGAAACGATGATCGAGATGGCCGTGCCTTCGTCCTTCGGTGCGGCGGCGTTGGCGCTACCGAGCGTCGACCCCGGATCGACCTGGAGACGAATCCGCTTGATGGACCTCTCGCTTACCGCCCCGCGATAGACATTCGTAGCCAGCTTGAGCACGCCCTGCACGACCACGACCCCGACGTAGACAAGGCAAAGCCAGCCGATGACACGGAAATCGGCGTGCTCGGTGGCGTTGTTGACGATCCGCCGTTGCAGCTCGAGCGGCGCGAGCTGGACGAGAAACACGCCGACCGCGAGCAACGAGAGGTAAACCTGCTGTCGGCCGCTGATTTTCCAGATGTAGCGATAAAGGTCTTTCATGCCCGACGATTGCATAACCGCCGGGGCACGTATGTACGCGGGGGCACCCAGCCAGGGGGCTACAGGCGCTTTGCGACCTCCTCGAGCATCACCTCCGTCGCTCCGCCCCCGATCGACTGGATCCTCGCATCGCGCGACATGCGCTCGATCGCGGAATCGCGGATGTAGCCGAATCCGCCGTGGAACTGCAGACAGTCGTACATCACTTCGTTCACCAGCTCGCCGCAGTAGGCCTTGGCCATGGACACTTCCTTGACGCAGTCGCGTCCCTGCGCATCGGCCCACGCCGCCGAATAGACGAGCTGCCGGCCGGCCTCGACCCTGGCCGCGAGCATCGATAACCGCTGGCGGATCGCCTGCTTGTCCCACAGGACCGCGCCGAAAGCCTTGCGCTGCTTGACGTACTCGAGCGTGATCTCGAGCGCTTTCGCGGCCTCGCCCATGGCCATTGCGGCGAGCGCGATGCGCTCGTTCTGGAAATTCTTCATGATCGCGTAGAAGCCGCGGCCTTCCTCGCCGAGCAGGTTCTCCGCGGGAACGCGGCAGTTGTCGAACACGAGCTCGGCCGTGTCGGAGGAGCGCCAGCCCATCTTGTCCAGCGGCCGCGCGACCGACAAGCCCGGCGTGCCCTTCTCGACGATGAACATCGAGATGCCCTTGGTGCCGGCTGCGGGATCGGTCTTCGCGGCGACGAAATACACGTCGGCATGCACGCCATTGGTGATGTACATCTTGCTGCCGTTGAGCACCCAGCTCGAACCGTCGCGCTTCGCCGTGGTGCGGATCGAGCGCACGTCCGATCCCGCGTCGGGTTCGGTCACCGCCACCGCGGTGATCTTCTCGCCGGCGATGATCGCCGGCAGGTAGCGCTCCAGCTGCGCGCGCGAGCCGGCATTCACAAGGTGCGGCGACGCCATGTCGGTATGCACCAGGACGGTGACCGCGAACCCGCCGAATGAAGAGCGTCCGAGCTCTTCGGCCAGCAGCGCCGTGCCGAGCACGTTCATCCCGGCGCCGCCGTGTTGCTCCGGGTAGCGCAGCCCGAGAAAGCCTAGGCTGCCCATCTTGCGCAGGGTCTCTCGCGGCACGAACCCGGCCTCTTCCCACGCCCGCCCGGCAGGCACGACCTCGTTCTCCACGAACCGGCGCAGGCAATCGCCGAGCATGCGCAGCGTCTCCCCTTCGGAATTCTCGAGCCACGGCGATGTCGTATTCATGAAACGCATTATGGATCAGGCCCGCCTGCTCCCGGATTCGATACAATCGGCCGACAGGCAATTCGAATGGAGAAAGCCATGCAATACGACCTTCTGCTGCGCGGCGGCCGGGTGATCGACCCGGCCCAGAATATCGACGGCGCCTATGACGTCGCCATCAAGGACGGCAAGATCGCCGCCGTCACGCCCAACATCGTTCCCTCCTCGGCAAAGGAGGTCGTCGACGTTTCCGGCATGCTGGTGCTCCCCGGGCTCATCGACACGCATGCGCACGTGTTCCAGCACGTGACCGGCCGGTTCGGGCTCGACGCGGACCTGTGCGGCGTGCATTCCGGCGTCACGACGCTGTTCGACCAGGGCGGACCGTCCTGCATGACGATGCCCGCGTTCCGCGAATACGTGGTCAACGCCAAGAAAAGCCGCGTGATCGCTTTCGAATCCGCCTATCTCGTCGGCGGCATGGAGGGGCACTATTACCCGTCCCTCTACAAACCGGATTGCCTTGACGTCGACGCCACCGTGGCCAGCGCAAACGCCAACCGCGACATCGTCAAAGGCTTCAAGGCACACGCGGAAATCGGCGGCATGTCGCGCTGGGGCATCGAGGTGATGCGCCTCTCCGCCGAGATCGGCAAGGGCGCGAAGCTCCCCCTCTATATCCATTTCGGCCAGCTCTGGCCCGCGCCCGATGGCACGCAGGGCATCGACCCGGACACGATCCTCCCGGAAGTCGTCAAGCTGCTGAAGCCCGGCGACGTGCTGGCGCACCCCTTCTCGCGCCACCCGGGCAGCTTCGTCGACCGCAACGGCAAGGTGCATCCGGTCGCCAAGGAAGCCATCGCCAACGGCGTCAAGGTCGACGTCGGCCATGGCTCGCATTTCAGCTTCAAGATGGCGCGCATTGCGCTCGACGCCGGGATCATGCCGGACACGCTCGGCGCGGACATGCACGGCTACAACACCACGGTGCCCAGGCCCGCCGGCACGCCGGACCAGCATTCCGACCAGGAGCACATGTTCTTCGGCTCGCAGCGTTTCTCGCTCGTCTCCGCGATGACCGCGATGCTGGCCTGCGGCCTCAAGCTCGAAGAGATCATCCCGATGGTCACCACCAACTGCGCAGTGATGGCCGGAATGGAAGGCCAGATCGGCACTCTCAAGCCGGGCGTCGAAGCGGACGTCTCGGTGCTGAACGACCAGCGCGGCCGCTGGGTGCTGCAGGACAACGAGAAGACCCAGGTCGTCACCGACCGCATGCTCACCCCCGCCTTCTGCCTGCGCGCAGGCGAGCGCTTCGACGCCGACGCTTCGATTCTTCCCGTCGCACAGGCCGCCTAGGTGGCCGGCAAGTCCGCAGGAGGGGTCGGCGCCTCGCTCCTGCGCAAAGAAGACGACCGTTATATGCGCGGTCAGGGCGAGTTCGTCGGCGACATCCAGCGCCCGGGTACGCTTGAAGTCGCCTTCCTGCGCTCACCGATCGCCCACGGCCGCATCCTCGGCATCAAGAAGCCCGCCGGCTTCGAGGCGAGCGTTTTCACGATGGACGACCTCGCGGGCGTGAAGCCGATTCGCGCGGTATCCAGTCTCAAGGGCTTCAAGGCGTCCAACCTCTGGCCGCTGGCAAGGGACAAGGTGCGCCATGCCGGTGAGGCGGTGGCAATGTGCATCGGACGCACGCGGGCCGAGGCCGAAGACATCGCTTCGCAGGTCGAAGTCGACTACGAGCCGCTGCCCGCGGTCGTGGACATGGTCCAGGCGCGCACCAACCCGCCGGCCCTGGTGCACGAGGACTGGGGCGACAACGTCTTCCTCGAAACCTTCGTCGACGCCGACTTCACGGAGGCGAAAAAAAGCGCGCCCATCAAGGTTCACCGGCACCTGCGCACCGCGCGGCAGTCGATGGCCCCGCTGGAAGGCCGCGGCGTGCTTTGCGAATGGAACACTCGCCTCGGCCAGCTCGAAATGTACAGCTCGGCGCAAATGCCGCACATCAACCGTTCCGGGTTGTCGGAATGTCTGGGCATCGACCAGGGCGCGATCCGCGTCATTGCCCCGGATGTAGGCGGTGGATTCGGCTACAAGGGCATCCTGCTGCCCGAGGAGATCTGCCTGGCCTGGCTCACGAAGAGAATCGGCCGCCCCGTGCGCTGGATCGAAGACCGGCGCGAGCAGCTCGTGGCGAATACCAACTGCCGCGAGCACGACTACGACATCACCATCTATGCGCATGCCGACGGCCGCTTCATCGGGGTCGACTGCGATGCCACGGTCGATTCCGGCGCGTATTCGCTCTACCCTTTCTCGGCGTGCCTCGAGGCCGCGCAGGTCGGCTCGATCCTGCCGGGCCCCTACAAGATGGAGCGCTATCGCTGCCGCACCTGGTCGGCCGCGACGAACAAGCCGGGCATCCTTCCCTACCGGGGCGTTGCGCGGACCGGCGTGTGCTTTGCGATCGAGCTGATGGTCGATGCGGTCGCGCGAGCCGCGGGCCGCGAACCGTACGAAGTGCGCCTCGCGAACCTCGTGCAGCGCGAGGACATGCCCTACGACAACATCACCAACAAGCATTTCGATTCGGGGGATTACCCTGAAGCGGTGCGCAGGGCGGTCGCCGCGCTCGACTTGCCCAAGTGGCGCGCCCGGCAAAAGCAAGGCGAGCCCGACGGCCGCAGGATCGGCGTCGGCGTTTCGGTGTACTGCGAGCAGGGTGCGCATGGAACTTCGGTCTACTACGGCTGGGGCATCCCCATGGTGCCGGGCCACGAGCAGTGCTTCGCGCGCCTCTCGCCCGACGGCATGCTCGAGCTTCGCATCGGCGCGCAGTCGCACGGCCAAAGCCTCGAGACAACGCTTGCGCAGGTGGCCAACGAAATCCTCGGGATCGATCCCGCGAACGTGCGCCTGATTCACGGCGATACCGCGCTCACGCCCTACTCCACCGGCACCTGGGGATCGCGCTGCATGGTGATGTCCGGCGGCGCGGTCGCTGCGGCCTCGAAAGAGATTGCAAAGCGCGTCAAGCAGATCGCCGCCAAGCTGCTCGAAGTCTCGGCCGTCGACCTCGTGCTCGAAGAAGGCCGGGTCAAGGTTGCCGGCACCGACAAGTCGATGACGCTGGCCGAAGTCGCCCATGTCTGGTACCGCGCGCCGCAGTTCCTGCCGGCGGACGTCGATCCCGGCGGGCTCGAAGCCACGGCCGGCTACAAGGCCAGGGTCGACACCGGCACCTTCAGCTATGCGTGCCACGCGGTGGCCGTGGCGGTCGATCCGGGCACCGGCCACACGGACATCCTCGACTACGTGATCTGCGAGGACGGCGGCACGCTGATCAATCCCATGGTGGTCGACGGCCAGATCTGCGGCGGCACGGCACAGGGCATCGGCACCGCGCTGTACGAGGAAATGCCCTACGACCTCGAAGGCCAGCCGCTCGCCTCGACGCTTGCAGATTACCTGTTGCCCGGTCCCACCGAGGTGCCCGCCCCGCGCATCCTGCACATGGAAACGCCGTCGCCGTATACCGAGTTCGGCCAGAAAGGCATCGGCGAAGGCGGCGCGATCGCCCCGCCCGCGGCGATCGTCAACGCGATCAATGACGCGCTGAAGGACCTGGGCGTGGAAATCACGTCCAGCCCCGCGAGTCCGCGGCGCGTGCTGGCCGCGATCCTCGCCGCCGAGGCCAAGAAAGCCGCATAGCCCAGCCGATCTAGGCGGTCGCGTGGCGGGCGAGCCGCCTGCGGAACTCGAGTGCCAGCAGCGGCATCGCGATCGCACTCATGACGAACAGCGGTGTCGTGCCATACGCGTCGATGACCTTGCCGCCGACCCAGATGCCGAACGACGACCCGCTGAACAACGACAGCGCGAAGAGCGCGAGCGCAGCGCCGCGCGATTCCGGCGCCATCTGCGTGGCATTGACCTGAAGCGTGTTGTGCATCATGTAAATGCCCACGCCGACGATCAACAGGCAAAGCAGCGCGGTCGCCACCGAACCGGACAACGCGAGCCCCAGGAAAGCGACGCCGATCGCAAGGCCCCCCGTCAGCGCAAGCCCCCTCTCGCCGAGCCGCCGCACGAGTTTTCTCGAGACGGCCGCGTAAAGCATGCCGCCGACCGCATAGGCGCCGATCATGGTGCCGCTGGCCCCAAGCCCTAGGCCGAGTTGCTTGTGAAGGTGGAGCGCCACGAACGTAAGCGAGCCGTAGAAAAACGCGCCTTCGGCTGCGGCGATCAGCAGGATCGTGCGCACCCATGGGACGCGCAGGAGCTGGGCCATGCGATGGAACCCGCCGAGGATCGTTGTCGGCGCGGCCGCCGCGTCGACCCGCGTATACGGATTGCGGGCCAGCTCCAGCCAGAGCATTACGCTCACTACCGCGTAAAACACCGCCAGAAGGTAGAACGGTGAACGCCAGCCGAAGTGCTCGCCGAGATAGCCGCCAAGCGAGGCGCCGAGGGCCACGCCGAGCATCTGCCCGATCAGGAACCTGGCCAGCACCGATTGCCGGTTTGCATACGGGATCACGTCGCCGATCCAGGCCATGGCCAGCGGAATCAGCGCGCCGATGGTCGCCCCGGCGAAGAACCGCGCAACGACAAGGACTTCGAGTGTCGGGGAGAACGCGCATGCGAGCGTCCCGAAGAACGAGATCAGCGAGGTGAAGAAGGAGAGCCGGTACTTCCCGAGCTTGTCCCCGAGCGGGCCGTGCACGACCTGCAGGAGTCCGTAGGAAATCGAGAACGCGGTGACGGCCGCCGCCGCGCTTCCGATGGTGGTGCCGAAGTCCGCCGCCAGGAGCGGAAGCAGTGCATCGGTGCAGCGCAGGCTGGCTGAGCTTCCGAAGGCCGCGACCGAAAGGACCGCGACCGCGCGCTCGGGTGTCATAGTCGCGGCGCCGGGAAGCGCGCGGTGGGGGAATCCATGCTCGATTATCCCCCGTGCGCCGGCGCGGCATAGTCGCGGTTCGCGCGGTCGATACTGATCCGGACAACTCATTTGCTCCTGGCACAGGGTGTTGGAGAGATTGACAACAGCCGTCGAGTGTTGTTATTATCTCCAACATGAAGGCCGTGCAGCTTGCTAGCACCCGCATCCCTTACTCCGAAATCGCTTTCGCTGAGTTGGTGATCTGGCAGGTTTCGAAGTCCGTCGCGGGCTCGGATCATCCTTACAAGTACAGGCTCGCGTACGTGGTGAACAACGTGTGTGTTCTGCGCTACGACAACGAAACGGGCAAAGGCGACCACCGCCACTTTGGCGGCAAGGAGAGCGCCTATGCGTTTGCGACGGTGGACAAACTGATGGCCGACTTTCAGCGTGACATTGCGAGGTGGAATCGTGAAAACAGTCATTCTTGATGTGCGTGCGCCCTCGGACACGATGGCTGACTTCGTGAAGACGTGGAGAACCGGCAAGCCCCAAGCAGCCGCCCGCATCAGTTTCGCCACTCCCGAACTGCTTTGGCAGGTACTCACCGCAAAGCGTTGGAAACTGCTCAAGGCGTTGTGCGGAGCCGGCCCTGTGTCAATCCGCGAAGCAGCGCGGCGCGTGGACCGGGACGTGAAAGCCGTTCATGCGGATGTAACCGCCTTGCTGAAAGCCGGTGTACTCGATCGTGGTGACGCTGGCGGGATCGTATTCCCCTACGAGGCCGTGAAAGTGGAGTTCATGCTCAAGGCGGCGTGAAACAGATCCTCCGGGCTTGCGAAGTCGTGGCGGAGGGCCCCGCGAAATACGCCGCGGTATCCCCCGGCAACGCCCGGGTCAGCAGGAAGGTGACGATGATCACTCCGATCATCCTCGTCCTGCGTCAGCCGGTGCTGGGTAAAACGCTGTCGAAGAGCGTC
>CAZZDV010000035.1:16833-22744 GCA_964652785.1 uncultured Bordetella sp.
GATCATCCTCGTCCTGCGTCAGCCGGTGCTGGGTAAAACGCTGTCGAAGAGCGTCACGTGAGCTGCCACGACCCGCCACCCGTCGGCCATGCGCACCCAGGTCTGCATCTGGCGACCGAAGCGACCCGAGCTGTCGCGGCGGTACTCGCAGCTCGCGGTCGCGGCGTCCTTGCCGTAGGTCGTGATGACGATCCGGGTGAGCGTCCGGGCGAGGTCCTTGGGATCGCGCGCAGCCCGCACGCCTGAGATCGCCGCATGCCCATAGGCCTGCTCGGCGAGGCCGAAGCGGATGGTGTGCGGAGAATTCCAGAACAACTCGTTTAGCGTCGGGACATCGTTCGCCATCAGGGCTTTCTCGTAGCGGCGGAAAGCCTGCGTGACTTCGGCGACGACTTCTGCGCGGTTGATTTCGGGGCTCATTGCATTTCCTTTGGCGGGTTGAACTTGGCAACCCCCATTTTCTCCAGAACCGAGGCAACGCGCAGGCAAATGTCTTCCCGCCAGGGCGCGCAGATGATCTGCATGCCCACCGGCAGGCCTTCGAACGTCCCCACCGGCACCACGACGACTGGCAGGCCGATGAATGAAATCGGTTGCGTGAGCAGGCCCATGTTCGGGCGCGAAAGCATCTCGACGCCGTTGACGCGCATCATGTCCTGCCCGATCCTGGTCGCCGGGCGCGGCGTGGCCGGCGCAAGGATCGCGTCCACCGACTCGAACAGCTTCATGACTTCGGCGTGGTACCAGCGCCGGAAACGCTGCGCCTGAAGGTACCAGGCCGCCGGCAGCATCGTGTTGGCCAGCAACCGGTCCCGGATGAGCGGCTCGAAATCGTCGGCACGTTTCTTCAGGTTCTCGATATGAAGCTGCGAACCTTCCGATGCGGTGATCACGAAAGCCGCCGCACGCGCCCTGCCCGCCTCAGGAATCTCCACCGTGCGGGTCACCCCCATCAAGTCGCATACGCTGAGCACGATGTCGGCCACTGCACGCTCGGCGTTGGTCTCGAAATACCCGCCGGCACGCGCGATGCGCACCCTGTTGGTGCCCAGCTCGAGCGCCGGACTCACCGGCACGGACAATTGGTCACGGCAAACCGGGTCCGCCGGATCGTGGCCCTGCATCGCGTCGTAGCTCGCGGCGAGATCCGCGGTCGAGCGGCAGAACGGCCCCACATGATCGAAAGACGCAACAAAAGGGAAGGTGCCGTTGCGCGGAAGGCGTCCGTACGTCGGCTTGAGGCCGAAGATCCCGCACAGCGAGGCCGGTACGCGAATCGACCCATTGGTATCCGATCCGAGCGTCAGCGGCACGAGGCCGGCGGCGACCGCGGCAGCCGATCCGCCCGAGGACCCGCCCGCGACATGTTCAGGGTGATAAGGGTTGCGCGTCGGGCCGTAGTGCGTGTTCTCGGTAGTGAAGCCGTAGGCGTACTCGTCCATGTTGAGCGTGCCCACGAGCACCGCGCCGGCGGCATTGAGCCTCGTGATCAACGGCGAGTCCTTGGCTGCCGGCGGGAGTTCGCGGTTGATCTTCGAGCCGGCCAGCGTGGTCAGCCCTTTTACATCGAAGAGGTTCTTGACCGCGAATGGCACCCCCGCGAGCGGGCCCGGATCGCGGCCGGCGGCCACCTCCGCGTCGACCTGGGCGGCTTCGGCTTTCGCGCGCGCCTCGGTCAGTTCGACGAACGCGTTCAGCTTCGGGTTGCGCGCCTTGATCCCGGCGAACACATCGGTGA
The DNA here is from genome assembly GCA_964652785.1 of uncultured Bordetella sp. Taxonomy (GTDB): domain Bacteria; phylum Pseudomonadota; class Gammaproteobacteria; order Burkholderiales; family SG8-39; genus SZAS-79. Next base: position 18,572 of record CAZZDV010000035.1, read on the forward strand.
CGACGCTCGTCGCCTTTAGGGTGCCCGCCTTGACCTGCGAGGCAATCTCGAGGGCCGTTTCGAACCCCAAGTCAGGGTCTCCAGACCGGGCCGGTCTCGTCGGTCGCTGGATCGAGATCGAACGCGTTCACGAAAGCCGCGACCTGCGCGGTGCGCCTGAAATTCTCGATCACGCCGGGCACCTGGGCCGCGGTGAGTTCGATCCCCATCAGCGCCGTGGCCCGGCGCACATAGGCTTCGTCGATATCCTCGGGTGCAGTCGGTATTCCCAAGTTCAGTCCTTCTCCAGGTCGCGGTAGTTCAGTTGCAGGTAGAACCAGTCAGTGTAGCCCTTGATGGACTTCTGCATCGCGACGCCCAAGTTCGGCTGCGCCAGCTGGATGCGCGCCGGTCAGGAAACTTTGCGATGCCGACAAGCTCCACCTCGCGCATCAGGGGCGCTAACGCTGCCCCAGTTCGCTATTCGGGTGGCGCGACGGGCTCCGGCGCGGATAAACTGGCCCGCACAGCGCGGCCAATCGCGCATCGACAACACCCTGTCCCAAGGAGCCGCCATGCCCAGAACCAAAATCAACGTCCCCGATGTCGCCGAAGCCGCGGCCGGCCTGTGGTCCAACGCCATCCGCACCGGGGATACGCTCTACATCTCGGGCCAGGTCGCCCGCCCCTTCGAAGGCGGCGCCGGTGTCGTCGGCAGCGACGAGTACACCCAGGCCAAGCAGATCTTCGGGCGCATCGAGCGCATCGTCAAAGCCGCCGGCGGCACGATGGACAACCTCGTGAAGATGACGATCTACATGGTCGACATCACCAAGAACACCGAAGTGTGGAAGGCACGCCGCGAGTTCTTCACCGGCGACTTCCCCACCTCGACCCTCGTCGAAGTGCGCTCGCTGGCCAAGCCCGAAGTGCTCGTCGAAATCGAGACCATCGCCTACCTGGGGAAAATGTGATGATCAAACTTGCCCTCGCTGCAGCCCTCCTCGCCGCGGTTTCGTTCAATGCAGCCGCGCAGTACCCGAACAAGCCGATCCGCATCATCGTGCCCTACCAGGCCGGCGGCACCTCCGAAGTGATGGCGCGCGCCGTGGGCGACCAGCTCACCGCGGCGTGGAAGCAACCCGTGGTGATCGAGAACCGCCCCGGCGGCGGCACCACGATCGGCGCGACGGTGGTTGCACAGGCGCCGGCGGACGGCCACACGCTTTTCGTCAACGCGTCTTCGTTCCTGATCAATGCGCAGCTCATGTCCAAGCTGCCCTACGACTTCCAGAAGGACTTCGTGCCGGTCACGCTCGCAGCCTCGAACCCGCATGTGCTCGTCGTCTTTCCGGGACTGGGCGTGTCGAACCTCAGGGACTTCCTCGCGATGGCGAAGGCCAAGGGCAAGTCGATGTCGTACGCCTCGTTCGGCAACGGCAGCTCCGGCCACCTCGCGTTCGAGCTCTTCAAGAAGCAGTACGGGTTCGACATGGTGCACGTGCCGTACAAAGGCGTGCCGCAGGCGATGACGGACGTCATGGGCGGCCAGGTGCACGCGATGCTCACTGACTTGCTTGCCGCCGTCCCGCAAGTGAAGTCCGGCAAGCTCACGGGCCTCGCGGTAGCCGCGGATCGGCGCACGCCGACCCTGCCCGACCTGCCGACCTTCGAGGAAGCGAGCGGCACCAAGTTCGTGTCGCGCTCGTGGTTCGGCATCCTCGCGCGCTCCGGGACGCCGCCTGAAGTGCTCCGGATGCTGAACACCGAGATCGTCAAGGCGCTGAAGAACCCGGACGTGAAGGCCAAGCTCGCGTCGCTGGGCATGGACACCTACGGCAACTCGCCAGACGAGTTCGCCACGTTCATGCGCGGCGAATCCGAGCGGTTTGCGGATGCGATCAAGTTCTCGGGCACCAAGATCGAATAGGCCCGCGCGTGAAAGACAAGCTGCTGGGCTGGATCGAGCGCGACCGCGAGCAACTGGTCGAGTTCCTGCGCGAATTCGTGCGCTGCAAGTCGCCGAACCCGCCCGGCGACACGCTGGAGGCGGCGGCGTTCGTACGCCGCCAGTTCAGCAAACGCAATGTCGAGCTCGAGGAAATCGCGCCGGTCGCGGACCGGCCGAATTTCATCGCGACCTTCGATACCGGTCGCCCGGGCCCGCACCTCGTGCTCAACGGGCACATCGATGTCTTCCCGGTCGAGTCCGAAGCCGGCTGGACCAAGGACCCCTGGGGCGCGGAACTCGTCGACGGCCGCATCTACGGCCGCGGCGCATGCGACATGAAATGCGGCACCACCGCATCGATCATGACCTTCCTGTACCTCAACGAGATTCGCGACCAGTTGCGCGGGCGCCTCACGCTCACGGTCGTGTCCGACGAGGAGTCGTTCAGCCCGCCCGGCATGCGGCACCTGATGGATCACCATCGCGACAAGGTGCTGGGGGACGTCTGCCTCAACGGCGAGCCCAGCAGCCCGTACACCGTGCGCTTCGGGGAAAAAGGCCCGATCTGGGGACGCTTCACCGCGCGCGCCAAGGGCGGCCACGGCGCCTTCGTGCACATGAGCCGCAACGCGATCCTCGTTGCGATGGAGGCAATCGCTGAGCTACGAGATATTCCGAACCGAATCCCGGTAAAGGAAGATCCCGAGCTTGCGAAGGCGCTGGACGAAGCTGGCCCCGACCTCGATCGCGCCTACGGTCCGGGCGCAGGCAAGGTGATCCGCCAGCTCACCGTCAACATCGGCCGCATCGAAGGTGGCGTGAAGGTCAACATGATCGCGGCCGAATGCACTTTCGAGGCCGACATCCGCGTGCCCAACGGCGCATCGTTCGAAGCGGTCAGGGCCGAGATCGATGCGATCGCAAAACGCCATTCGCTCGAGGTCGATATCTTCATTGCCTCCCCGCCGAACTGGAGAGAACCGTTTCACCCGCTCATGGACATCGTCCGGGCGAATGCACAAATGCTCAAACCCGGCCTCGTGCCGGCCCGTGTGGTTTCGCCGGGGGCCACCGACGCGAGGTTGTGGCGGCTGAACGGGGTTCCGGCGGTCGTTTACGGGCCCTCGCCGCACGGCATGGGCAGCGTGGACGAAAACGTGTCGCTGGACGAGTATTTCCACGTCGTTAAATCCCACGTCCTGTCGGCATTCGATTACTTGAAGGCCTGAGCCGCGCGGGTATAGTCTCGATCCGAGTTGCGAGCCAATGCTGCCAATTTATCGCTGATGTCCGCGCCAGTAGCGGCGTTCCAGTCAATATATTGCCATCTCATTGCGCCCGATGATCCCCTACTTCAGCCAGTGGGAATCCCCCGCGCTTGCGGCGCAGATCATTTCGGGTGAGGTCAAGGTCAGGGACGATCCGCTTTGGCGCTCATCCGGCGCGGCTTCGGTTGACGAATACGCCGAGTGGGCGAATCACGTCTGCGGCATGGCGTGCCTCAAGATGGTCCTCGCGGCGCGCACCGGCAAGCTCTACCCGATCCTCGAGCTTGCGAGGCTGGCCACGGAGTTCGGGGCCTACGTCCTCGAGGACGGCACGCTCAAGGGCATGATCTACGCGCCCGCAGTGGAGATGCTCAAGGATCGCTTCGGGATCGATTCGAAGGTCGTCACGGGCATCGTTGCGGCGGACCTCTCATCGATGGTCCAGCCAGGCGCGCTATTCATAGCGTCTGTGCATCCTTCGGTCCGCTGGCTTAAGGGGCCGCCGCCGAAGAAGGGCGGGCACCTGGTGCTCATTACCCAAGCGACGCCGGAGCGCGTCGTCTTCCACAATCCTTCAGGGCACGACGAGGCAACCCAGAGGGACGCGGTCGCGCCGATTGACCGGTTCGGCGAATTCTTCGCCGGCCGCGGCATCCTCCTCCCTCCGGCGCACGAATAAAAATGCCGGACAGGTTTGCGGCCTGCCCGGCATCGCCCTTCCGAGGCCCTGCTTAGTATCCGCGCGCGGGATATCCGTACTGCGAATTGCCGGGATAGCCGTACCGGGAGTCGTAGCCGCCATAGCCCTGGCTCGGACCGTAACTGTAGCCATAGGCCGGCTGGGGATAGGCCGGGGCGTAGCCGTATGACTGCCCGTACGGCTGGGCGTAGGGCTGGGGATACGGTTGCGCATAGGCCTGGGCATACGGTTGCGCATAGGGCTGGGGATACGGTTGCGCATAGGCCTGAGGCTCT
>CAZZDV010000036.1:0-22716 GCA_964652785.1 uncultured Bordetella sp.
AGTTCAGCGAAGCCTTCGCGATGTATCGCCGCGTGCCCGACAAAGAGTGGAGCCTAATGGTATCAGCCTGGAGCAGTTCAGGCTGATTGCGAATGACCTCGGGCCGGCGGCAGACGCTGCCTAGCTTGCGCCCCACGGCCTGACCGCCTTCACCCGGACCTCCAGCCCCAGCCTCACCGCCGCTTCCGCGAGGCGGTCGAACGAGTACACGTCCTCGCCCGCCGCGAAGCGCCACATCTGCTGGCGGTCGAACCCCATTGCCATCGCCGCCTCCTTGGGGCCGAGGCGCAGCTCGTCGATGCGCTTGAGGATTCGGGCGCGTAGAGCGCTGCGCAGGTGTTCGCTGGCGGAAGACAAGGCCATCGGCGTCCTTGATCAACGTGTTGTGCAATCACACAACAGGACTATCTTTACAGCCGCACTCAGATTAGCTCTCACCGAATTAAATGTAAACTTTATGGCCGACAGGCTACCGGCAGCCACGCCACCGGGATGTCGGTCACGTCGCTGCCCGCGATGGTCAGCCCGGCCGGCACCTTGCCCGGCCCGCAGACCCACGAAACCGGCACTTGCGGCGCATCCGGCACATAGCCCGGTCGGAGCGTCACTTTCTTGCCGCGGATGTTGCTCACCGCGAGGTTGCCGAAGACGAGCGTGATCACGCCGTCGCTGACGGTGCCTGAGACCACGTAGTTGCCAATGACCTTGTCCGGCGCGGGAAGCCCCGCGCCGGCATTGTCAATGGGCAGCGCGCCCGTGAGCGCGTAGGCGGTGGACACGCCGCGCTTCATGAACTCGGCGAAGTCGATGCCCTCCTTGACCTGCTGCTGCACGTTCTTCTCGACGTAGAGCGGCAGCGTCATCAAGGCGAGGATCGCGATGATGCCGAGCACGACCATCATTTCGAGCAGCGTGAAGCCGCCCGGGCGGGCCGCTACAGGCTCATCGGGTTGCGTGGCTGGCGGCCTTCGAGGATGTCTTCCATGCGCGCCTGGATGGCGCCCTTGATCTTCGGATGCGTGAGGATGTAGAAGCGGTCTTCCTTGACGGCGGAGAGCACGGCGGCGCCGATGTCGTCGGCGGTGAGCCGGCCCGAGCGCACCGCCTTCTGCAGCATCGCTTCCTTCGCGAGCTGTTCCGCGGATTTGCGCATCGAGGAAGGATTGGTGAGCTCGGGCGGGCGGTTGCGCTCCGAATCGGCAATGCCGGTAGGCACATAGGCCGGACACAGCACCGAGCAGCCGACCTTCGACTTGCGTTCGCCCAAGTCGTGATGCAGGGTCTCGGTAAGCGCGACCACCGCGTGCTTGGTGACGTTGTACATGGCCGAATTCGGCGGGTTGATGAGGCCGGCGACCGAAGCGGTATTCACTATGTGGCCCTCGTCCTGCGCGAGCAGCAGCGGCGTGAATGCGCGCACGCCGTGGATCACGCCCCACAGGTTGACGCCGAGCATCCACTGCCAGTCGGCGACGGTGTTCTCCCACGCGAGGCCGAGGGGCGAGACGCCGGCGTTGTTGCAAACGACGTGCACGCCGCCAAGGTCCGCGACGACGCGCTTTGCAAGCGCGTCCACCTCTTCGCCTCTGGAGACGTCCGTGCGCGCGCCAATCGCGTCGACGCCGAGCGCCTTGAGTTCCGCGACCACCGCATCGATCTTCGCCTGCTCGATGTCGGCGATCGCGACGTGCATGCCTTCGCGAGCGAAATGCAGCGCCATCGCACGCCCGAGCCCGCTCGCCCCGCCGGTCACCACGGCCACCTTGCCTTTGAGGTCCTTCATTTCTTCTCCTTCAGCCAGTCCGCGGCCGATTGCCACAACGTATCCCGAAACCGCTCGCGGAAGAAGCCGAAATGGCCGATCTTTTCCGCGCCGACCATGCGCGGGTACACCTCCACGATCTCGCCGTGCGCGGATGGATAGAAACCCAACAGTGCCCTGACTGCAGGCAGCGGTGCGTAGCTGTCGTCGGCCAGCCACATCGCGCGCAGCGGCATCCTGAGGGCCGCGTATTGCGCCTTCGCATCGAGCGCGCCGACTATATATCCCGGATGCCGGCACCAGCTCGCCCATTCGCTTGCCACGCCGGAGGGCAGGTCCTCGCCCTGGCCGAGCCTGCGCGCCGGGAAGTAGCCGAAGAGCTTCGAAAGCCCGGGCAGCACGAGGTGCGTCGCCAGCCACATGCCTGCGCGGCCGAGACCCGGCCAGTAGCGCCAGTAACCGCTTTGCGAGGCGACCGCGAGGAGCGCGGCGTAGCTCTCGTTGCCGGGAATCACGCCAAGGCACTGGCCGCCGAAGCTGTGGCCGACAACGAGCACGCGCGCGCCCGGAGCCTCGCGCCGGAGCAACTCCAGCGCTCCCGCCGCATCTTCGGTAGCCCACTGGCTCATGCGCGCATCGAACCCGCGCAGGTTTGCCGGTCGCGAGCGCCCGATGCCGCGATAGTCGAAGGTCAGCGTCGTGAATCCGCGCTCGGCGAGGTAGGCGGCAAACTTGGCGTAGTACTCCTGCTTCACGCCTGAAGCTGCGTGGATCACGACCGCGGCGCCATTGGGCGCCGCCGGTCGGAACAGCGTGCCACCCAGCGCAAACCCATCGCGCGCGGCGAACTCAATGGGTTGCATCGGCTACTTCTTTGGAATCGGGCGGGGCTGGCCGTTGGGGTCGATGGCCACGTAGGTGAGCGTCGCCTCGGTGACCTTCACGACCTTCGGGTCCGACGGGCGCCGCTCCGCATACACCTCCACGCAGACAGTCACCGATGTGTTGCCGATGCGCACGATGTCCGCGTAGAAGGTCACGATGTCCCCGATCTGCACCGGCTGCTTGAACACGAACGAATTCACCGCCACCGTCGCAACGCGTCCACGGGCGATTTTTCCAGCGGCGGTGCCCCCGGCGATGTCGACCTGCGACATGATCCATCCCCCGAAGATGTCGCCGTTGTGGTTGGCGTCCGCCGGCATCGGCACGACGCGCAACGCCGGGTGCTTGCCCTTGGGCAGCTTGAGGTTCGGCGGCTGGTGCGAGGCCTTGCCCGCGGGTCGATTGGCCACTCAGTGTCCTTCGTAGATGCGGGCGATGGCGGGGGCGCTGCGCTGCATGATCTGCGTACGCTTGACCTTGAGGGTGGGCGTAAGCAGGCCGTTCTCAACGCTCCAGGGTTCAGCGGAGATCGTGACGCGGCGGATCTGCGCGTAGCCGGGAAAAGGCCGCATGCGAGCGGCGATGCGTTCGAGTGCGATCTTCTCGGCGCCAGGCGAGGCCAGCGCGACTGAGTCGATGCCGGCGTCCCTGGCGGCCGCCTCCCACAGGTTTGGGTTCACGACTACCAGCGCCGCGAGGTACGGCTTGGCCTCGCCGATGACCATGACCTGCTCGAAGAGGCTGTCGCCAAGGATGGCCTCCTCGATGTCGCCGGGTGGCATCTTCTCGCCGTTGGCTAGCACGATGATGTCCTTGATGCGGCCGGTGAGCCAGACGTGGCCGGTTTCGTCGATGCGCGCCACGTCGCCGGTGTGAAGCCAGCCACCCTCGAGCGTCTTCGCAGTGGCTTCGGGGTTGTTCCAGTAACCCATCATGACGTTCGGCCCGCGCGCAAGGAGTTCGCCGTTCTCCGCGATCCTGATCTCGACATTCGGGATCACCTTGCCGACCGAGCCCGGGACGTTGTCCTTCTCCGTATTCGTCGTGAGCACGGGGCTCGACTCGGTCATGCCGTAGCCCTGGATCACGGGCAGGCCCAGGCCGATGAAGACGCGCGCGATCTCCGGGGCCAGCGCCGCGCCGCCGGAGCCCGCCGAGCGCAGGCGGCCGCCGAGCTTCACCAGCACCTTGTCGGCCACCAGTTTTTTCAGGATCGGCCAGAGCAGGAAGGAAGGCTTCCACGGCCCGCGCCCCTGCGCATGCTCGAAGCGCGCGAAGCCGATGTCGACCGTGCGGTAGAAGAGCTTGCGCCGCCGCTCGGGCGCCTCTTCGAGCTTGGCCTTTACCGCGGCCCAGACGCGCTCGAAGATGCGCGGCACCGCGTGGAAGATCGTCGGCTTCACGATCTGCAGGTCCTCGCCGAGCAGCGCAATTGAGCGCGCGTATGTGGTCTTGAAGCCGACCATCACGGCCATGTAGTAGCCGACGTTGCGCTCGAATACGTGCGAGAGCGGCAGGAAGGAGAGGAACTCGTCGTCCTCGGACACATCGGCGTTTTCGAGCGAATCGCGGCAGTTGGAGAGCAGGTTGTCATGCGAGAGCATCACTCCCTTGGGCCGGCCCGTCGTGCCGCTGGTGTAGATGATCGACGCGAGCTTCATGGCATCAGCCGATACATGGCGGTTCACGCCGGTTTCGGGCAGCCATTCGGCCACGCTCCTGACGCGCGGGTCGCCGAAGGGCGCGCCGGAAGGATTCAACACGAGGATCCGCTCGACCCCGGGCAGCTCGAGCTTGAGCACGCGGAACTGCTCCCACTGCTCCTGCGTGTCGAAGAGCACGAGCTTTGCGCCGCAGTCGGCGAGGATGTACGAGACGTTGTCGGGGCGATCGACCGTGTAGAGCGGAACGACCACCAGGCCTTCGCCGTAGGCGGCCTGGTCGAACATCACCCATTCGGGCGAATTGCGCTGCATGAGCGCGACCCGGTCGCCGGGCTGCAGGTTCTCTTTGGCGAACCCCCCTTGCCAGCGGCCGATGGCGGCGTACATCTCACCCCAGGTGCGGATGCGCCACTTGCCGGTGTTGGGATTGAAGTCGACGTAGGCAGGACGGTCTGCCGAGCGCCGTGCGCGCTCCCGGAACAGGCCATCGAGAGTCTTCGCGTCTTCGTAACGGACCCGGCCGGTGCCTGCCTGCATGTCGTCCCCCGTCTAGTTTTTCTTCTCTCGGGAGTAGTTTAGCGGACCGCCGCGGAAAGGCGCGAATCCCGTGCCGAAGATGAGGCCCGCGTCGATGAGGTCCGCATCCGCGACGATGCCTTCGGCCAGCACGGCCTTGGACTCGTTCACGTAAGGCTCGACCAGCGCGTCGATGATGTCCTGGGTGACGGGGCCAGGCGCGCCTTTGACGGGCTTGCCGTTCTCGTAACGGTAGATGCCCTGGCCGGTCTTCTTGCCGAGGTGGCCGAGCGCAACCTTGTCGAGCAGCACCTGCGGCGCCGCGGGTTCAGCCCCGTCCGTAGTGCGCTTGCCGAGCGATTTCCCGGCCGCGAGGCAGATGTCCAGGCCGACGGTGTCGGCCAGCTCGATCGGGCCCATCGGCATGCCGAACTGCTCCATGGCCGCGTCGAGAGTCTCGGGCTTGACGCCCTCCTCGAGCATGCGGAAGGCCTGCTGCATATAAGGGCCGAGCACGCGGTTGACGAGGAACCCGGGGGAGTCCCTGACCGGCAGCGGCAGCTTGTCGATCTGGCGCACGAACGCGGCGGCTTTCCTGCCGTCTTCGGGATTGGTATTCGCGCCTGACACGATTTCGACCAGCATCATCTGCGGCACCGGGTTGAAGAAGTGGATGCCCACCAGCCGGCCCGGATCCTTGAAATTCGCGCTGATATCGGAAAGCTTGAGGCTCGAGGTGTTCGACGCGAGGATCGCGCCGGGCTTGGCCATCGGCTCGAGCTTGGCGAACAGGGCACGCTTGGCTTCGACGTTCTCGAAGATCGCCTCGATGATCACATCGGCGCGCGCGGCGCCGATGCCGGTGGTATCGGGGATCAGGCGATCGAAAGCGTCGCGGATGCGGCGCGGGTCGCGCAGGCGCTTCTTGAAAAGGTCCCCGGCACGCTTCATTGCCGGCGCAATGCGCTCGGGCGCCGTGTCCTGCAGCGTGACCGTGATGCCCCGCATTGCGCAAATGGCCGCGATGTCGCCGCCCATGACGCCCGCGCCGATGACGTGCACGTGCTTCGCCTGGAAATCCGAATCCTTGCCCAGGGCCTTCATCTTCTCCTGCAGGAAGAAAATGCGGATGAGGTTCCTGGTGGTGGGGTGGGCGAACAGCGCGTTGATCGAATACGGCGCCGCGGGCTCGATGAACGGGTTGCCGTCATGCTTGTGCCATAGGTCGAGGATGGCGTAAGGCGCGGGGTAGTGCTCCTGGCGGGCGCGCTTTGCGACTTGCTTCCTGGCCTGGCTGACCACAAACCCGCGCAAGGGCCCAAGCATCATGCGCTGGAGGAAAGGCAGCTCCCGCCGCGGCTTGGCCTCGAGCGTCACCATGCGCGCGGTGTTCTCGAAGATGCGCAAGGGGACCGACTGGTCGGCGAGGCCTGTTTTCTTCGCGCGCCCCGCATCCAGCGACTTGCCGGTCAACAGCAGGTCGAGCGCTGCGGTCGGGCCGATCCTCTTCGGCAGCCACTCGATGCCGTGCCAGGCGGGCACGATGCCGAGCATCACTTCGGGGAAAGCAAAGCGCGTGGCCGGATCGTCGAGTGCAACGATGTACCGGCAGGCGAGCGCAAGCTCCAGGCCGCCGCCCATGCAGAAGCCGTTGACCATCGCGGTGCTGGGGAAGGGCAGGTCGTGCAGCTTCTGGAACACGTCCCAGCCGGCGCGCACGAACGACAGCGCTTCTTCGGGCGAGGCGAACCTGGTGAAGGCCTCGACGTCGGCGCCCGCAATGAAGGCCGCCTTGGCCGAGCCGATGATGAGGCCCTTGGGGGAAAGCGCCTTGATCGCGTCGAGCGCCGCCGAGAGCTCGTCGATCGCGTCGCGCGAGAACGTGTTGGTCGACTCGCCTTCCTTGTCGAAGGTCAGCCAGACCAGCCCTTGCGCGTCCTGCTCGTAGCGCCAGTGCTTGTAGATCGTGTTGGTTTGAGCTCGGTCCATGGTTAAAGCGCCTCGATAAGCATCGCGCCGCCCAGACCGCCGCCGATGCAGATGCAGGCGATGCCGCGCTTGGCGTTGTTGCGCTTGAGCACCTTGAGCAGGTGCAGAACGATCCGCGCGCCGGAAGACCCGACCGGATGGCCGAGCGCGATCGCACCGCCATCGACGTTGAGTTTCGATTCGTCCAGCGCGCCCATGGCGCCCTCCAGCCCCAGCTGCTCCTTGCAGTACTTCTCGTCCTTCCACGCGGCGATGCAGCCGAGAACCTGCGCCGAGAACGCCTCGTTGATCTCCCAGTAGTCGAGATCGTTGAGGCCGAGGTTGTTGCGTTTCATCAGCGGCGTGGCCGAATGCACCGGACCGAGGCCCATCTGCGCCGGGTCGAGGCCGGCCCACTCGGTGTCGACGATGCGGCCGATCGGCTTGAGGTCGTGCTTCTTCACGGCCTGCTCGTCCGCGAGCAGGACCCAGGCCGCGCCGTCGGTGATCTGAGAGGAGTTTCCCGGCGTCACGTTGCCGAACTTGCGGTCGAAGAAAGGCTTGAGCTTGGCGAGGTTCTCGACCGAAGAATCGCGCCGCACGCCGTCATCCAGCGAGTAGGCGTTGCCGGCCTTGTCGTACAAGGCTTCCACTTCGCCGCCGCCCGGGGCGAGATAGCCCGCGTCCTGCGCGGCGACGACTCGCTTGTGGGAGCGCACCGCGAACTCGTCCATCTGGGCGCGCGTGATGCCGAAGCGGTGGGCGACGTTCTCCGCGGTCTGCCCCATGAGCAGGCCGACCATGGGATCGGTCAGCCCTTTCATGATGGCGATGACCGGGGCGAGGTAGCCGAGCTTGAGTTTCGCGAGCTGCGCAACCCGCTGTCCCGGCGTCTTCGCGGCGTACCAGTTGGACAGCCACAGGACCATCGCGTCCGAGAAGAGCAGCGGCGCGCGGGAAAGCGCGTCGGTGCCGCCTGCCATGACCAGGTGCGAGCGCCCGGCGAGGATGTTGTTGATGCCCGAGTCGATCGCCTGCATGCCCGAGGCGCAGTTGCGCATCACGGTCCATCCCGGGACTTTCTGGCCGCAGCCCATGCGCAGTGCGACGACGCGGCCGATGTTGACTTCATCTACCGAAGGCGAAGCGCAGCCCAGGATGACTTCATCCAGCTCGGTCGGGGAGAACTTGTGCCGCATGAGCAGCGCGCGACCCGACTGTGTGGCGAGGTCACCTGCCGAGAACGGCCCGGGCTTGTTGCGTGCTTTGAGGTACGGCGAACGCGCGCCGTCGACGATGTAGATCGGTTTGGATAGTGCGCTGGCCATGGCCGCCCCCTTGTTGCTTTCGATTGTGCGCCCGCGCGCTCGAGGTGATTGCGAACCTCGCGCGCAGGGTCCTGCTCTCTTACGCGGCCTTGGCGATCGCCGGTTGTGTTTCGTCGAGCCTGGCAAGCGCTTCGGCGCGGCCGAAGTCCTGCGGGAAATCGTCGACCTTGATCACGCCCTTGCGCAGGGTTTCCTTGCGCTGCCAGAAGGTGAACTCGTCGGCAGTGATGAAGCCCTTGTCGCGCGCCAGCGTTGCGATGTCTTCCTGCATGCGGCGCTCGAGCTTGCCGCTCTTGACGGCTTCACGCAGCTTTTTCTCGATCGGCTCGCACGCGATCGTCGCGAGGAACGCGGCTTCGAGCTGCCCGGTGGGATCGGCCTCGGACTTCGACAGGTACATCCCCACGGTGAGGCGGTCGCGTGCAGCCGACGGCGAAAGCAGCAGCGTGGCGCACTGGTGGTTGAGCTCGTCCGACGGCGGCGCAAAGCGCTTGCCGAGCGGGAAAAGGACCACCTGCAGGCCGGCGGCGATCAGCCGGCTCGGGAAATTCGCGATCACGCCATCGAGCGCCTGCTGCGCCTGGTACAGGATGTCCCGCATCGAGTAGTGCACCAGCGGCAGGTCTTCGCGCGGCCGGCCGGTGTCCTCGAAGCGCTTGAGCGTCGCGCTGCCCAGATACAGCATCGACAGGGCATCGCCGAGGCGTGCGGAGATTTTTTCCCTTCTCTTCAACGAGCCGCCCAGCACCAGCATCGAAACATCGGCGAGGAAGGCGAAGGCCGCCGAGATGCGCGACAAGTCCTTGTAGTAACCGCGTGTCTCCGGCGCCGCGGTTTCAGGTGCGGACGCGAATGCCGAACCCGTAATCGCATGGAAGAACGCGCGCAGCTTGTTGGCCGCGGTGTGCACGATGTGGCCGCAGAGCGCGCGGTCGAATTCGACCGTGGCCGCAGCCCGGTCTTCGTTCTTCGCCGCGAGCATTTCGCGCAGCACGTACGGATGGCACCGGATCGCGCCCTGTCCGAACACGATCAGGCTGCGCGTAAGGATGTTTGCGCCTTCCACCGTGATGCCCACCGGCACCACCTGGTAGCCGCGTCCGACCCAGTTGTTCGGCCCGAGGCAGATGGCCTTGCCGCCGTGGATGTCCATCGCGTCGTCGACGACCTTGCGCACGCGCTCGGTCATGTGCAGCTTCATGATTGCCGAAACCACGGAAGGCTTCTCGCCGGCGTCCACCGCGCCGGCCGTCATGATGCGTGAAGCATCCATCATGTAGGCATTCGCAGCGATGCGGCCGAGCGCCTCCTCGACGCCTTCGAGTTTTCCGATCGGTGTCTTGAACTGGCTGCGCACGCGCGCATAAGCTCCGGTGTAGCGCGCCATGGCTTTGGCGCCGCCGACCGAAGAGGTCGGAAGTGAAATCGCGCGGCCCGCGGCGAGGCAGTTCATCAGCATCATCCAGCCCTTGCCCGCGTAGTCGCGGCCGCCGATGATCCATTCGAGCGGCATGAAGACGTCCTTGCCGGAGTTCGGGCCGTTCTGGAACACCGCATTCAGCGGCAGGTGGCGGCGGCCGATGCTCACGCCGGGCGTGCCGGTCGGCACGAGGGCGCAGGTGATCCCGAGGTCTTCACGACCGTCGAACTGCGCACCGAGCAGCTTCTCGGGGTCGTACAGGCGGAACGCGAGACCAAGCAGGGTCGCGACCGGGCCGAGCGTGATGTAGCGCTTGTCCCAGGTGACGCGCATGCCCAGCGTTTCCTTGCCCTGCCACATGCCTTTGCACACGATGCCGAAATCGGGAATCGAAGCGGCGTCCGAGCCGGCTTCCGGGCTCGTCAGCGCGAAGCACGGCACCTCGAGGCCTTTGGCGAGGCGCGGCAGGTAGTAATTCTTCTGCTCTTCGGTGCCGTAGTGGAGCAGCAGTTCGGCCGGTCCGAGGGAGTTCGGCACCATTACGCTCACGGACGCCGCGTTGGAGCGGGTCGCGAGTTTCATGACCACCGCCGAGTGCGCCAGCGCCGAGAACTGCAGGCCGCCGTACTTCTTCGGGATGATCATGCCGAGGAAGCCCTTGTCCTTGATGTACTGCCACACCCGCGGCGGCAGGTCATAGCGCTCGTGGGTGATCTCCCAGTCGTCCGTCATCGCGCACAGTTCCTCGCAGGGGCCGTCGAGGAACGCCTGCTCTACCGCGGTGAGCCTGGCCTCGGGGGTCATCAGCAGCTTGTCCCAGTCGGGCTTGCCCGAGAACAGGTCGCCATCCCACCAGACCGTGCCTGCGTCGATGGCTTCCTTCTCGGTCTGCGACATGTCCGGGAGGATGCGCCGGTACACCGAGAGGATCGGGTTGCTGAACAGGGCGCGGCGGATCGGCGGCACGAACGCGATGACCGCGAGGATTGCGACGATGATTAGGATGGCTGTCATTGAAGTCTCCTTTGCTTTCGGCTCTTAGGCGGCCTTGCGGACAGTGCTTGAAGTGGCGCCGGGCATCGGGGCCAGCAGCCCGGCGGTAAGGAACTGGACCAGGCGCTCCTGCAGCGCGCGCGAGTCATGGCGGTCTTCGGGCTTGAAGCCCGCAATCAGCTGCACGGTATCCGTGGCCGCGAGCGTGTACGAAAGCGTGCCGAACATGAAGTGCATTCGCCAGAACAACTCGCCGCTCGGAAGTTCCGGCAGCGAACGCGCAAACGCGGCCTTGAAGCGCTCCATCGTGGCCGCGTACATGCGGCCAATCAGCGTGCGGATCGGCTTGGCCGGCTCCGTATAGGTGCGGCCGAGCAGGCGCACGAAATTGCGCCCGCCATTGCGGTTATCCTCGATCATCGAAAGCGATTCGCCGATGAAAGCGCGGATGATGGCTTCGGGCGCGAGGGCCTCGCCGCCGGCTTCCTTCTCGAGCCGGTCGAGTTCCGCAATCCGCGCGGCGTTCATCGGGTCGAGCCGGCGCTGGAACACGGCTTCGATGAGCGCGTCCTTGGAGCCGAAGTGATAGTTGACCGCGGCGAGATTCACGCCGGCCTTGGTGGTGAGCAGGCGCATCGAGGCGCCTTCGAATCCGTGCTGCATGAACAGTTCTTCCGCGGCATCGAGGATGCGGCGGCGGGTTTCGTGCTGGGGCTTTACGGCGCGTAGCGTCATGGGTGGTCGGCGGTTTAAGAGGATTGAATTAAAACGAACGTTTGAATCATACTGAGCGTGCCACCGCCGGTCAATATTCAATCGGCGCCAACACGATGTCCATCGTGAGACGCTCGCGTTGGCTCTTTACAAATTGGGCGAGATCCTTTCTGGAGGCGAAAGGAAGCTCCGAATAATCCCGGTCTGGCCGCGTATCCGTTAGCACCGTAGGAGCGAAGCCGCGGGCTTCGAGCCAAGGCAGCGCGTCTTTGAGTGCGACGAAGGTGCGCCGGCCGATGGTCTGGGTAGGGATATGTTGTTTGTGCCCAGGATTTGCCATGTTGCGGACGGTTTTTTCTTCAAGGCCAGCGAGGACCGCGAATTCTCTAAGGTGGATGCAGTTGGATGCCAATGCATCCACCGTTGCAGTAAACGACCCGTGAGTAAACAGTTGGCGTAGGTGGGCTATTTCCACCGCATGTATGCATTTCTCAAACGCGTGTTGACCATGCCACTCCAAGGCAACTATCTTCTGGAGACCTTCAAAGCGGCCTTGCCAGGCGCTCATCCCTTCGTACATCTCTTCGGCCAACCACGGCGTCAGTAGCCCGTCGAAAGCGAAGTCATAGACCGCGTTCAAAAGCGCGGCGCCGTCCGATTCGAGGATCTGTGTATCTCTCCTTCTGTATCCGTCATTATTCAGTCTTGACGGATATATGTGTATCCGTCAAAGTACTCTTTTGACTGATACAGAGGTCGCAATGTCAAGGCCCCTTTACGTACCTCATCCCCAAGCGCTTAGCGTGCTCTTCGGGGATCTCGAGAACTACTCGCGCAGTCAGGTCGCCGTACTTATTGGCACCCCTGGGAGTCTCGTAAAGCGAAAAAACGCGGGAGGGTTCGAGTTCTACGCACGTCAGTACTACGACGTTAATGGCAAAAAAATCGAGAAATATCTCGCGGGTCCGATCGGTAGCGCAGAAGCTGACACGCTGGCCGACGAGCTCAGTAAAAAGATCAACTCACTTGCAGCCATAACAAAAGACATCCGTCTGCTTGGACGAGAGGGCTTCAACGTTGCCGACAACAAGACCTTCGCAGCGGTTGCCACGCTAAGCAATAACGGCCTGTTCAAAGCTGGCGGCATGCTAATCGGCTCTCACGCCTATGGCACTTTGCTAAACCAACTCGGAGTGAGGGCTGCGCAATACGCCACCTTGGACGTAGATATCGCGCGCGGTGCGAGGTTGGCGTTCGAGGCTCCACCGGCGAGCTTTTTGGAGATGCTGAAGGAGTCGGGGCTCCCGCTCGTGGAAAACCCGCGACTCGACCATCGGGAACCGAGCACATCATTCGGAGAGGCCGGCGGATCTTCCTTTCAGGTGGACTTGCTCGTACCTACCAGTGGATCGGAAATTCGAACTGTTGAAGTGCCCGAACTACACGCGCACGCAACAGGACTGCCTTATCTTAGCTATGTCCTTGGCGACTCGCAGGAGACAGCGCTTCTCGCGAGAGAGGGATGTTGCAGAGTTCGGGTTCCTACCCCTGAGCGCTTTGCGATTCACAAACTCATCGTCTCCCAACTTAGAAATCGCGGCGAAAAGTCAGAGAAGGATATCTCCCAAGCGGCAGTGCTCCTTGCGGTCCTTTCGGAACGTCATCCGGGCGCCATTGAGGTTGCCGCGAAGGCGATCCCCGTATCTGCTCGCAAACACGCAACGCGCGCTTATGCATTGGCTCGGAAGAGTCTTGAATCACATGACCGTGCAATCGAATCACTGGATGCAATCTTTGAATCACCAAGTGATTCCGAAGTCGAGGCTAAGCGCAGTAGCGAGGATCGCCGACAGCCAAAAGGAATAAACAATAAAAAGAAAGAGCCCCGGGGATCAGGAATGTAGGCCGAAATGTGACCGACCCAATTTGGGCAGATGTACCTCCTGCGCGACAATTCGGCGGCTATTTCAAGTTATGAGCTCTAAGAGTTCGGGCTGCGCTCCTTGCATGCGGTGATCGGCGATTTGGCCTCCCATTTCAGGCATCTGCATCTCGGGCTTGCTGTGCTGCCCGCACGAAGGAGAGATCAAGGTGCTGGAGACCGCCACCGACGTGTGCGCCAAATGCCAGGCGAGCGGCGATGCATGGGTGCATTTGCGAATGTGCATGCGGTGCGGCCACGGGGGTTGCTGCGACAGTTCCAAGAACAAGCACGCGACCGCGCATTTCAATGAAACCAGTCACCCGATCATCCGTTCGATCGAGCCGGGCGAGAACTGGAAATGGTGCTACGTGGACAAGATCGCGACGCCCTGGCCGCCGGCTGCAGGCGACGCACCACAAACGGACTTTCACTGTCCTGATGGCAGGTATACCATGGCCGCGCAGCACACGATCGCATTCAACGGGGGGCATCGCGTGAACGAGAAAACACTTCGCAGCCTGATCGACGGGGTAAAGACGAACAGGCTTTCCCGGCGCCGATTCATCCAGATCCTCGCAGGCGTGGGCCTCACGGCCCCCATGGCCAACCAGCTTTTGTCGCTCTCGGGTGTTGCGCATGCGCAGACCCGGTCCGACTACAAGCCCGTCAAGCGCGGCGGCGGCGGGCCGCTCAAGGTGCTTTGGTGGCAGGGCGCCACGCTGCTGAATCCGCATTTCGCGGTAGGCACCAAGGACCAGGAAGGCTCGCGCATCTTCTACGAGCCGCTGGCCGGATGGGACCCGGAGGGCAACCTGGTGCCCATGCTCGCGGCGGAAGTCCCGAGCGTGCAGAACGGCGGCCTCGCGCGCGACGGCACGTCGGTCATCTGGAAGCTGAAGAAAGACGTCCAGTGGCACGACGGACGGCCGTTCACCGCGGATGACGTTGTGTTCACCTGGGAATACGCAGCCGACCCGGCGACCAGCGCGGTTACCAGCGGCAGCTACAAGGACTGCAAGGTCGAGAAGATCGATGCGTACACCGTGCGGGTCGTTTTCCAGAAGCCGACCCCGTACTGGGCCGATCCTTTGGTGGGCACCGTCGGCATGATCATCCCGAAGCACCTGTTCGAGGCCTACAAGGGCGCCAAGTCGCGCGAAGCCCCGACGAACCTGCGGCCGGTGGGCACCGGGCCGTACCGCTTCGTCGACTTCAAGCCCGGTGACATGGTCCGGGGCGCGCTCAACCCGACCTACCACCAGCCCAACCGGCCCTACTTCGACACTATCGAAATGAAGGGCGGCGGCGACGCGGTTTCGGCCGCACGCGCCGTGATCCAGACGGGCGAGTTCGATTACGCCTGGAACCTGCAGGTCGAGGACGAGATCCTGCTCAGGCTGGAGAAGGGCGGGCGCGGCCGCGCCGAGAACTTCGGCGGGGGCAGCATCGAGCACCTGCAGCTCAACTCCACCGATCCGTGGACCGAGGTCGACGGCGAAAGGGCGAGCGCGAAGAGCCGTCATCCGATCCTCACCGACCCGGCGGTGCGCCGGGCGCTGTCCATGCTGGTCGACCGCGCGGCGATCCAGGAGCACATCTACGGGCGCGGCGGCGCCTCCACCGCCAATTTCCTCAATAGCCCGACGCGCTTTCGCTCTCCCAACGCGAAATGGGAGTTCAACGTCGACAAGGCCGGCCAGCTGCTCGAAGCCGCAGGCTGGAAGCGCGGGCCGGAGGGCGTGCGGGCCAAAGACGGCAAGAAGTTGAAGCTCGTGTTCCAGACCTCGATCAACGCCCCGCGCCAGAAGTGCCAGGCCATCATCAAGCAGGCCTGCCAGAAGGCGGGCATCGACCTCGAGCTCAAGGCGGTCACCGCCTCGGTGTTCTTCTCCTCCGATGTCGCCAACCCGGACACTTACACGAAGTTCTTCTGTGATTTGCAGATGTACAACACGACCATGCCGCAGCCCGACCCGGAAAGGTTCATGAACCAGTTCACTTCCTGGGAGCTCTCGACCAAGGAGAACAAGTGGCAGGGCCGCAACATCACGCGCTGGAAGAGCGAGGAATACGACAAGACCTACCGCGCCGCAGAAAGCGAGCTTGACCCGGTCAAGCGCGCGGCGCTGTTCATCCGGCTGAACGACCTTGTGATCGAAGGACACGCGGTGGTTCCTGTTTCGCACCGCGCGCGGGTTTCCGCCGTGGCCGCCAAGCTCAAGGCGCCGCTGTCGGGCTGGGACAACGACCTCTGGAACCTGAAGGACTGGTACAGGGAAGCGTGAAAGGCGGCGTGGAAGGTCGCGTGCAAGACCGCCCATGAGCGGGTACATCGCCCGGCGCCTGCTCATTGCGATCCCGAGCCTGATCGGGATCAGCATCGTGCTGTTCACGGTGCTGGCGCTCGCCCCCGGCGATCCGTTCGAGGAACTCGCGACCAACCCGAACATCCCCGCCGAAGTGCGCGCAAGGCTGCGTGCCCAGTTCGGCCTGGACGACCCCGTCGCGACGCGCTATGTGCGCTGGTTCGGCTCCATGGTGCAGGGGGACTGGGGGTTCTCGTTCGCGAGCCGCGTCGATGTCGACACGCTGATCATGCAGCGCCTGCCCGTGACCTTGTTCGTCATCGGCTCATCCCAACTCCTCGCGCTGCTGATCGCCCTGCCGGTCGGCGTGTATGCCGCGACGCGGCCTTATTCGCTCTTCGACCAAGTTGCCAACACCCTCGCCTTCATCGGCTTTTCGCTGCCGACGTTCTTTACCGGCATCCTCTTCATCCTGCTCTTCAGCGTCTACCTCGACTGGCTGCCGTTCGTGTACCGGGCCGACATCAGCGCCACCGGCTGGCGCTGGTACTGGGAACACTTCCGGCAGGCGATCATGCCGGTCGCGGTCCTTGGCCTTTTCCAGGGCGCGTCGTGGACGCGCTACGTGCGCTCGGCGGTGCTGGACGTGATCAAGCTCGATTACGTCAACACCGCGCGCGCCAAGGGCCTGGCCGAGCGCGTGGTCGTAGTCAAGCACGTGGTGCGCAACGCCCTGATTCCCGTGGTCACGCTGGTGGCCTTGCAGATGCCCGCGATTTTCGGCGGAGCCATCGTCACCGAGCAGATCTTCCGCGTGCCGGGCATCGGGTCGCTCCTCATCAGCGCGATCCAGGCCAACGACACGCCGGTGATCATGGCGGTCACGTTCGTGCTTTCGGCGCTGGTCATCCTGTGCAACCTGCTTGCGGACATCATTTATGGCTGGCTCGATCCCCGCATCTCCTACCGATAGCGCGGCGCCCGCGGTTGCGCGCGCCAGGGGCCGCAGCACCTCCCCTGCGGCGGAGGCCTGGAGGCGTTTCCGCCGCCACAAGCTGGCGCTTGCAGGCGCGGTGATCCTCGCAGTGACCACGCTGGCGGTGCTGCTCGGCCCGCTCCTGTGGCAGGTTCCGATCAACGAGATCGATTTCGGCGCCAAGCTGAAAGGCCCCTCCTGGAAGCACCCGCTGGGCACCGACGATCTGGGCCAGGACATCCTTTCGCGCATGCTCTACGGCGGGCGCATCTCGCTCGCGGTGGGGCTGGCGGCAATGGTGATCGCGGTCGTCGTCGGTATCACGATCGGGGCGATTGCCGGCATTTCACGCGGCCGGGTCGACGTCGCGCTCATGTGGCTCACCGACTTGTTCTTGTCTCTGCCGCAGTTGCCGCTGCTGCTGCTCATCATTTACCTGTTTCGCGATTCTCTTAAGGTGATCGTCGGGCCGGAGATGGGCGTGTTCATTCTCATCGTCGCCGTCATCGGCGGTTTTCGCTGGATGCCGGTGGCGCGGCTGGTGCGCGCGCAGTTCATGTCGCTGCGCGAGAAGGAGTTCGTGGAGGCGGCGCGCGCGCTGGGCGCGACAACCTCGCGCCAGGTCGTTCGCCACATCCTGCCGAACTCCCTCGGTCCGGTCATCGTGGCCGGCACGATCGACGTGGCCGCTGCGATCATCGCGGAATCGACCCTGTCTTTTCTCGGGCTGGGCTTTCCGTCCGACATTCCCACCTGGGGCCGCATCCTGTACGACGCCAAGGACTATCTCGACGTCGCCCCGCACTGGGCCGTGGTCCCGGGCACCGCGATCTTCCTCATCGTGCTCTCGATCAACTACATGGGCGACGGCCTGCGCGATGCCCTCGACCCGCGCAAGGTGATGTAGTGGGGGGGCACCTGCTCGAGGTCCGCGGGCTGAAGACTTACTTCGATACCGACGAGGGCGTGGTGCACGCGGTGGATGGCGTCGACCTCCACATCGACCGCGGCGAGACGCTCGGCGTGGTCGGCGAGTCGGGCTGCGGCAAGAGCGTCACCGCGATGTCGGTCATGAAGCTCATCCCCACGCCCCCGGGCCGCATCGCGGCCGGACAGATCCTTTGGGAGGGCCGCGACCTCGTGCCGCTGACCGCGGAGGAAATGAACAAGCTGCGCAGCAAGGAAATCGGCATCGTGTTCCAGGAGCCGATGACTTCGCTAAACCCGGTCTACGGCGTCGGTGAGCAAATCGCAGAGGTACTGCGTCTTCACGAAGGGCTGGGCAGGCGCGCGGCTATCGAGCGCGCCATCGAGATGCTCGCGCTGGTGCAGATCCCCAATCCTGAGCGCAGGGTAAACGACTACCCGCACCAATTTTCCGGCGGCATGCGCCAGCGCGTCATGATCGCCATGGCGCTGGCGTGCAATCCACGGCTGCTGATCGCCGACGAGCCGACCACCGCGCTCGACGTGACCATCCAGGCCCAGATCCTCGAGCTGCTCGCCGGCCTGAAAGCGGAGTACGGCATGGCGGTGATGCTGATCACCCATGCCATGGGCGTGATCGCCGAGAACGCCCAGCGCGTCGTGGTGATGTACGCCGGCAAGGTCGTGGAGGAAGCGCCGGTGCGCGAGCTGTTCCGCAACCCGCGCCATCCCTATACGCAGGGACTGATCGCTTCGATTCCGCGCGTCGATACCGCAGTCACCGGCAAACGCAGGCTGCAGGCGATCGGCGGCATCGTGCCCAGCCTCGTCGATCCCGGGCCCGCATGCCGCTTCGCGTCGCGCTGCGGGTTCGTGCAGCCTGTGTGCTCCACGACTCCGCCGCTGCGCGAAATCGCGCCCGGGCACAAGGTCGCGTGCGTCCTGTGAAAAGGTTGACCGATGCCTGAAACGCTTTTGCGCGTGGACAACCTCGTCAAGCATTTCCCGCTCGCGGGGCGCTTGTTCTCGCGCGAATCCGAGGTCGTGCACGCGGTCGACGGCGTGAGCTTCGACATCGCAAAGGGCGAAACGCTCGGGCTCGTGGGCGAGTCGGGCTGCGGCAAGTCGACCACCGGGCGCGCCATCCTGCGTCTGATCGAGCCCACGTCGGGGGAGGTCTGGTTCGACGGACGCAATGTGCCCAAGCTCGGCGCCAACGCATTGCGTGCGGTCCGGCGAGAGATGCAGATCATCTTCCAGGACCCCTACGCTTCGCTCAATCCGCGCATGACGGTGGGTGCGATCGTCGGTGAGGCGCTGCTGATCCACAAGCTCACCAACAGTGCCCGCGAGCTCGAAGACCGCGTGCTCGAGCTCCTCGAGACCGTCGGCCTGCAGCCGGACCACCTGCGCCGCTATCCGCATGAGTTCTCCGGCGGCCAGCGCCAGCGCATCGGCATCGCACGCGCGCTTGCGGTCTCACCGAGGCTCATCGTTTGCGATGAGCCGGTCTCGGCCCTCGACGTCTCGATCCAGGCCCAGGTCATCAACCTGCTCGAGGACCTGCAGCAGAAATTCGACCTGACCTACCTTTTCATTGCGCACGATTTGTCGGTCGTGCAGCACATCAGCACGCGCGTGGCGGTCATGTATCTTGGGCGGATCGTCGAGATCGCCGGCGCCAGTGAGCTGTATACGTCGCCCCGGCACCCTTACACCGAAGCCTTGCTGTCCGCCGTCCCGATTCCCGACCCCGAGGTCAAGCGCCAGCGTATCGTGCTCAAGGGCGACGTGCCCAGCCCCGTGCGCCCGCCTTCGGGGTGCCATTTCCACACCCGCTGCCCGCGTGCTTTCGATCGCTGCAAAGTGGAAGCTCCGCTGCTCAAAGAGGTCGGGACGGGACATCGCGCCGCCTGTCATTTGAACGGCTAGCGCGCCACAACAGCCGGGCAGGCCCCGCGGATCGGCGATAATTCGCCCCATGTCGGCAGTACCCTCAGCTTCCCCGCACTCCGCCCCAGACGCCCCCGCCTCGCAGCAGGAAACCCGACGCAGCGAATGGCGCGTCATCGCAGGCCTGACGCCCTACCTGTGGGAATACCGCTGGCGGGTCGGCCTCGCGCTGGTGCTGCTGGTCGTCTCCAAGCTCGCGAACGTCAGCGTGCCGCTGCTGATGAAGCAGATCGTCGACGACCTCGATCCGAGGCAGGCGGTCCTCCTCATCCCGATGGCGCTGCTGCTGATGTACGGGCTGCTGCGATTCTCGACCACGCTGTTCGCCGAATTGCGCGATGTCGTCTTCGTGCGCGTCACCCAGCGCGCAATCAGGCGCGTGGCGCTTGGCGTGTTCCGCCACCTGCACGACCTGTCGCTGCGCTTCCATCTCGACCGCCAGACCGGCGGCATGACGCGCGACATCGAGCGCGGCACGCGCGGCATGTCGACGCTGCTTTCGTACCTCATCTTCTCGATCATTCCGGTGATCCTCGAATTCGCGCTGGTGGCCGCGGTGCTGCTCGCGAAGTTCGACTGGCGGTTCGCGGCGATCACGTTCGGTGCGGTCGCGGCGTACATCGCGTACACGTTCTTCATCTCCGAGTGGCGCATCGAGATCAGGAAGCACGCCAACGAGCTGGATTCGAAGGCCAACACGCGCGCGATCGACAGCCTGCTCAACTACGAGACGGTCAAGTACTTCGGCAACGAGGAATTCGAGGCCGGCCGCTACGACGAGAGCCTGCAGCGCTACGAAACGGCCGCAGTCACGAACGAGATGTCGCTCGGCCTGCTCAACATCGGGCAGAGCCTGATCATCGCCGTGGCCGTGACGGCGCTCATGTGGCTTGCGGCCGATGGCGTGGCCCAGAAAAAGCTCACGCTCGGCGACCTCGTGCTCATCAATGGGCTGCTCATCCAGCTCTACGTGCCGCTCAACTTCCTCGGCATGGTCTATCGCGAGATCAAGCAGTCGCTCGCCGACATGGACCGCATGTTCAACCTGCTGTCGCAGAACCTGGAGGTGAAAGACAAGCCGGGGGCACCGGACGCGCCGCCCGGCCCTGCGCGCGTGGAATTCCGCGACGTGAACTTCAGCTATGACCCGAAACGCCAGATCCTTTTCGGCGTTTCATTCGCGATTCCCGCTGGGGCGCGAGTCGCGGTCGTGGGCCATTCCGGCTCGGGCAAGTCGACGCTTGCGCGTCTGCTCTACCGTTTCTATGACGTGACTGACGGATCGATCGTGGTGAACGGCGCCGACATCCGCGAAGTCACGCAAAAGAGCCTGCGCAGCGCGATCGGCATCGTCCCGCAGGACACGGTGCTCTTCAACGACACGATCCGCTACAACATCCACTATGGCCGCACCGAGGCGGCAAACGACGAAGTCATCGAGGCTGCGCGCGCGGCGCACATCCACGAGTTCATCGAGACCCTGCCTGCCCGGTACGAGTCACCGGTGGGCGAGCGCGGCCTCAAGCTCTCCGGCGGCGAAAAACAGCGCGTGGCGATTGCGCGCGCGATCCTCAAGAACCCGCGCATCCTGATTTTCGACGAAGCCACCTCGGCGCTCGATTCGGAAACCGAGCGCTACATCCAGGCCGAGCTCACGCGCATCGCGCAGGGGCGCACCACCCTCGTGATCGCGCACCGGCTGTCGACGATCATGGATGCCGACCAGATCCTGGTGATGGACGCAGGTCGCATCATCGAGCGCGGCACGCATCGCGAGCTGCTGGAAACCGGCGGCCAGTACGCCCAGATGTGGGCACTCCAGCAGCAGGAGGAGGAGGCTTCCGGCACGCCGGAGACCCCCGCAGCCTGATTCCGTAGTACCGTTAAGCAGTTCCTTTGGCGTGCGTGAAGTTCATGCCATTAGTGAAAAAACGGGCCCAGACCCTTATTTTTCCTTGATTTTTCGGAATCGCGCGCCTAGACTGCGCGAAAACCTGCTCAGGGCATAAATCGATGGAAGCGCATCCGCGTCAGCTCCACAGGCTGGAAAAAATCGTCGCTTTGTTTGCGGTTTTCGCTGTCCTTGCCCTCACCGTGGGGTTTGCGCAGGGCGCCGGACCGAAGAAAAAAGCCAAGGCAGCCGTCCAGAAAGTGAAGTTCGTCGACGAGTTCGACCGCGTCCAGGCCGCAAATCCCAACCAGATCTTCCTGCGCTCATCGAGCGCGCTGGTGCAGGACGCTTCGAGCGGCGAGACGATCTTCTCCAAGAATGCCGAAGCCGTGCTCCCGATCGCTTCGATCACCAAGCTCATGACCGCGATGGTGGTCCTCGACCGCGGGCTCGAGCTCGAAGACCGCGTCGTCATCAGTTCGGATGACATGGACCATCTCAAGGGCACGCATTCGCGCTTGCGTCCCGGCGCGATGCTTTCACGCAATGAATTGCTGCTGCTTGCGCTCATGGCCTCGGAGAACCGCGCCGCCGCTGCATTGGCGCGCACCTATCCGGGCGGCACCGCGGTCTTCATCGCCGCGATGAACGACAAGGCGCGCGCCCTCGGCATGCAGAGCTCGCGCTTCGCGGACTCGACCGGCCTCACGCCGGGCAACGTCTCCACGGCGCCCGACCTCGCGCGGCTGGTAACGGCTGCGCACGAATACCCGGTCATCCGCCAGTTCTCCACGCGCGACCAGGCGCAGGTGCAGGTGTTCGGGCAGCCGCTGCAGTACCACAACACCAACGGCCTCGTGCGCGGGCAGAGCTGGGAGATCGGACTTTCGAAGACCGGGTTCATCAACGAAGCCGGGCGATGCCTCGTCATGCGCGTGCGCCTTGCCAGCAAGGACGTCGTGGTGGTGCTGCTCGATTCGTGGGGCAAGAATTCGCGCATCGGCGACGCCCAGCGCATCAAGAAGTGGCTCGAGACCAGCACCGCGCCGCGTACGCGGGGATAACCGCCGCACAGGCTGGCGCAGTTCAAGATGATCGCGAACGCATGACCTCGAAAGGGCAGGTCAGCTTCCACGGCAGCGCGGTTGCGCCGGACAATTTCCTCGAAGACGTCGTCGCAGGCCTCTCGCTCGCGCGAAAGGAGCTGCCGCCCAAGTATTTCTATGACGCGCGCGGCAGCGCCCTCTTCGAGGAGATCTGCACGCTGCCCGAGTATTACCCGACGCGCGCCGAGATCGCGCTCACCCGACAGCACATCGCGGAGATCGCCCGGTTCGCGGGGGCGGGCAGCGAGCTGATCGGCGCGGCCGCCAATGTCCTGTCCAGCATCAATGGCGGGCTGGTCGGCGCGGCAGTTCAGAACAGCAACGGGATTTTCGGCGCGATCATCAACGCGGTGCGCTCCGACAATCAGTCCAACATCCTGTCG
>CAZZDV010000037.1:0-7688 GCA_964652785.1 uncultured Bordetella sp.
TGCTCTTCGACTGGGCGCTTGCGTACTGGAGCTTCGAAAGGAACGCCCGCATCGTCGTGGGCAACAAG
The DNA here is from genome assembly GCA_964652785.1 of uncultured Bordetella sp. Taxonomy (GTDB): domain Bacteria; phylum Pseudomonadota; class Gammaproteobacteria; order Burkholderiales; family SG8-39; genus SZAS-79. The sequence goes on from CAZZDV010000037.1 coordinate 69, forward strand.
GACAGCCGCTTTCATTTCAAATCGCCTTCATGACCGACCCAATCCCGCAGCCTGTGACCACGCCGCCTGCAGCGTCCACCCCCCGGGGGCGCTGGCCGCGTCGATTCCTTTTGGCCGCCGCTTCGCTGGCCTTCGCGCTGGCCCTGTATGCGCTCGGCGGTTTCTTCGCGGTGCCTGCACTGGTCGAGTCCAAGCTGCCTGGGTTTGCGGACAGGCAACTGCACCGCAAGGCATCGATCGGCAAGGTGAAGGTCAACCCATTCACCCTGCGGGTCGAACTGCGCGACTTCAACCTGGCCGAGGCCGACGGCCGGCCGATCGGCGGTTTCGCCGCGCTCGTGGCCGATCTCGAGTGGTCTTCGATCACGCGGCGCGCATGGCACTTCGCGGAAGTCCGCCTCACCGAGCCGAAGGCCCTCCTCGACATCGCGCCGGATGGGCGCATCAACCTGGCGGCGTTGATCGACGACCTCACGCGCGACTGGCCGAAGGACACGGACGCCGAACTGCCGCGGCTGGTGATCGATGCGCTCGTGTTCGAGCGGGGCCGCGCGGATTTCACCGACCGGCGCGCGGGGTACACCAACGCACTCGCGCCGATTAGCGTGCGCTTCGACAACCTGAGCACGCTGCCGCAGGACAAGGGGCCGTATACGTTCAGCGCGAATACCACCCGGGGCGGAGTGCTGCGCTGGAAGGGCGAGGCGTCCTTGAATCCGATCGCCGCAAGCGGCGTGGTCAGCGCCGAATCCATTTCCCTCCCCGAGCTCGCCGCCTACGCGAAACCCTACACCGCCGCCGAAGTGATCGGCGGCAAGGCTGGCTTCGAGTTGCCATACAGGGCCAGTTACCGTGACGGCCGCGTAGAGGCAAGCATCAATGGGGCGGCTTTCAGCGTCGAGGACTTTGCGCTCAAGGCAGGCGGTGCCGAGGAGCCGTTCCTCGCGCTGAAGACGCTCAAGGCCGGCAAGGTCAATGCCGACTACGCGAAGCGCGAAATCTCCGTGGACTCGATCGCCTTTGACGGCGGCAAGGCGGTTGTGAAGCGCGATGCCAACGGCGTTCTGAATGTGCTTGCGCTCGCCAAGGCGCCTGCCGCGACATCCTTGCCCGAAGCTGCGAAGTCGGCCGGGGACGCCGTGCCATGGAAGTTGAAGATCCTGCAGGTCAGCCTCGACAACTTCGCCCTCGGGTTAGAAGACCGGTCTGCTGCCGTGCCGCTGGTGGCTTCGATCGGGCGGGTCTCGATCAAGACAGGGCTCGACGCAGAGTTCGGCCCGGTGAACAAGGTTGCGCTCGGCGAGATGGGCGTCGGGATCCACCAATTGTCAGTGGGTCCAAAGGATGCGCCCCTGATGCACCTGGATGAGATTCTGCTGGCCGGCGCCGAAGCCGACCTCGAAAGAAGGCATGCGAAGGTGGCGAGCGTGAGCCTGCGCGGCGGGCATTTGAAGCTCGTGCGCGACAAGCAGGGACGCATCGACCTGCTGGACCGGATCCAGCTTGCGCTGGGCAAGTCGGCTGCCGCGGCACCCTCGCCGGAGGCTGCGAAGGCGGCACCATGGAAGCTGAACGTCGCGCAAATCGGCCTCGACAGTTTCGCCCTGGGGCTCGAGGACCAGACTGCGGCGGTGCCGGTGATTGCCTCTATCGGGCGGGTCGAGTTCAAGTCGGTGCTCGACGCCGAGTTCGGCTCGGCGAGCAAGGTTGCGCTTAGTGGGCTGGGCGTCGGGGTGCACCAATTGGCGTTGAGGTCCAAGGATGCGGCGTTGGTGCGCCTGGACGAGATCCTGCTTTCGGGCGGCGAAGCCGACCTCGCGGCGCGGAGCGCGAAAGCGGCAAGCGTGAGTCTTAGCGGTGGGCATGTGAAGTTGGTGCGCGACAAAGCGGGGCGCGTCAACCTGCTCGACCTGGTTCCGACGGCAGGATCCGGCGCGCCCTGGAGGGCGCTCGTGGGGAGCGTGTCCCTCGACAAGTTCACCGCCGACCTGGAGGACGTCGAAAACACAATTGCGCTCCATGCTCACGAGGTCGGGGCAAAACTCAAGGATGTGTCGAACGATCCGAAGCGGCCGCTCAGGTTCGAGGCGGGTTTCGCGCTGCGGGAAGGTGGCAGGTTCTCCGCGAAGGGGCGGGCCGTGCCCGCGCAGGCCGCGGTCGATGCGGACGTAACGGTCGACGGCCTCGCGCTGAAACCAATGCAACCGATCCTTGCCCGCTTCGTAAAGCTCAGGCTGGCGGCTGGAACACTCTCCGCGCAGGGTGCGGTTTCCTTTGCGCCCCGCGGCGCGAAGGCGCCGCAACTGCGCTACTCGGGCGGCTTCGACGTGATGAACCTAAGGCTCGACGAGGAAAGCGGCGAGCTGTTTGCGGCCTTGAAGAATATGGGCACCGACAAGCTCACGCTCACGCTGCAGCCCAACCGCCTCGAAGTGCCCGAGCTGCGCCTGACTGAATTGAACGCCAAGCTGCTGATCGATGCAGATGGCACGCTGAACGCGACACGCCTGCTGGTGAGCCCGCCGCCGGCCGTCGCCGGGACGTCGCCACTCCCATCCGCAGGGGGATCGCCGGACCAGCCCGCCGATCCGTTCCCGCTCCTCGTGCGGCGCATGCGGGTACAGAACGCGACGCTCGACTTCGCCGACCTGACCCTGCGGCCCCAGTTCGGCGCGAAGATCCACGAACTCAACGGGGTCATCAACGGCCTGTCCACGAACAAGGCCACCCGCAGCCAGCTGGAGCTGGACGGTCGCGTGGGCGAGTTCGGCCTCGCCCGCATCCGGGGCGAATTGAACCCGTTCGCGCCGCGCAACAATACCGACGTGTCCGTAGTGTTCAGGAACGTCGACCTCGTCACGGCAAATCCCTACTCCATGAAGTTCGCCGGCTACCGGATCGCCTCCGGCAAGGTATCGCTCGACTTGAAATACAGGGTGCGCAACAGCCAGCTGGAGGGGCAGAACAGCGTGGTTCTCGACCAGCTCGTCCTTGGAGAGCGCGTCGACAGTCCGGATGCTCTCAAGCTGCCGCTCGAACTCGCGCTCGCGCTCCTCAAGGACAGCGAAGGCAGGATCAACCTCGAGCTGCCAGTGTCCGGCAGCCTCGAAGACCCGCAGTTCAGCTACGGCGCGCTGGTCTGGAAAGCGATCACCACCGTGCTCACCAGGATCGTGACCGCGCCTTTCCGCGCGCTGGGATCGCTGTTCGGCGTCAGCGGCGACAAGCTGGGGTCGATCGACTTCGATGCCGGGAGCGCGAGGCTCCAGCCCCCCGAGCGCGAGAAGCTCAAGCAGGTTGCCACCGTGCTCGCGAAACGCCCCCAGCTGACGCTTTCAGTGCCGGGGCCGTACAACGAAGCCACGGACGGGTTGGCAATAAGGACGCGCGCCGTGCGCGTTGAAGTGGCGCTCCGCGCAGGAATCAAGGTGGCGGATGGCGAAGAGCCGGGGCCGCCGGACCTTCAGGACAACGCGGTTCGCAGCGCGTTGCGCGCCCTGTTGGTCGAGCGCAGTGGCGCGGCCGATTGGGACAAGCGCAAGGCCGAGGCAGAAGAGGGCGCCAAGGCGTCTGGGGCCACAATCACGGTCATGCAGCGGGCACGGCGCCTGACCAGGGGCGAGCCGCAGGTGGCCGACCTCGCGCCCATGTATCGCGGCATCTACGAGAGGGTGGTCGAAACACAGGCGCTCGCGCCGGACGCACTACAGTCGCTCGCACGTCGCCGGTCCGATGCGGTGGTCGACGCATTGAAAGGCTCCGGCATCGAGGCGGCACGACTGGCCCAGCCCGCTGCGGAGCGCGCCGAGAACGCGCCGGGGAAAGCGGTGCCGCTCAAGCTGGGCCTGTCTTCGCGCTGACCTCATGCCCGGTCCGGCGCAGCCCCCCCCATGCGGCCCGGATGAAAATCCTTGAAGGCCTGCTCGAACTGCGTCGCATCCGGCTTGGCCTCGATGGTGAGCACGTCACCGTCGCCGCTATTGCAATGCGACAACCGCAAGTGATTCGTGTATACTGCGTCGCAAGGTCTTGTTTCGCTTCAATCGGTTAGCGCTTCAGCCCTCTTCGCGGCTCCCCGCCCCGCCGTTATCAACGGCACCACGCGGGCTCTCGAATTTCCCTTAAGTAGTACTTCATCTGCCTGAACCGGTATGGAAGCCCTCCCACAAAGGGGTTTCTTCCCAGGCCGATCCCCAGGAGAAAAGTCATCGATACGTCGTTCTCGACGCTCGGGCTGTCGGACGCGCTCACGCGCGCTGTCGCCGAGCAAGGCTATACCACCCCCACCCCCATCCAGGCACAGGCGATCCCGTTCGTCCTCGCCGGCCGTGATCTGCTGGGCGCCGCCCAGACCGGCACCGGCAAGACCGCGGGCTTCACCCTGCCCATGCTGCAGCGCCTTGCGGCCAACGCCCCCCAGGGCGGCGGCAAGCATCCGATTCGCGCACTGATCCTCGTGCCGACACGCGAGCTCGCAGCGCAGGTGCACGAAAGCGTGCGCAACTACGGCAAGCACATGAACCTGCGCCCGGCGATGATTTTCGGCGGCGTCGGCTTCAACCCGCAGGCGAGCGAACTGCGCCGCGGCGTGGACATCGTCGTCGCAACGCCGGGCCGCCTGCTCGACCACGTCCAGCAGCGCACCATCGACCTTCGCTCGATCGAGATCCTCGTGCTCGACGAAGCCGACCGCATGCTCGACATGGGCTTCATCCACGACATCCGCCGCATCATCGCGCTCTTGCCGGTGAAAAGGCAGAACCTGCTGTTCTCCGCGACATTCTCCGAAGACATCCGCAAGCTCTCGGGCTCGATCCTGCGCGACCCGGCGACGGTCGAAGTCGCGCGCCGCAACTCGCCGATCGAACTGATCGCGCAGTCGGTCTACCTGGTCGATCGCGAGAGGAAGCGCGAGCTCCTCGCTCACCTGGTCAAGGAAGGCAACTGGCAGCAGGTGCTGGTGTTCTGCAAGACCAAGCACGGCGCCAACCGCCTTGCCCAGCAGCTCGAGAAGGACGGCATCCAAGCCGATGCCATCCACGGCAACAAGAGCCAGCCGGCGCGCACCAAGGCGCTCAAGCGTTTCAAGGACAACGCGCTTCAGGTGCTCGTGGCCACCGACATCGCGGCCCGCGGGCTCGACATCGAAGCGCTGCCGCATGTCGTCAACTACGACCTGCCGAACGTTTCGGAAGACTACGTGCATCGCATCGGCCGCACCGGCCGCGCGGGCGCATCCGGCGAGGCGATCTCGCTGGTCGGCCCCGAAGACCGCCCGCTGCTTGCGGATATCGAGAAGCTGATCAACCGCAAGATCGAGCAGAAGAGCGTGGCGGGTTTCGAGCCCACCCGTGGCGCGCGTTCGGCGCCCGAGGTGGACGACCGTCCGCGCCGGCAGCCGCAAGCACGCCGTGAGCAACAACCGCGCCGCGACCAGCAGCCCCGCGCCGGCGAATCTCGCCGCCAGCCGCGGCCCGCGGTGCGGCCCTCCACGCGCAACGGCGAGCGGCCCCAGCATGCACGCCGCTCCGACCAGCCGGCCCGCTCCGGCCAGCCGCAGCGCCGTCAGGACGGCCAGCATCCCGCGCGTCCGCAGGCGGTGCGTTCGGGCGCACGTCCCCAACAGCGTCCGGCCACGGTGACGGATGCGCGCGACCCGCGCGAGCAGGAGCGCCAGGCCCAGCAGCGTGAAGGCCAGCGCCTCGCCCAGAGCGAGCGCCTCGAAGCCGCGCCCGCGCCGCAAGCCGCAGCGCCGGTGAAGTCGGGCGGCATCTTCGGTTTCCTCAAGCGCAAGGCGGCCTGAGCGGCAGCCGCACAAGCGGGAAGGCGGGCGAGTTGACGGTGCTCGCCGCCATGGCCCTCATAGTGCGGCGCCAGGCGGCCAGGGGAAAACTTTGTAAACCCGGTTCTCGGGAAATTTGGCTAAAAGGCGGATTGCAGAGGAAAATGACAGGCATAAGACTGGCTGCCCGTCAGGAACGCACCGTCAATGGCCGATCAGCAACTCGAGTCCCTAGGCAGGTACAAGCTCCAGCGCGTGCTCGGCAAGGGCGCGATGGGGGTCGTGTACGAGGGTCTCGATCCCAGGCTCAACCGCAAGGTCGCGATCAAGACCATCCTCGTGCGCACCATGGACGAGGCGACCGCGCGCGAATATTCCAAGCGCTTCGCCCGCGAGGCGCAGGCCGTGGCGCGGCTAAACCACCCGAACATCGTCCAGGTGTACGACTACGGCGAGGAAGGCGACATCGCCTACATCGTCATGGAGTACGTGCGCGGCAAGGAGCTCAAGTCCTCCTTCGATGCGGGCGAGCGCTTCGAGCTCGTGCATGCCGTGCGGCTCATGACCGAGCTGCTGGGCGCGATGGAGATCGCGCATAACGCGGGCGTGATCCACCGCGACATCAAGCCGGCCAACGTGATGGTGGACAACGAAGGCCGCTGCAAGCTCGCGGACTTCGGCGTGGCGCGCGTGAGCGACCCCGATGCCCCGAACGCGACGCAGGCGGGCACGATGGTGGGCACGCCGGCCTACATGTCGCCCGAACAGATCCAGGGCCAGAAGATCGACCGCCGCACGGACATCTTTTCCGCCGGCGTGATCCTCTACCAGTTCCTAACCGGCCAGCGCCCGTTCCAGGGCGGCGGCGCGTGGACGATGGCGAAGAAGATCCTGCACGACGATCCCCCGGCGCCCTCGTCGATCATCAAGTCGGTTTCTTCAGGGTACGACCAGGTAATCGACCGGGCGCTGGCCAAGAACCCGAACAGCCGCTACCAGTCGGCGGCCGCTTTCGCGCAGGCACTCAATCGCGTGCTCAACGGCAAGCCCGCGCATGACGCCGACGAGGACAGCACGCAGCTGATCAGCGCCGAGAACATGCCGAAGCTCGAGCCGCACGAGCCCGACCAGACCACCATCGTTCCCCTGCCGCCCCCGCAGCCGGCGACGGCGCCGATGCTGGAGCCGCAAACCTCGGAGCTCGAGGACGAGTTCTGGGAAGCGATCAAGGATTCCGACGATCCTGAGGATCTCGAGCTCTACCTGGCCGAGTTCCCGCAGGCCGTCTACGGCAAGCTGGCCCGCGAGAGGATCGCCGCGCTGCGCGGTACCTCCGCGCCGATCGACGAGGAAGACACCGGCCGCCCGAGTGCCCGGGCCCTGGAAGAGGCACGCGCAACAAAGGAGGCGGAAGAGAAGGCGAGGCTCGAGGCCGAATTGCTCGCCAAGCTCGAAGCGCAGGCTAAGGCCAAGCTCGAAGCCGAGGAGAAAGCCCGGCGCGAAGCGCAAGAGAAAGCGAAACGGGAAGCCGAGCAGGCGGCGCGCCGCGAGGCGCTCGCCAAGGCCAGGCGCGAAGCCGAGGAAAAGGCGCGGCTCGAAGCCGAAGAGAAAGCGCGCCTGGAAGCCCTCGCCCGGGCCAGGCGGGAAGCCGAGGAAAAGGCGAAGCGCGAAGCCGAAGAGCAGGCCCGGCGCGAAGCCATCGCCCGCGCCAAGCGCGAAGCCGAGGAAAAGGCGCGCCGCCAAGCAGAGGAGAAAGCGCGACTCGAAGCGGAGGAAAAAGCGCGCCTCGAAGCGATCGCCAAGGCGAAGCTCGAGGCCGAGGAGAAAGCCCGCCGCGA
>CAZZDV010000037.1:7788-17094 GCA_964652785.1 uncultured Bordetella sp.
CCGAAGAGAAGGCCCGCCTCGAAGCCGAAGAAAAGGCGCGGCGCGAAGCAGAGGAGCGCGCGCGGCTCGAAGCGATCGCCAAGGCCAAACGCGAGGCGGAAGAGCAGGCCCGGCGCGAAGCCGAGGAGAAAGCCCGCAGGGAGGCCGAAGAGAAGGCCCGCCTCGAAGCCGAAGAAAAGGCGCGGCGCGAAGCAGAGGAACGCGCGCGGCTCGAAGCCATTGCCAGGGCCAAGCGCGAGGCCGAAGAGCAGGCCCGCCGCGAAGCCGAAGAGCAAGCCCGTCGCGAAGCCGAGGAACGCGCGCGCATTGAAGCGATCGCCCAGGCTAAGCGCGAAGCCGAGGAGCAGGCGCGCCGCGAAGCCGAAGAGAAGATCCGCCTCGAAGAGGAAGCGCGGGCGCGCCGCGAGGTCGAGGCCCGCGCAAGGCGCGAGGCCGAAGAGCAGGCACGCCTCGAAGCCATCGCCCGTGCCAAGCGCGAAGCCGAAGAACTGGAAAGGCTCGAAGCCGAGGCCGAAGCCCGCCGCGTCGCCGAGGAGATCGCGCGCCGCCTGGCGATCGACCGGGCCAAGCGCGCCGCCGAGGCCAGGCGCGTGCGCGAGGCGATCGACCGGGCGATGCGCGAAGCCGAGCGAAAAGCCATCCGCGCAAACGAAGTGGCAATGAAGCGCGAAGCGCTTGCCCGCGCCGAAGACGAGGAAGCCGAGCGCGCACGACTCGAAGCCGAGGCCTGGGCCCGGCGCGAGGCGCAGGAGGCTTCGGTGCGCGAGGCCATGGCCGAGGCCAAGCGCATGACCGAGGAGGCGAAGCGCAAGCTCGAGCTGGACGCCAAGCGCGAGGAGCGCGCCCGGGTCCAGCGCGAAGCCGAGGCGAGGGTCAAGAAGGAAGTCGACGCACTGCTCAAGCGCCAAAAGGAGCTTGCCAGTTCCGAAAACGACCCGTCGGCTCCCCAGATGCTCGGCTCCAGGCCCGGCTGGAAAGGCGCCAAGCTCGTGTCCTCGCTCTTTGGCGCGCTCTCGGGCAGCAAGGACGCGACCGCGGCGAAAATCTACGAGCAGGCCCTCGAGCTCGAGCGCTCCGGGCAGGTCGAGGAGGCCGCGAACCTGCTCAAGCAGGCGGCCGACGCGGGCAGCGGGCCGGCGGCGAGGAAGCTCGGCGAGATCTACGCCAACGGCCTTGGCAACGTGCCGCCGGATTCCGGCGAATCGCAGCGCTGGTTCGAGCTCGCCGAATCGCGCGGCGAGAAAGGCGTCCCCTCCCGCAGGAAGTAAGGCTGCGGCGTCACTTACAATGACGCCATGGGGAGAGCTTTCGGTACTTATGACTACGTGATCGTCGGCGGCGGCACCGCCGGCTGCGTATTGGCCAACCGCCTCTCCGCGGACCCCGAAGTGAGCGTGCTGCTGCTCGAGGCCGGCGGCAAGGACGACTGGATCTGGATCCACATCCCGGTCGGCTACCTTTACTGCATCGGCAACCCGCGCACCGACTGGTGCTACAAGACCGAGGGCGATGCAGGCCTGAATGGCCGCTCGATCCTGTATGCGCGCGGCCGCGTGCTCGGCGGCTGCTCGTCGATCAACGCGATGATCTACATGCGCGGGCAAAAGCACGACTACGACTCGTGGGCGCGCGAGACCGGCGATCCCGCGTGGTCCTGGGACAACGTCTTGCCGGTCTTCCGCAAGTCCGAGGACCATCACGCCGGGGCCAGCGAATCGCACGGCGCGGGCGGTGAATGGCGCGTGGAGAAACAGCGCCTGTCGTGGAAGATCCTCGAAGCCTGGCGCGAAGCCGCCGCCGAAGCCGGCATCCCGCCGACGCAGGACTACAACCGCGGCGACAACGAAGGCAGCGGATTCTTCGAGGTCAACCAGAAGCGCGGCGTGCGCTGGAACGCGACCAAGGCCTTCCTGCGCCCGGTCAAGCACCGGCCCAACCTGAAAGTGGTCACCGGCGCCGAGGTCTCGCGCCTGCGGATTGAAGGCAAGCGGGAGGCCAAGCGCGTGACCGGGGTCGAATTCAACCTGAACGGCGAAGCGTGCATCGCCACTGCCCGCATCGAAACCGTCCTCGCCGCCGGCGCCATCGGCTCGCCGCAGCTTTTGCAATGCTCGGGCATCGGACCCGGCGAGCTGCTGAACAGGCACGGCATCCCGGTCGTCCACGATTCGCCCGGTGTCGGAGAGAACCTGCAGGACCACCTGCAGCTGCGCACCGCCTTCAAGGTCAAGGGCGTGCGCACGCTCAACGAGTGGGCCGGCTCGCCCTTCGGCAAGGCGCAGATGGCGCTCGAGTACCTTTTCTTCCGCACCGGGCCGCTCACCATGGCGCCCAGCCAGCTCGGCGCCTTCGCGCGCTCGGATCCCTCCCAGGCGAGCGCCAACGTCGAGTACCACGTGCAGCCGCTCAGCCTCGACAAGTTCGGCGATCCGCTGCACGCGTTCCCGGCCTTCACCTCCTCGGTCTGCAATCTGCGGCCGGCCTCGCGCGGCTACGTGCGCATCAGGAGCGCCGATCCGCGCGAAGCCCCGCTCATCAACCCGCGTTATCTGTCGACCGAGGCGGATCGCAAGGTGGCGGTCGATGCGATCAGGCTCACGCGCAAAATCGCGGCGCAACCGGCCCTGCGCAAGTATTCGCCCGAAGAGTTCCTGCCCGGCAAGCACCTCGAATCCGACGAAGCGCTGGCGCGCGCGGCCGGCGACATCGGCACGACCATCTTCCATCCGGTGGGCACTTGCCGCATGGGGCGCGCGGGCGATCCGGCGGCGGTGGTCGATTCGCGCCTGCGGCTGCTGGGTATCGGGGGCTTGCGCGTCATCGACGCATCGGTGATGCCCTCGATTACGTCCGGCAATACCAACTCGCCCACCGTGATGATCGCGGAGCGCGGCGCCGAGATGATGCGCGCCGACCGCCGATAGCAGCATGGGCCTGGCCGCCGCGGTATTTGTCCAGCGGGCTTGAATCGCCCGGGACGGCCCCCACTTTCGGTTAACATTGCGCGCCCGATCTCGGGCGCATGGGAGCAAATATGAAGCGAGTCGTGCTTTTCCTGGCCACCAACATCGCCGTGATGATCGTGCTGTCGATCACGCTGTCGGTGCTCGGGGTCAACCGGTTCATGACCGAGAACGGCCTCAACCTGCCAATGCTGCTGGTGTTCTCCGCGGTGGTCGGGTTCGTCGGCTCGTTCTTCTCGCTCTTGATCTCCAAGCCCATGGCCAAGTGGTCCACGGGCGCGAAGGTCATCGACGGCTCCGAGGGCACCACCCAGTTCTGGCTGGTGAACACCGTCAAGACGCTTGCGCAGCGCGCCAACATCGGCATGCCCGAGGTCGCGATCTTCGAGGGCGAGGCCAATGCGTTCGCCACCGGCGCGTTCAAGAATTCGTCGCTGGTCGCCGTCTCCACCGGCCTCATCGAGTCGATGAGCCGCGAGGAGGTCGAGGCGGTCATCGGCCACGAGATCGCGCACATCGCCAACGGCGACATGGTCACGCTCACGCTGATCCAGGGCGTGGTCAATACCTTCGTCGTGTTCCTCGCGCGCGTGGTCGGCTATTTCGTCGACAAGGTCGTGCTCAAGAACGATCGCGGCGTCGGCATGGGCTACTACGTCACCGTGATCGTGTGCGAGATCGCGTTCGGCATCCTCGCTTCGATGATCGTCGCGTGGTTCTCGCGCAAGCGCGAATTCCGCGCCGATGCGGGTTCGGCGAGCCTGCTGGGCACGCCCGCCCCGATGATGGCCGCGCTTGCGCGCCTCGGCGGGCTCGAGCCGGGCGAGCTGCCCAAGTCGTTCAAGGCCTCGGGCATCAACGACAAACCCGGGTTCATGGCGCTCTTCTCCACCCACCCGCCGATCCAGGACCGCATCGCCGCGCTGCAAAACCGCAGCTAATCCTTGTCGGCCAGCGGAGGCCCTAAGGGAGGGGGTAACGGGGGAACCGCAGGTTCCCCTGTTCTTCTCGACACCGCCCTCGCCTGGTATTTCGTCAGCGTCTGGGGCTCCGGATTCCTCGCCAGCAAGGTCGCGCTGCAGTACGCCGCGCCCTTCACCATGCTCGGCCTGCGGTACGTGCTCGGCGTGCTTTGCCTGCTGCCAGTGCTCATCATCACGAGGCCGCACTGGCCCGAGTCGCGCAGAGAGTTCGGCCATGTCATCGTCGCCGGCCTGCTGATGCACGCAGTGCACCTTTCGGGCAGCCACTACAGCCAGTACCTCGGCCTTTCGGCGGGCATCACTGCGCTGGTCATGTCGTTGCAGACCCTGGCCACGGCCATCATCGCCTCGCGCTGGATGGGCGACCGCCTCGGGCCGCGCCAGTGGATCGGCGTCGTCCTGGGCCTCGCGGGCGTGACGCTCGTGGTGTGGCACAAGATCGACGTGAACGAACTGCCGCTGGGCAGCCTCGTGGCGCTCGCGATCGGGCTCACGGCCATCACGGCGGGCACGCTCTACCAGAAGACGTTCTGTCCGAAGGTCGATCTCAGGGCCGGCGCGCTCATCCAGTTCGTCGCTTCGGCGGCCGTGCTCGCCCCCCTGGCCTTTTTCGTCGAAGGCGCGCGGGTGGACTGGAGTTGGCAGCTCTTCGCGGCCCTGGCGTTTCTCGTGATCCTCGCCTCGATCCTCGCAACCAATGCGCTCAACCTGCTCATGCGACGCGGCGAAGCCACGCGCGTGACGAGCCTCATCTACCTCACGCCGATCATCGCGGTCGCGCTCGAATACCCGATGTTCGGCGTGTCGCCCGGACTGCTCGCGCTGCTCGGCATCGCGATCACCTGTGCGGGCGTGGCGATGGTCACCTGGCGCAGTCGAAGCGCGCCTGCGGCCCTGACTGGCAGGGAGGTCTGAGGAGGGGCGAAGCCCCTCTTCAGTCACACGTTGCGGTTCGGTTACGTCATCCTGCTGACGATCCTCGCGCATACGGCTTTCACCAGCAGCCGCATGACGGTCTCGCTCTACGCGCTCAAGCTGCAGGCCTCGCCGTTTACCGTCGGCATCCTCATGGCCCTCTATGCGCTGCTGCCAATGCTGTTGTCGGTGGCCGCCGGTCGCCTGATCGATCGCATCGGGCCGCGGATCCCGTTGTTGTGGGGCAACGCAATGCTGCTGACCGGCGTGCTCATGCCTTTCGTGCTGCCGGGCCTCGGAACGCTGTTTGCCGCGGCGACCATCATCGGCTCGGGCTTCATGCTTTCGCACATGATCTCGAACAACCTCGTCGGTGCCTATGGCAAGCCGGAGGACCGGGCCGCGAATTTCTCCTGGCTTTCGCTCGGCTATTCGGTGTCCGGTTCACTCGGGCCGCTGGTCGCCGGATTCTCGATCGACTGGCTCGGCGAAGTGAAAGCATTCGCGGTCATGGGCGTCTTTGCGGCGCTCGCGTTGAGCCTCACCTTCTGGCGGCGCGGCGACCTGCTTCGACACGAAACCCCGCTCCAGCGCCCCTCCGGCCACAGCGTCATGGACCTGGTGCGCGACCGCAAGCTGCGCAGCGTGCTGATCGTGAGCGGCATGCTGTCGATGGGCTGGGACCTGTTCACCTTCGTCATGCCGATCCATTGCTCCAACATCGGGCTTTCGGCCTCGACCACCGGCGTGATCATGGCTGCATTCGGCGCCGCCACTTTCGTCGTGCGTCTGGCGATGCCCGCGCTCTCGCGCCGCCTGCGCGAATGGCAGGTCATCACCGCCGCCTTCCTCGTCTCGGGCACCGCCTACCTGCTGTTCCCGTTCGTCACCAGCGTCACCCTGCTCATGTCGATCGCCTTCCTGCTGGGGTTGGGCCTCGGGTGCTCGCAGCCGATGGTCATGTCGCTGCTCTACGCGGCCTCACCGCCGGGACGCCAGGGCGAGGTGGTGGGCGTGCGCACCACCGTACTGAATATCAGCAGCACCGGCCTGCCGCTCATCTTCGGCGCCGTGGGCGCGGCGCTCGGCATGGGGCCGGTGTTCTGGGGAATCTCGGCGTGCCTGCTGACAGGCGGTTATGCTGCCGGACGCAAGGTGCGGCGGCGGGCATGACTCAAGGACACGATGGAAAACGGAGAAACCCCGGGCAAGCCGGACGCGAAGCAGGACGGCAAGCACGCTGAAGCGGTGTTGCCGGCGTCCGACGCGCCACCTGCGGCCAGGGTGCGAAACGGATGGCTGGTGATGCTCTCGGTCATTGCCGTGCTGTACGCGCTGCACTGGTCCGCGCCCGTGCTGATCCCGATCATGCTGGGGGTGCTCATCAGCTATGCCTTCTCGCCCATCGTGAACTCTATGGAACGCTGGCATATCCATCGCGCAATCGGCTCGGCCTTGGTCGTCCTGGGACTGCTCGGCGGAACCGGATGGCTGGTCTACTCGCTAAGCGATGAAGCGGTTTCGGTCTTAGAGTCACTCCCGCAGGCGGCGCAGAAATTCCGCAAGCAGCTCAACTCGGAACGCGGCGCCGGCACGGCCGCGATCGAGAACGTGCAGAAGGCCGCCACCGAGCTCGAGAATGCCGCGACCGACGCCGCGCCCGCTGCCAGCGCGGCTGCCGCGCGCGGCGTGACGCGGGTCCAGATCGAAAAACCCAAGGTCGACATTCAGTCCCTGGTCTGGACGAGCACGCTCGGCGCGTTCACCTTTTTGGGGCAGCTGGTCACGGTGCTGTTCCTGGCTTTCTTCCTCATGGCGGCCGGCAACAAGTTCCGGCGCAAGATCATGAACATCACGGGCACGCGCTTGTCCGAGAAGAAGGTCACGATCGAGGTGCTGAACGAGATCACGCAGCAGATCCAGCGCTACCTGCTCGTTCAGATCTTCACGAGTGCGCTGGTGGGCGTGACAAGCTGGCTGGCCTTCAAGGCGATCGGTCTGGAAAACGCGGCGATCTGGGGAATCGCCGCCGGGGTCCTGAATTCGGTGCCCTATTTCGGGCCGGTCATCGTTTCGTGCGGCATCGCACTGGTGGCATTCGTCCAGTTCGGCACCTTCGGCATGGCGATCTGGGCGGCCGGGATTGCACTGCTCATCACGAGCATCGAGGGCTTCCTGCTCACGCCTTGGCTCATTGGCCGTGCCTCGCGAATCAACGCCGTCGTTGTCTTTACCTGCGTCATTGTCGGCGGCTGGCTGTGGGGCGCGTGGGGACTGCTGCTCGCGGTGCCCGTGGTGATGATCGTCAAATCGATCTGCGACCGCGTCGAAGACCTGAAGTCGGTGGGCGAACTGCTGGGGGATTGACCTGGCGGAGTACCTTCCCGGCGCGCACCTAGGCCGCCTGCACCGCGGGCTGCAATGCGGGCCGAAGCATGCGCTCGAGTTCGGGCCGCTCGAGCTTCCACTCTCTGAGCGCGGTCTGCGCGTGCTGGTAACCCGCCGCCGCGATCGCGTCGAACGAGCCGAACTGCATGAGGCCGAAGCCGCCGACGGGCGGCTGGATGTAGAGGTCGACGAGCTTCTTGACGCTCTCGGTCTTCTGCACGCTCGCAAGCAGCGTGGTGCGCATCATGAGGTCGACGATGTTCGGCAGGTTGATCGGCTTGCCGAAAGGGTTCAACCAGTTGCGCAGCACCTTCCACGGCGAGGGCAGCGAAGCCTCGCGCATCTCGAGGTCGCGATCGAGGCTCACGTCCACCGCGATGACCCAGCCCCCGCCGAGCGAGCGCATGACGTCGCCCGGCAAGTTGTTCAGCACGCCACCGTCGACAAGCAACTCCGTGCCCTCCACCACCGGCTCGAAGACCCCGGGCAGCGCAATACTCGCGCGGATCGCCTTCCACACGGGCCCTTCGCGATGCACTTTCGCTTCGGCCCGGGTGAGGTTGCTGGACACGCAGAAATAGGAGGTCCACAAATCCTCGATGCGGATCTCGCCGTACGGCCCGATGAGATTGCGATCCAGCCGTGCGCAGTTCACCAGCGCGTAGATCGGCAGCGTGTAGTCGCGCAGCGTGACCGGCTTGGTGTCGACGAACGACTTGCGGTTCATTTCCAGCATGGTCGCGTCGTCCCAACCGAGCGCCGGTTGCGCCGCGATCAACGCGCCCATCGAAGTGCCGCCGATCAGGTCGAGCGGGATACCGGCCTCGCGCAACGCCCGGATCACGCCCAGATGAGCGAAGCCGCGCGCACCACCGCCGCCGAGCACGGTGCCGATCGCATTGCCGGTGAGGAACCGCGCGAGCCGCGCAAAATCGGCGTCACGGTCCCAGCGCACATGGTGATGGCCTTCGAGGGTCCGCGGCGTGAGCCAGTAGCGCGTGCCGGTGGGCATCAACGTGGTTTGCGGATGCAGCAGTACGAGTGTGCGCCGGGCCGCGGCGAGGTCCGTCTGCGCGCCCAGCAGCTTCTGCTCGACCGACGACACGCCGGGCTCCGCGCCCGCGTCCCCGACCAGCAGGATGCGGTCGGCGCGCTCGAGGCACCGTCGCGTCCATGCGGTGTCGCCCGCATCGCATTCGTAGATGGCGTAGCGGAATCCCGATTCGCGTTCGTCGAGACCCGCGTCGAGTGCGAGGTCGAGCGGGCTCTCGGCGCTCGTCTGCGCAAAGCCCGGCACGCCGATGAAGGCGTCCAGCCGCGCGGCGCTTACGTAGAGCGCCTTGCCATGCACCTTCAGCGACTCCACCACGCGCTCGGTGAACTCGGTCGTGCGCGCGCCTGCATTCAAGGGCAGCACGACGATGTTGCTGCGCTCGAAAGTCTCGCGCACATAGCCCGCCGCGCGGCGCAGCCGCTTGATCAACAGCTCGGTGATGTACAGCATCGCGCGCGGGTGGTCGTGGCTGATGCGGTCGAACACCGGCTTCATGAAGCGCACGAGGTGGCTGGTGCGGCGTGCATAGATCGCGAGCGACCTTGGCTCGCCGGTGAAGAACCCCATCTCGCCGATGCTTTCGCCGCGGCCGATCTCGGCGACCACGCGCCGGCCCTTGCCCGATTCGCGCACGCCGATCAGGCGCCCGCTCACGACGATGTACATGCAGTCGCTGGCCTCGTCCTGCTGGAAGAGCGCTTCGCCCGCGCGCAGCTCGACCCATTCGAGCTCGCTTTCGATCCTGCGCAGCGACACCTCGTCGAGCTCGCCGAACACATCCCTGAGCACGCCGGCGAGCTGCTCCTGGCCCAGGCGCCTGCGGATCGACTGCCCTAGCGCGAGTACGAGCTCTGGCGAATTCTGCGCGAGCCTCTCCAGGTCGGCCTTCGCGAGCCGCGCGAGCTCGCAATCGGTTTCGGCGCGCACGGTGTTCGCATGCCGGCCGCCGGTTAGGATCTGCATTTCGCCCAGCAGCTGGCCGGTGGCGATCGGCGCGGCCTGC
>CAZZDV010000037.1:17194-19402 GCA_964652785.1 uncultured Bordetella sp.
ACGATGTACAGCGCGTCGGCGAGCCCGCCGGATTCATACAGCGTGTTTCCGGCCGCCAGCGAGACCCGGGTCATCGACACGCACAGGCTCGCGAGCAGATCGGGCGCGAGCGTGTCGAAAGGCGCGGCCGCGCTGATTACGCCGAGCAACTCGGGATCCGCCAGCAGGCGGGTCGAAACCGGTGCGTCCATTCTCCTCCCCCAGGATTGGGCGGATCATGGGCTTCCGGCGCCCGGCGCGCAACCTGCGCCGGCAGGCGCGTCTTGCCGGCCTCCTACCTCGGGCGCTCGCCCGCCAGCGTGATCCGGTGCATCACGCGCCGGAAGCCGTGATAGTCGTTGACCGGATTGTGCTGCGCGCAACGATTGTCCCAAAAGGCAATCGACCCTGGCTGCCACGAGAAGCGGCAGGTGAATTCCGGGCGCACCTGGTGCTGGAAGAGAAAGCCGAGGATCGGCGCGCTCTCCTCCTCGGTCATGCCCTCGAAGCGCGCCGTATGCGCGACGTTCACGTACAGGGCTTTGCGCCCCGTCTCCGGATGCGTGCGCACCGCCGGATGCCCGGCCGCAAAGTCTTTCCTGGCCTCGTCGCGCCCATCGGTCTTGATGCGGTCCTCGCGCGTCTTCGAGACATCGGCCTTCGCCGACGTGTTGATGCAGGTCAGCCCGCCGAGCAGGCGCTTCATCCCATCGGACAGCGATTCGTAGGCAAGGTACTGGTTGGCGAACAGCGTGTCGCCGCCATAGGGCGGGACTTCGCGCGCGAGCAGCATGCTGCCCATCGGCGGCTCGTCGAGGTACGAGGTGTCCGAGTGCCAGATGCCGCCGAAATTGGATTTCTCGTGCTCGAGCTTCTTCACCTCGATCACATGCGGGAACCCAGGCAGGCCCCTTACGAACGGGTATTCGACCGGTTTGCCGAGCGTGCGCGCGAAAGCCATGTACTGCTCGAGAGTAAGGTCCTGCTTCACGAAGAAGATGACGAGGTTCTCGAGGAATGCGCGGCGGATTTCGACGACGGTCTGCTCCTCTGGCGGCGTCGCCAGGTCGACGCCGTGCAGCTCGGCGCCGAGCGCGCCGGCGATCGGCCGGACCTCGATCGTGCGGTATGGATCGTGGATCGCGTCCATGCGCGAATGGTCGCTCGCGTTCATGCGCGAAGTATACTCGGTGCGCATTTTTTCCACGGAGCACGACCCATGAGCCGCATCACCCTCACCCGATTCCTGATCGAGCGCCAGCGCGACAAGCAGCTCATCAATGCGGACCTGCGTCTGCTGATCGAAACGGTCGCGCGCGCCTGCAAAGCGATCAGCCACGCGGTCACCAAGGGCTCGATCGCCGGCAACCTCGGCTCGGCCGGCACTGGCAACGTGCAGGGCGAAGTGCAGAAAAAACTCGACGTGCTGTCGAACGAAATCCTGCTCGAGGCCAACGAATGGGGCGGCAACCTCGCCGCCCTCGCCTCCGAGGAGATGGAGGACCCGCACCCGATCCCGACCCACTACCCCAAGGGCGAATACCTGCTGCTGTTCGATCCGCTCGACGGGTCCTCGAATATCGACGTCAACGTTTCGGTCGGCACGATCTTCTCGGTGCTGCGCTGTCCCAAGACCGACACCGGCGGGTTCTGCGAGCCTGACGAGAAAGCCTTCTTGCAACCCGGAACCTTGCAGGTCGCGGCGGGCTTCGCGGTATACGGGCCGACGACAATGCTCGTGCTCACCGTCGGCGACGGCACGCATGCCTTCACGCTCGACCGGGAGATGGGCTCGTTCATCCTCACGCGCCCGGATATCCGCATCCCCGGGGACACGCAGGAATTCGCGATCAACATGTCGAACATGCGCCACTGGGAACCGCCTGTGAAGCGCTATATCGACGAATGCCTCGCGGGCAAGACGGGCGTGCGCGAGAAGGATTTCAACATGCGCTGGATCGCCTCGATGGTGGCCGACGTCTACCGCATCCTCACGCGCGGCGGCGTCTTCATGTACCCGAGCGATGCCAGGAACAAGTCCGGGCGCCTGAGGCTCATGTACGAGGCCAACCCGATGTCGTTCATCGTCGAGCAGGCCGGGGGCGCGGCCACGGACGGGCGCACGCGCCTGCTGGAGGTCGAGCCCGAAGGCCTGCACCAGCGCATCGCAGTCATCCTGGGCTCGAAGAACGAGGTGGACCGCATCACCGCGTACCACAAGGCATGACG
>CAZZDV010000037.1:19502-22679 GCA_964652785.1 uncultured Bordetella sp.
GGCATGACGTGGGAATGAGCGCGGCCAAGCTCCTGCCTTTCCTGCTCGCGGCCGGGGGACTGGCCAGCCTGCACCTGCTGCTCAAGATCACGCCGACAGGGGCCAACAGCGGCGCGACGCTGACCATCGCCTATCTTGTGGCCGCCCTCGCCTGCCTCGCGGCGTTTCCGGTACTGACGCCTTCGACCCCTGCCAAGGCGGCCTTTGCAAGCGTGCCCTGGCACGCGCTGGCGATGGGCGTGGCTATCGCATGCTGCGAGATCGGCGTGCTGCTGGCCTACCGTGCCGGCTGGCCGGTAGGCTCGACCGGCGTGTCGATCAGCGCAACGATGACGCTGATCCTGCTTCCGGTGGGGATACTCGTCTTCGGAGAGTCGCTCACGCTCGCGCGCATGACCGGCATCGCAATGACGATCGGCGGCCTCTACCTGCTCACCAAAAACTAATCGGGGCCAGGGTCGAATAAAAGTAAAAGGGGCCAGGGTCGAATTTCCATACAGGACGCCGTACGTTCGCGGTCCCTGCGGAAATTCGACCCTGGCCCCTTTTACTTTACGGGTACCGCGCGATTACTTGAGGTGCTTGCTGACCAGCTTGGTCATGTCGAACATCGACACCTGAGCCTTGGTGCCGAAAATCGGCTTGAGCTTCTCGTCGGCATTGATGTTGCGGCGGTTCTTCTTGTCCTGCAGGTTGTTCTTCTTGATGTAGGCCCAGATCTTCTTGGTGACCTCCGTGCGCGGCATCGGGCCGGCGCCGATCACTGCGGCGAGCGCGGCGCTCGGCGTCATCGGCTTCATGAACGCAGCATTCGGCTTGCGCTTGGCTGCGACTTTCTTTTTCGCTGCTGGTTTCTTGGCGGCGGCTTTCTTCTTGGTTGCCATTGTGGTGTTTCTCCTCTGAACGTTTGCGGATACGGGGTCGATTCGTCGATTCTCTTGTACTGCCAGCCGCCTTCTCATGCGAGCGGAAGCCACAAGATGCCGAATCTCCCTCTGCGTGTCAACGGGTTTCAGAGGAAAAATGAGCCTCCTTCGCGCGAGGGCGCCGCTCTGAGCGGTGCGCATCGTTTGCGGGCGGCGAGGTAAAATCACGCACCATGCCGCACTTCAATCTCGCCGATGTCCGCAAGGAGTACATGCTCGCCGGGCTGACCGATGCCGAGGCCGCGCGTAACCCTTTCGACCAGTTCGAGCGCTGGATGAACGAAGCCCTCGGCCACGAATTGCCGATCGCCAACGCCATGACGCTGGCCACCGTCACCCCCGAAGGCCGGCCCGATGCCCGCATCGTCCTGCTCAAAGGCGTCGACGCGGGCGGCTTCGTCTTCTACACGAACTACGAGAGCGCCAAGGGCCTGCAGCTCGCCGCGAACAACGAGGGGTGCCTGGTCTTCTTCTGGGTCGAGCTCGAGCGCCAGGTGCGCGTCTGGGGCAGCGTGAGTAAAGTCACACCGGGCGAGTCCGACGCCTACTACGCGAGCCGCCCCCTGGGCGCGCGCCTTTCGGCATGGGCTTCGTCGCAGAGCAGCCGCGTCCCGGCGCGCAGGGCGCTCGAGGATTCGCTGGCCGCGGCGGAAAAGGAGCACGGCGCCAACCCGCCGCGCCCGCCTCACTGGGGCGGCTACCGCCTCATGCCTGAGAGCATCGAATTCTGGCAGGGCCGCGCCAACCGGCTGCATGACCGCCTCCTGTACCGGCGCGAGGGCGACGCCTGGACGATCGGGCGCCTGGCGCCCTGATCCGCGGGCCTTGAGCGAAGCAGCCGGAGTCGTGCCTCGCGGCGTGCCGCCGGGGTTCGGGCCCATCCTCGAATTCCTTCGCGCGACCGGCCTCGCGCAGGCCAACGAGATCCCCGCGGCCGAGCCGCTCACCGGCGGGGTGTCCTCCGATATCTGGAAAGTGCAGCTCGCCGAGCGCACCGTTTGCGTCAAGCGCGCGCTCCCGCGCCTGCGGGTCAAGCAGCTCTGGGAGGCGCCCGTCGGCCGCAACCGCTTCGAGCGCCTGTGGATGGAGACCGCCGCGGGCATCGTCCCGGGCATCGCCCCCAAGGTGATCGCGTCGGACGAGAGCGGCATCTTCGCCATGGAATACCTCGATCCCGCCGGGCACCCCCTATGGAAGGCCGAGCTTGCCGAGGGCCGTGCGTCGCCCGCTTTCGCGGCGCGAACCGGCGAAGCGCTGGTGCGCATCCACGCCGGGACCGCGAGCCGAAGCGACATCGCCGCGCGCTTCGCGACCGACGAGAGCTTCCTCGCGATCCGCCTCGACCCCTACCTGCTTGCGACCGCGCGCGTGCACACCGCGCTCGCGCCGCGGCTCGAGGAACTCGCTGCGATCACCGCGGGCAACCGGCTCGCCCTCGTCCACGGCGACGTCAGCCCCAAAAACATTCTCGCCGGACCCAACGGTCCGATCCTGCTGGACGCGGAATGCGCCTGGTACGGGGACCCCGCCTTCGACGTGGCGTTCTGCCTCAACCACCTGCTGCTCAAATGCCTCTGGGTGCCGGCGGCGACGGAGCGCTTCCTCAAGTGCTTCGACTCCTTTGCTGACGCCTACCTTTCGGGCGTCGCGTGGGAACTGCCCGATGAACTCGAGGCACGCGCAGCGGCGTTGCTGCCCGGCCTGCTGCTCGCACGCGTGGACGGTAAATCGCCGGTCGAATACCTGACCGACGAGCGCGACAAGAACAAGGTGCGCGAAGCGGCTGCGGACCTGTTGCTCCATCCGGTAATCCATTTGGCCGATGTGCGAAATCGCTGGCGCCGTTGCCTCGCAGGAGAAGCATGACTACGACTACTACCGCGGCAATCACTTTGGTCCACGCCCGAAGGGTGTGGGATTCGCGCGGCAAGCCAACGCTCGAGGCCGAGGTGACACTCGAGAATGGCGCCTTCGGGCGCGCCATCACGCCGGCCGGCGCCTCCACCGGCAGCGGCGAGGCGCGCGAACTGCGCGATGGCGACAAGGCCCTGCGGGGGCTGGATGTCTCGCAGGCCGTGCGCAACGTCAACGGACCGATTGCCGCTGAGCTGCGCGGCATGGACGTCTCGGACCAATCGGCGCTGGACGAGGCGATGATCCGCCTCGACGGCACGCCCGATAAATCGAAGCTCGGCGGCAATGCGATCGTCGCCGTATCGCTCGCCTGCCTGCATGCCGCCGCGGCCGCGGC
>CAZZDV010000038.1:0-6588 GCA_964652785.1 uncultured Bordetella sp.
GCGTGTCGTTGATGAGGGTCGACTTCCCTGATCCGGAAACACCGGTGACGCAGACGAAAAGCCCAACCGGCAGGTCGAGGTTGGCGTCCTTGAGGTTGTTGCCGCTGGCACCGCGAATGCGCAGCATCTTCTTGCCTGGCCGGCGGCGCAGCGCCGGCACATCGATCTTGAGC
Source organism: uncultured Bordetella sp. (assembly GCA_964652785.1). GTDB lineage: Bacteria > Pseudomonadota > Gammaproteobacteria > Burkholderiales > SG8-39 > SZAS-79. The sequence continues at coordinate 174 of CAZZDV010000038.1, forward strand.
TTGCGGCTCAGGTACTTGCCGGTCATCGAATCCGGGTTGGCAAGAATGTCGCGCGGCGTGCCTTCGGCGACGACACGTCCGCCGGCTTCGCCTGCGCCCGGGCCCATGTCGATCACGTGGTCTGCGACCATGATGGCTTCCTCGTCATGCTCGACGACGATGACCGTGTTGCCCAGATCCCTCAGGCGCTTGAGGGTATCGAGCAGGCGCGAGTTGTCTCGCTGATGCAGGCCGATCGATGGCTCGTCCAATACGTACATCACGCCGGTGAGGCCGGACCCGATCTGCGATGCGAGCCGGATCCGCTGGGCTTCGCCCCCGGACAAGGTCTCGGCGGAGCGGTCCAGCGAAAGGTAGTCGAGTCCGACGTCGTTGAGGAACTCGAGCCGGTTCGCGATCTCGCGAATGATGCGCTCGGCAATTTGCTGCTTTGCGCCCGTCAGGTCGAGTTTGGAGAAAAAAGCGTGAGTGCTCTTGAGCGGCCAATGCGAGATTTCGTAGATCGGGTGGTCGCCGATCCGGACATGGCGCGCTTCGCGCCGCAGGCGGGTGCCATGGCAGGCCGGGCAGACCTTGGTGTTGCGGTACTTGGAGAGTTCTTCCTTGACGACGCTCGAGTCGGTTTCCTTGTAGCGGCGCTCCAGGTTCGGCACCACCCCCTCGAAGACGTGCTCGCGAATCGAATTGCGGCCGCGCTCCGTAAGGTAAGTGAACGCTACCTTTTCCTTGCCGGAGCCGTACAGGATCAGGTGCTGGATCGGATCGTCCAGCATCTCCCACGGGGCTTCGACATCGAATTTGAAATGTTTGGCCAGTGAACCGAGCATCGAGAAATAGAAGCCGTTGCGGCGATCCCATCCTTTGATTGCGCCGGAGGCGAGGCTCAGATTCGGGTGGGCCACAACGCGCTTGGGATCGAAGAAATCCACCGCGCCCAGTCCGTCGCATCCGGGACAGGCGCCCATCGGGTTGTTGAACGAGAAAAGGCGCGGCTCGAGTTCGGCCAACGAATAACTGCAGGTCGGGCAAGCGAATCGCGCGGAGAACAGGTGTTCCTTGCCGCCGTCCATCTCGACCGCGAGGGCGCGCCCGTCCGCGTGCCGCAACGCGGTTTCGAAAGACTCGGCCAGGCGCTGCTTGACCTCGGGGCGCACCTTGAGCCGGTCGATGACCACGTCGATCGTGTGCTTCACGTTGCGAGCCAGCTTTGGGGCCGCGTCCAGCTCATGCACTTTGCCGTCGATGCGCACGCGTGTGAACCCTTGCGCGCGCAGTTCGTCGAGCAGGTCCTGCTGCTCGCCTTTGCGACCGGCGATCACGGGCGCAACGATCATCAGCCGCGTGTCTTCGGGCAGGGAGAGCGCGTGGTCGACCATTTGCGCGACCGACTGCGCCTGCAACGGCAGGTTGTGGTCCGGACAATACGGCGTGCCTACGCGCGCATAGAGCAGGCGCAGGTAGTCGTGGATCTCGGTGACCGTGCCGACGGTCGAGCGCGGGTTGTGGCTGGTCGCTTTTTGCTCGATCGAAATTGCGGGCGAGAGGCCTTCGATGAGGTCGACGTCGGGCTTCTCCATGAGCTGCAGGAACTGGCGCGCGTAGGCCGACAGCGACTCGACGTAACGGCGTTGGCCTTCCGCATAGAGCGTGTCGAAGGCGAGGGACGACTTGCCCGAGCCCGACAGGCCCGTGATCACCACCAGCTTGTTCCTCGGAAGGTCGAGGTTCAGGTTTTTCAGGTTGTGGGTGCGGGCGCCCCGGATGCGGATCGTGTTGGTGTTGATCGGGCTCATGAAAGCGATGCAGTCCCCGGTTCTGGGCCGGGGACTGCGAAAGTTAACCTGCTACTATAACGGCTTTCCCGCACCGCAATAAACCCTTTCTTCCCCCGAACGATGCTGTCTGCGCCTGCGGTCGACCCTGTCCCGTCCCCCGGTCCTACCCGCATGTCGCCACTGGAGCTGCGCGCCGGGGTCAGCCTCGCATCGCTGTTCGGGTTGCGCATGCTTGGACTGTTCCTGGTCCTGCCGGTGTTCGCCGTCCATGCGCCGCAGCTGGCGGGTGGCGATAACCTGACGCTCGTTGGCATCGCTCTCGGTGCGTATGGCCTCGCGCAGGCGATCCTGCAGATTCCTTTCGGCATGGCCTCGGACCGGTTCGGGCGAAAACCCGTGATCGCCTTTGGTCTGATCGTTTTCGCGCTCGGAAGTTTCCTCGCTGCGACTGCAACCGACATCCACGTCGCGATTGCAGGCCGCGCCCTGCAGGGGGCCGGTGCCATATCGTCGGTCGTCGTCGCGCTCGCAGCCGACCTTACCAGGGAAGAACACCGCACGAAGACCATGGGCATGATCGGCGCGATGATCGGCTTCACCTTCGCGCTCTCGCTGGTCGCCGCACCGCTTCTCTACGCGCGCATCGGCATGGACGGCTTGTTCACGCTGACCGGCGTGATGGCGCTCGCCGGGCTCGCGGTCGTGTACTGGGCGGTCCCGGAGGTGGCGGAATCACACGCCAAGCACACCGGACCCGCGCCTTCGCTCATGCAGGTGCTTGCCGACCCGGAACTCGCCCGCCTCAACTTCGGCATTTTCTCGCTGCACCTCGTGCAGATGGCGATGTTCGTCGTCCTGCCGGCCGCGCTGATCGACGCCGGGCTCCCGATCGCAGCGCATTGGAAGGTTTATCTCCCGGTGGTGCTCGTGTCCTTCGCCTTGATGATGCCGCCGATCCTGTTCGCCGACCGGCGCAATCGTCCGCAGGTGGTGATGGCCGGCGCAGTGGCGCTGATGCTTGCGGTGCAGGCGGGACTCGTCTTTGCGCAGGAGATAACGGCGCTCGTGGTGCTCCTCCTGTTTTTCTTCGCGGCCTTCAACGTGCTCGAGGCGATGCTGCCGTCGCTCGTTTCACGCATCGCACCGGAGCGCGCGCGGGGTAGCGCAATCGGCATCTACAACACCACCCAGACCCTCGGGCTTTTTGCGGGCGGCCTGGCCGGCGGCTGGATGGCAAAGCATTTCGGCGCAGCGTCGGTGTACGCGCTAGGTGCCGCGCTTATGCTGATCTGGCTGGTACTTGTGGCGGGGATGCGGCCGGTCAACGCAGCCGCGCGCCGCCCGTTGTATGTGGAAACCCATACGGCGTAGTCGGCGTAGACTCTCGCAGTCGCACGGGCACGCACCCATTCGTACGATGAATAACTCGGGAGACGGAACATGGCTTCGATCAACAAGGTAATCCTGGTGGGCAATCTCGGGCGCGACCCCGAGACCCGCTACTTGCCCGATGGCGGCGCGGTCACGAATGTGAGCATCGCAACCACGGACACCTGGAAAGACAAGACCAGCGGCGAGAAAAAGGAAGCGACCGAATGGCACCGCGTGGTGTTCTTCAACCGCCTGGCCGAGATCGCCGGCGAGTACCTCAAGAAAGGCTCGCAGGTGTACGTCGAAGGCCGCCTGCGCACGCGCAAGTGGCAGGACAAGGAAGGCCAGGACAAATACACCACCGAGATCGTCTGCGACACGATGCAGATGCTCGGCGGCCGCCAGGGCATGGGCGAAGGCGGCGGACGCGGCGATCGCGGTGAGTCCGATTCGCGCGGCGGGCCGCCGGCCGAGGGGCGCGCGGAGGGTCGTCCGGAGGGTCGCCCGGCGCCGGCGAAAAAGCCGGCCGGCAAGTTCGACGACATGGAAGACGACATCCCGTTCTGACCATGAAGGCCACCCTCGCGGCACTACTGCTCGCAGCCGGCGCAGCCACGACGGCGGGCGCCGCCGAGCTTCCGATTTTCGACGCGCACCTGCATTACAGCCACGATGCATGGGAAGTGGTGCCGCCCAAGGAGGCCATCGCGATCCTGCGCAAGGCCGGCCTGCGGCGCGCGCTGGTATCGAGCTCGAACGACGACGGCAACCAGAAGCTTTTCGCCGAAGCGCCCGACCTGATCCTGCCTTCGCTGCGGCCATACCGCACGCGCGGCGAGATCTCTTCGTGGTTCCGCGACGACACAGTCGTCACTTATCTCGAACAGCGGCTCGCGAAGCACACCTATGTGGCGATCGGCGAGTTTCACCTGTATGGCGCCGACGCGGACCTGCCGGTCCCGCGGCGCATGGTGCAGCTGGCCAAACAGCATCGGCTGCTTCTCCATGCGCACTCGGACGCGGACGCGATCGAACGGCTGTTCAAGCAGTGGCCCGAAGCGCGCATCCTCTGGGCGCATTCCGGATTCGACCAGCCCGAGCGGCTGCGCGAGATGCTGCTCAAGCACAAGAACCTGTGGTGCGACCTCGCTTTCCGCACCGACCACGGATCGGGCGGCAGGATCGGGCCGGAATGGCGCGCCGTGTTCCTCGAGTTCCCGGACCGCTTCATGGTCGGGACGGACAGCTTCACGCCAGAGCGGTGGCCGTACGTGATTGAACATGCCAACTGGTCGCGCGCCTGGATGAAAGACCTGCCGGCCGACGTTGCCGAACGGATCGCCTATCGCAACGGCGAGGCGGTATTCGGCGGTCCGATGAAGAAGAAGTGAAGATGCACTGCGCGCTGACGGCGATGCTTTTCGCGCTGTCGATCGCGGCGGCGCATGCATGCAGCCCGGCGCTTGCCGGTGGAAAGCTTGTGGAGTCGGGTCGCTACTCGGTAGGCTTTCGCACGCATCCGGAGAAAATCGCGGTCGGCAAGCATTTTTCGGTCGAGCTCATGGTGTGCCCGAAGGGCGGGGCGAAGCTTGCGGAGCACCTGCGCGTCGACGCGCACATGCCGGACCACAAGCACGGCATGAACTACAAGGCCGAGGTCTCGCCAGTGTCCGAAGGACGCTATCGCGCCAACGGGCTGATGTTCCACATGCCCGGCCGGTGGGAGTTCATTTTCGACGTGCGTGCCGGCGGCAAGACCGACCGCCTCACGCAGTCCGTCGTGCTCGAGTGAACCCGTGCGGGCCTCTGGCGATGCTTGCCGCAGTCCTGGCTGCGGGCTTCCTTGCTACTGACATTTTCAGGGCAGGTCCCCAGGCTGGGAGCGGGTCTCCGGGGAACCTGCTGACATTGGCCGTGGATTTCAGCCAGGCTGAAATTGCACGGATTCTGCAACACGGACCGTGGCCGGTGGCCCCGGCCAACGACCCGAGCAATCGTTTTTCCGGCCAGGCCGAGGCGGTGGAGTTCGGCAGGAAACTCTTCTTCGAGAAACGCCTGTCCGGGAACGGATTGTCATCGTGCGCCACCTGCCACCTGCCCGAGCGGCACTTCACCGACGGCAAGGCGCGCGGCGAGGGGTTTGTTGTGCTGGAGCGGAACACGCCGGGGCTGCTCAATGTGCGGCTCAACCGCTGGTTCGGCTGGGACGGCGCGGCCGACAGCTTGTGGTCGCAAAGCCTGCGGCCGATTGTCGACAAGCGTGAGATGGCGGCGAGCACCACGCATGTGGGCAAGTTGATGCGAAGCGACCCGCGGCTTGCCGAGGACTATCGCAAGGCCTTCGGCATGCCGCCTTCCGAAGATGACGACCTCGTGACGCTCAACACCGGCAAGTCGCTGGCTGCCTTCCAGGAAACGCTGGTCACCGGGCGCACCTCGTTCGACGATTTCCGCGACGCGCTCGAGCGCCGCGATGCAAAGGCCGCGAACCAGTACCCGGCCGCTGCGCAGCGCGGACTGCGGATTTTTGTCGGCAAGGGCAACTGCTTCGTCTGCCATTTCGGTCCCAACTTCACCAACGGCGAGTTCGGTGATATCGGCATCCCTTTCTTCGTCGCGCCGGGAAAGGTCGACCCGGGCCGTTACGGCGGCATCCAGAAATTGCTCGAGAGCCGCGCCAACCTTCTCGGCGGATTCAGCGACGACGCATCCGGGAAGTCGGCCGCCAGCACGCGGCATGTGAGGCTGGAGCACCGGAACTGGGGCGAGTTCCGGGTGCCGTCCCTGCGCAATGTGGCGAACACGGCACCCTACATGCACAACGGCCACCTTGCCACGCTTCGCGACGTGGTGCGCTATTACTCGGAACTGAACGAGGATCGCCTGCATGCCGACGGCGAGAAAATTCTCAAGCCGCTCAGGCTTACGGACGCCGAAGTGGATGACCTGGTCGCTTTCCTGCAGTCGCTGTAGGCACAGAAATCGGACTTTTCGCCCCTAAATCAGGGTCCTAGCTAGTCCCTCGGGTTATAATCCACGTCTTTGCGAGTTTGGGGCAGGGCCATGCCGATTTACGAATATAAGTGTTCCGAGTGCGGCTTCCAGGAGGAATTCCTCCAGAAGCATTCGGACCCGAAGCTGACGGTCTGCCCGTCTTGCGGCAAGGAAACGTTCAACAAACTGCTGTCTGCGGCCGGGTTCCAGCTCAAGGGCAGCGGCTGGTATGCGACCGATTTCAAAGGCGGCGGGGCGAAGCCCGCGGCCAAATC
>CAZZDV010000038.1:6688-22654 GCA_964652785.1 uncultured Bordetella sp.
GTCGTCGGACAAACCCACCGGCGATTCCGGCGGCGAGAAGGCCGCAACCGACAAACCCGCCGAGAAGTCCGCGGACAAGGGCACAGCGGCGGCGAAGTCCGTACCGGCCAGCACTTCGGGCTGAGCCCCGCAGTCGGGTCAGTCCGGCCGACCGGGCGCGCCAAGGCGCCCTGAGCTGGATCATTTCAATTTTCTCGTGGCAATGGCATGAAGAAATATCTCATTACCGGCCTGCTGATCTGGATCCCGCTGGTGATCACCCTTTGGGTATTGAACCTGGTGGTCACGACGCTCGATCAGGTCCTGCTGCTCTTGCCCTCCGAGTTGCGCACCGAGAACTGGGTGGGCCTGCATGTGCCCGGCCTGGGTGTGCTGCTCACCGTAGCGATCGTCTTCGTGACGGGCGTGGCTGCAGCCAACTTCATCGGCGCGCGCCTCGTGCATTTCTGGCATGGCATCCTGCATCGGATCCCGGTCGTCAACTCGATCTACTCTAGCGTCAAGCAAGTCTCCGACACGCTGTTTTCCTCGAGCGGGCAGGCTTTTCGCAAAGCGCTGCTGGTGCGTTGGCCGCACGACGGCATGTGGACGATCGCGTTCCTCACGGGCACCCCCGGCGGGGATGTCGCGCGCCACCTCCAGGGCGACTACGTGTCGGTCTATGTGCCGACAACGCCCAACCCCACAGGCGGATATTTCGTCATGCTCAAGCGCTCCGACGTGATCGAGCTCGACATGAGCGTGGACGAAGCTCTCAAGTACATCATTTCGATGGGCACCGTCGCCCCTGCCCCAACTACACGCAGCGGGCACAGCGCCCGTGACCTCACCAACGGCAAGGCCTGATTCGATGCGCACCCACTATTGCGGCGAGCTTTCCGCCGCCAATCTCGACCAGATCGTCACTCTCGCGGGCTGGGTCCATCGCAGGCGCGACCACGGCGGAGTGATCTTCATCGACCTGCGCGACCGCGAGGGGCTGGCCCAGGTCGTCTGCGACCCCGATCGCGCTGAAGCCTTCGCCACGGCGGACCGCGCACGCAGCGAGTACGTGCTGAAGATTACAGGCAAGGTGCGCCGCCGTCCCGAAGGCACCGTGAACCCGAACCTGCGCTCCGGGGAGATCGAGGTGCTGGCGCACGAGGTCGAGGTCCTCAACCCTTCATTGACGCCACCGTTCCAGCTCGACGACGACAACCTGTCCGAGGCGGTGCGCCTGCAGTACCGCGTGCTCGACCTGCGCCGCGAGCAAATGCAGAAGAACCTGCGCCTGCGGTACAAGGTGACGATGGCAGTGCGCAAGGCGCTCGATGCGCTCGGGTTCATCGACATCGAAACGCCGATGCTGACGCGCTCGACCCCTGAGGGCGCGCGCGACTATCTCGTGCCTTCGCGCGTGCATCCGGGCGAGTTCTTCGCGCTTCCGCAGTCGCCGCAGATCTTCAAGCAGCTCCTCATGGTGGCGGGCTTCGACCGCTACTACCAGATCGTGCGCTGCTTCAGGGACGAGGACCTGCGCGCCGACCGCCAGCCCGAGTTCACGCAGATCGATATCGAAACCTCGTTCCTTGGCGAAGACGAGATCCGCGCGATGATGGAAAAGATGATCCGCGCGATGTTCAAGGAAACCCTCGACATCGACCTGCCCGATCCTTTCCCGCGCATGACGTGGGCCGAGGCCACGGGCCGCTACGGGTCGGACAAGCCCGACCTGCGCGTCCCGTTGGAGCTCACTGAACTTACGGATCTCATGAAGTCGGTCGAGTTCAAGGTCTTTCGCGGCGCCGCGGACATGGCGGGCGGGCGCGTTGCGGCGCTGCGAGTGCCGGGCGCCGAGCTGTCCCGTAAAGAGATCGACGACTACACGCAGTTCGTCTCGATCTATGGGGCCAAGGGGCTCGCGTACATCAAGGTCAACGACAAGTCGAAGCTGCCCGAGGGCTTGCAGTCGCCGATCGTCAAGTTCCTCACCGTCGAGGCGCTCGCGCACATCCTCGAGCGCACAAAGGCGCAGAACGGCGACGTGATCTTCTTCGGCGCGGACAAGGCTAAGGTCGTGAACGATTCGCTCGGCGCGCTGCGAGTGCGGCTGGGCCACGAGAAGGGCTATGCCGAGAAGGGATGGCGCCCGCTTTGGGTTGTCGACTTCCCGATGTTCGAATACGACGAAGCGGAAAAGCGCTGGTCGGCAATGCATCACCCCTTTACCTCGCCCAAGGATGGGCATGAGGATCTGCTCGCGACCGACCCGGGCAAGGCGGTGGCCAAGGGCTACGACATGGTCCTCAACGGTTCGGAGATCGGCGGCGGGTCCGTGCGTATCCACCGGGCTGAAGTGCAGGCCAAGGTGTTCAAGGCGCTCGGTATTTCGGATGAGGAAGCGCAGGCCAAGTTCGGTTTCCTGCTCGAGAACCTGCAGTTCGGCGCGCCCCCGCATGGCGGTATCGCATTCGGCCTCGACCGCATCGTCGCCATGATGACGGGCGCGGAATCGATCCGGGATGTCATCGCGTTCCCGAAAACCCAGCGCGCCCAATGCCTGTTGACCCATGCCCCGAGCCCCGTCGACGAAAAGCAGTTGCGCGAGCTTGGACTGCGCCTGAGGGAAAAGCCCAAGGCGTGAAGCGGTTCCTCGCCTTCGCTTTCGCGCTGTTCGTCGCAGCCGATACGGCGGCACTCTCGCTTGGCGAAATCCGGGTCGCAGACCTGCCCAGGGAAGCGCGCACCATGCTCGCGCTCATCAAGGCCGGTGGCCCGTTCCCGCATGACAAGGACGCGAGCACCTTCGGCAACCGCGAAGGCCTGCTGCCGCGCGAGAGGCGCGGCTACTATCGCGAATACACTGTTCGCACGCCGGGCAGCCGGGATCGTGGCGCGAGGCGCATTGTTGCCGGCAAGCCGGGCGAGTACTACTACACCGAAGATCACTACCGAACCTTCCGCCGCATCATCGAATGACGACCAAAAGCAAGCTCCAGGCGCGCCTTGCCGACACGTCCAAATCCGGAGTGTTTCGCGCACCCACCGATCAGGCCGTCCTCGACGCGATGGCCGGGGCGGACTTCGACTTTGTGCCGATCCGGATTGGCAAAGGCAAGGACGCGATCCTCGCTTCAGTGGCGAGCGCACTGGGTTTCCCGGACTGGTTCGGCGGCAACTGGGATGCGCTGGAAGACAGCCTCACCGACCTTTCCTGGCGCGACGACAAGCCGCGGGTCTTCTTATTCTCCGACGCCTCGACAGGCGACGACCTTGGCATCCTGATCGACGTGCTCTCCTCGGCTGCGGAATACTGGAAAGAGCGGGACCGGGCCTTCTTCGCGGTGTTTGTCGATCCCCGCGACAAGCTCGTGCTCCCGCCCCTGTACAAGGAAAAGGCTGGTTGAGCCAGCCCAGGATCCCGGTGTCCGTGCTGGTGGTCGTCCACACACCTGCGCTGGAGATCCTGCTGATCGAGCGCGCCGCTCGCCCCGGCTACTGGCAGTCGGTGACCGGCTCGATCGACCGGCAGGATGAGCCGCTCGAAGAAACGGCGCGGCGCGAAGTTTTCGAAGAGACCGGCATCGAGGCGGCGCCGGAACGATTCATCAGCTGGAACCTGGTGCGCACGTTCGAGATCTATCCGCAGTGGCGCCACCGATTCGCACCCGGCACGACCCATAACGACGAGCACATGTTCAGCCTCGAAGTGCCGGGCGCCGTTCCGGTTCGCCTTGCGCCTGAAGAACACACCGCATGGACCTGGCTGCCTTGGCAGGAAGCGGTGGAAAAGTGCTTTTCGTGGACCAATCGCGACGCGATCCGGCTGATTGCGGAAAGTCGGCTCAAGCCGGGGGAGTTTGGCTAAACTGGGTAGTTGATGCGCCCTATCCGCTTCGCCTGCTGGCTGCTGATGTTCGGTACGGTGGCCTCGCACGCCGCCGGCGAGATCAAGGTCGACGCCATGCGCAAGGGCGAATTCATCAACGTCCGGGCGCACGCCTCCATCGAAGCGCCACTTTCCGTGATCTGGACAACGCTGACCGATTACGACCGGCTGGCGGAGTTCATCCCGGGGCTGCGCAAAAGCAAGGTCACGGCGCGCCGCGGCAGCACGGTCACCGTAGAGCAGTCCGGCGAGGCGCGCTTCCTGATGTTCACCTTCGCCATAGACGTGACCCTCGAGGCGGTCGAAAAGCCGCCTTCGAGCATCCAGGTGCGTGCCATTTCCGGCAACCTGCGCCATTTCGAAGGGGGCTACCACGTCGAGCCGGATCCTGCCGGCACCGGCATGGTGCTGCGATGGGAGGGCACGATCATCCCGGACGTCTCGCTGCCGCCGCTCATCGGCGAAGTGGTGATGCGCATGCGGATCGAGGACCAGTTCACCGGGATGGTGCGCGAGATCGAGCGGCGCGAGCTCGCGCGCCGCGGCAAGGAGGCGCCGTCGAAGTGAAGGTGGGGCGCGTTTTCGCATCGCTTTCCCTTATTGCCCTGCTCGGGGCGGCCGGTGGCTGCGCCACGCTCGACCCCGTCGCGGCGATGCGCGAATCGAGCGAGTCGTCTGTGCGCGAGTGTTCCGAGTGGTACCGCGCTCTCGACGCGGCCATCGATTCCGCCGGTGTGCGCGATGCGCAATCGACGCGCATTCGGGGGTTCCCGCATATGCGGGTGGACCGGTTCTCGGCAGCGCTCAGGGACTCGGCGCGGACCAAGGACTCGACGCTCCATGCGCTGGCAGAGCGCATGGTGGATCTCGACATCGCCGGGCGCAGGCATGAAATCGCCAACCTTTCGCGGCAGCAACTCGCGGCGGCGTGGGGCGGCTCCGAAGAGCCCGACGCCAGGACTGCCCTGGCCAAGGCGCGAGAATGCGCTCGCCGCATGCGCGACTTCGATCTTGATTCTCCGGGCGCGACCAAGGCCATGCTCGAAAGGGCAAAGGTCCCCGACGACTATGCGACGGCGAATCGCGTACTCGGCCTTTACGCGCTCACAAGGATCCCTTTCGCGGCCGGCGTGCGGGAGCATGAAAGGCAAACGCATGCGGCCTTTGAGCGGGAGCTGGACGCGTCCGCGAAGGGAAACGTGGTTCGCTTTTCGCCGCGTTCCCGGCCCCGCATCGACCGGGACCAGGTGCGCGCGGTGCTGGAGCGCGCGACGGAGAATCCCCTGCGCATCCCGAATCCGGTCGATGAGGATCTCGACCTCCTTTTCGCGTTGTATGCGCCGAGCTTCGAGATTGAAACAGCCGGGGATTTCGACCGGCCGGGATCGTTGCGCTGGATCTGGAAAGACCTGCCCGAGGTCGATTCGGCCGACCCCGCGGTCTATCGGCACGTCGCGTACACGAGATACAAAGGCATCAACCTCCTGCAGCTCGTTTACACGATCTGGTTCTCCGAGCGGCCCGCGGAGTCTTCCAACGACTTGCTTGCTGGCGCGCTCGACGGCGTAGTGTTCCGCGTGACGCTGGCGCCGGATGGCGCACCGCTTGTATACGATACGATGCACCCATGCGGCTGCTATCACATGTTTTTTCCCACCCCGCGGGCCGTGCCGCTGCCTGCTCCGCCCGGCGAAAACGAATGGGCGTTGATCCCGCAGAAACTGCGCGCGCTGAATGCGACGGACCGGCTGGTCGTCCGGATAGCGTCTGGCACCCACTACGTGAATCGCGTTTATCGCGACCAGGATGACAGCCTCGCGCGCTACGAGCTGCGTCCCTACGATGAATTGCGTTCTTTGCGCCAAATGCGCGGCGGCACACGGAACATTTTCGGGCGCGGCGGCATCATAGCCGGCACCGAACGTCCCGAGCGCTTTCTGTTCTGGCCGATGGGTATCGAGAATGCCGGCGCGATGCGGCAATGGGGCCGTCATGCGACAGCGTTCGTCGGCCGCCGCCATTTTGATGACGCCGACCTGTTTGAGCGGCGATTTTTGCTGGACCTGAGATGACTGAGAATTCACCCCAACCCGTTCCGCCGCCAAAGTCTTTGCGCGTTGTGACCCTGAATATCCACAAAGGGCTGTCGTTGTTCAATCGCCGCATGGTCATCCACGAGCTGCGCGACGGGCTCAAGAAGATCGACGCCGACCTCGTTTTCCTGCAGGAAGTGCAGGGCCTGCACGAGCGGCATGCGTTGAAATTCGGCGCATGGCCGCAGAACGCGCAGCATGAGTTCCTGGCTGGGGAGGGCTGGCAGCACGCCTATGGGCAGAACGCGGTGTACGAGTACGGCCATCATGGCAACGCCATCCTTTCGCGCTTCCCGATCGTCTCCATGAGCAATCACGACGTGTCGAATCACCGCTTCGAGCGACGGGGACTCTTGCACTGCAGGATTGCGGTACCGGGACGCGATGAGCCCCTGGACTGCGCCTGCGCCCACCTCTCGCTGGACGAAAAGGGACGCCGGCGCCAGCTGGATGCACTGGGGGTCCACCTTGAAGGACCCCGGAAGAAACCGATGATCGTTGCCGGCGATTTCAACGACTGGCGCCATTCCGCGGCCGATACCATGTCGCGGAGACTGAACCTGACCGACGTTTCGGTCATGCGTCACGGACGGCCGGCACGCACCTTCCCGAGCATCATGCCGGTGCTCCGGCTCGACCGCATCTATGTGCGCGGATTTCGCGTCATCGACGCGCAAGTGCATAAGGGCGCGCCGTGGAGCCTGCTGTCCGATCACCTGGCGATCAGCGCCGAGATCGCCTTTACATGAAATTCCACCTCGATTGCTGCGACGACCTGGAGCCGTAGCGTGCGTCGCGCCAGGCTAGGTGATGGCGCTTAAGTTCGTTCCCGGCAACAAGCTCACCCTCATTAAGAACGGCGAGCAGTTTTTTCCCGCCCTGGTCGATTCCTTCGACGCGGCCAGGCGCGAAATCTACTTCGAGACTTACATCTTTGCCGACGACGGGACCGGCAGCCTGATCTGCGACGCACTTGCGCGCGCTGCGGTCCGCGGCGTCGCGGTGCACATGATCGTTGACGGGTTCGGCGCGCGCGACTTCGCGCCAAGATTCAACCGCATGCTCGAAGACGCAGGGGCACGAGTGCTCGTCTTCAGGCCCAAGATCAGCCCGTTCACGTTGCGCCGCAACCGGCTTCGGCGAATGCACCGCAAGCTTGCAGTCATCGACGGCAGCTACGCGTTTGTGGGCGGCATCAACGTGATCGACGATTACCCGCCGGGCGGACCCATGCCGCCGCGATTCGACTACGCGGTGGGTATCGAGGGGCCGCTGGTTCGCGATGTCTGGTTCGAGGCCGCCAGGCTCTGGGCGCGACTGGAGTGGCTGCAAACCCGGCGTCGTTGGCGCGTAGCGCGTCCGAAGCCTGTTGAAGCCGTCGCGGCTGGGACGCAAAGCGCGCAGCTGCTGGTGCGGGACAACATCCGCCACCGGCGCGACATCGAAGATGCGTACCTCGAGCTGATTGCAGGAGCCAAGGGAGAAGTCCTGATCGCGATCGCCTATTTCCTGCCGGGTCGGCGCTTCCGGCGCGCCTTGATCCAAGCGGCACGCCGAGGTGTGCGCGTCGTGCTCGTGGTGCAAGGGCTGACGGACCATCCGGTCATGCAGTATGCGTCGCGCGCGCTTTTTCACTCGTTCCTGGAGGTCGGGGTGGAGATCCACGAGTACGCCCGCAGCGAACTGCATGCCAAGGTTGCCGTGTTCGACGGCCTGGTTGCAAGTGTGGGGTCGTCGAATATCGACCCATTTAGCCTCGTGCTCGCGCGGGAAGCCAATATTTTCGTCAACGACGGGCAGTTTGCCTCCATGCTCAGGGCAAGCCTGCTCGAGGCGATCGAAAGCTCGCAGCAGGTGCCTCCCAAGGCTTGGAAAAGTCTTGCCTGGCCGGTGCGCCTGCGCATCTGGGCGGCCTATGGATTCGCGCGAATCATGATGAGCTTGTCGGGAATCGAGGGCTGGCACTAGCCAGAGCTGCGGGATACGTCACCAGAACATCGTAATCAGCCATTTGTAGGAAAAACGTCGACGCAAGGTAGCGTTGCGAGCCTACAGTTTCCGATACGGCCCTTCGCCACACTCTGTCCTGCAAATGAACGAACGGAAGGCACTCGGAGGCGCTATGACTGAACCGATCGAATTGGTGGCCCAGGCCAAGACCCTGGATGAAGTGGTCGCGGCGACCGGCCAATATCTCTCCCGGTGGGCCGAGGAAAGCCTTGCGCTCATCCCACGCCGTTGCCGGCCGCACTGGATCGGCAGCGCCGAAGACATCGAGATGTATTCGGGCCAGCTGCACACCGAATGCGCGCGCCGGGAAGCTACCGGCACCTTGGTTTCGAACGAGCTCGAGATCATGCGGGACTTCTTCGCGGGTGCGGCCGGCATCATCACCCTTATCAAGCAAAAAACGGACGACGACGACAGCGATGCCATATGGACGCACCCGGCAGAGCGGGTGAGGTGGGGCTACAGCAGCGGATTGAGCAAGCGGTAATTCCGGCAACTTCAAACTGAACGGGAGACCTAAAAAATGTATGAGTCCGACGACGAATTCGACCCCTCCGAAGCCATGGGCGAGGTCATCGACGCAGCGCAGATGTACCTGGCGGAGTGCGATCAGAGCAACCTGGCGATCATCCCGGAACGCTGCATGCCTTATCCGATCATCAGCGCCGAAGACGTCGAGCTGTACGCGCACAAGCTTCGCAAAGAGTGCGTCGCACGCAAGTCCGCGGGGTCTGAGATCCCCGAAGAATTGGAAGCGATGCGCGAGTTCTTCGCACGTGCGGCGCGCGTGATTTACCTGCTGCGCGTGAAACTCGAAGACGCAGACCTCGACGCAATTATGCCGTTGCCGTACACGCGCGCTCCGTCTATCCAGCCATCCCACTTAAACTGAAAACTTTGGTCAGGCCCGTGCGATCTGGATATCAGAAGTGATATTGTGGTGCGTACTTTTGAATCAGGACGGAGATAGGCGTTGAGCGGAGAATACGAGACATTACGGTGGCCCACGTCCATGGACCGCGAGGCGATTGTCGCGAAGCTGGTCGAAATTCGCGACTCGGCAAATGCCCAGGGATATACCGAGTTTGCCGAATTCTTCAGCGGTGTAGAGGACCTGGCTTCCCCCAAGGTCGGAGGAAAGGTCATCGCAGCGCTGACCTGGCTCGAAGGAAAGCCTCAATATCAGGGATTGGGTGCGCAGCTTTCGATGGTTGCGATGAACCTGAAAAACCTGAAGTAAGTCCGTCTTGCTATTCGGGACGCCTCCCGAACAGTCCCCAACCTTCGTTCATCATCACCACCTCGCCATGCTGGTTGATTGCTTCGATGCGACCCTGCATGAGGCCGACTCCAGGCATGCTTTTCGAAGGGCGTGAAGCCAGAGTGGTGCGCCGGTAGGTGACGGTGTCTCCCGGCCTGACCGGCTTATGCCAGCGGATGTTGTCCAGGCCCGGTGAGCCGAGGCTGACGCCTGAATTGATGTACGAATCGACCGCGAAACGCATGCCCATTGCGCACGTGTGCCAGCCGCTCGCGATCAGGCCTCCGAAAACAGACGCCGCTGCTGCTTTGGCATCGGTGTGAAACGGCTGGGGATCAAATTTCCGAGCGAACTCGATGATCTCTTCGGCGGTAAAAGTGTGACTCCCCATCTCATGGACTTCGCCCACCTTAAAGTCTTCCCAGTACAAGGTCGCTTTGGTCATGACGGCGCCACTCTCTCGAACCGAATAATGAGCTCGCGGACCGGAGAAGGAATCGGTTCGGGCGTCATCGACACCGGATTTGCATTCACGTAGACGAGCTCCGCGGTAATCAGAGGGTTGTCCGACCGCTCCGGCGAGGTGCGCCAGATCTCGAAAGCGAACGACATGCTGGTGCGCCCGAGCTTCGCCACGCGGACCATCACCTCGAGCATGTCGTCGTAGCGAGCCGATCCGAGGTAATCGACCGATGCCTTGCGCAAGTAAACATCGTTCGCATAGCGGTCCACATAACCGTGCGGATACGGCAACCCGATCGCCCGCCAGTATTCCGCGATGGCCACATCGATGTAGTTGAGGTAATTGCCGTTGAAGACGATTTTCTGCATGTCCACTTCGGACCAGCGCACCCTGAGCGCATGCGTGCAGGTGAAATCCACCCTTGACATCGAACACTCCTCCTGGAACTGCGGGTTGGAATCTCGAAAAAAGATCCGGATGGGCAAGCGTAAACGCAACCGGCGATGATGTGGCGTTAAACTAGCCGCGCATTTCATCACGCAAAAATCCCGCATGACAAACGAACAAATCCCTCCGGCAGCGATCGGCGACGCCGATCCCGGCTTGTCTGGATGGGAGGACCCGCTCGCGAGCCTGAGGCAGGCGCTCGACCGCGACGAGTTGCAGATCTACTGCCAGCCCATCCTCGCACTGCAAGCCGGCACGGAAAAGTTTCCGATGGCGGAGGTGCTCGTGCGCCTGCGCGAGGAGGAGAAATCGCTCCTGCCGCCAGGCGATTTTCTGCCCGTTTTCGAGCATTACCGCATGATGACGGATCTCGATTGCTGGGTCGTTGGCAAGACGGTGAAGTGGATCGCCAAGGGCGCTCCCGGATTCATCCGCACTTATTCGGTCAATGTCTCCAGTCAGTCGCTGGACGACGGCCGGCTCATGGATTTTGCATCCGCCGCACTTGCCGAAGCCGGGGTGGACCCCGGCCAGCTTTGCATGGAAATCGACGAGTCGGATACGCTCCAGCGCGCCGAAGCCGCGGCGAAGTTCGCCCAGTCGGTGCGCGCACTCGGGTGCAAAGTCGTCATCGACGGATTCGCGCGCCGCTCGGTGTCGTTCTCCGCGCTCAAGGACCTCCAGCCGGATTTCATCAAGGTCGACGGCGCGGTCGTACGCAAGGTCTCCAACAGCGCCGTCGCGCAACTGAAGCTGAAGGCGATCGCGCGAGTGTGCGTCGGCGCCGGGATCGGCATGATTGCCGAATGCGTCGAGGAAGAGCACATCATCAATCACCTCAGGCAGATGTCGGTCGGCTATGCGCAAGGATTCGGCATTGCACTTCCGCGGCCCATCGAAATCGGGGGCATCCAGCCGGCCTGATTGCCGGCGATATGGCACCGCCATGGACGACAGCGTCATTCGTTCGATGCTCAAGTGGCCGGATATCCCGGATGTCTACGGCTGGCTGCAGCTTGATCGCCGCGGTAACTGGCGGTTGCGCAGCGAGTCCCCGGATCCGGACCCCCCATTCGGGACAATCGGCAATTTCGCGTTCAGGGAATTCATCTCGCGCAACTATGCCGCCGACGAGCGCGGATGCTGGTACTTCCAAAACGGTCCCCAGCGCGTGTTTGTCCGGCTCGCGTACGCCCCGCATGTGTTCCACCTCGCGGACGACGGGCTCGTGGACCACTGCGGCCTGCCTGCAGGACCCTTCGATGGGGCATGGATCGATGAAGAGGGGTCGCTCGTGCTGCGCACAGCCGGTCGAATCGGGCTGCTGGACGACCGGGAACTTTCCAGCCTCGCGGAGCAGGTGTCGGAGGGGGGCGTACGGATCGGATCGATCACCCTGCCGCTAGGCGCGATTGACAGCAGGGTCATGGAAGCCCGATTCGGCTTCGTGAAGGACCCAAAGCCCTGAATCCGGGTTGCTTCGGGCTCGCCGTCAATGTGTCGCAAGCCTTGACTCAGATTCGAAAAGCTCTTTATAATCCGGCCTCTTTTTTGCACCCGGGCCGGCCCATCAGCCATTCATGGCGAGCGAGGCGCCGACCCGGTTTGTTTTTGGAACCCAGGAAAACATGCCTACCGTCAATCAGTTAGTTCGCCAAGGGCGCGCCGCCAAGCCGACCAAATCGAAGGTGCCCGCACTGGCCGGATCCCCGCAAAAGCGGGGGGTCTGCACGAGGGTCTACACGACCACGCCGAAGAAGCCGAACTCGGCACTGCGAAAGGTCGCCAAAGTGCGCCTGACAAACGGTTTCGAGGTCATCGGCTACATCGGCGGTGAAGGACACAATCTCCAGGAGCACTCGGTGGTCCTGATCCGCGGAGGTCGCGTCAAGGACCTGCCCGGCGTTCGTTATCACATCGTGCGCGGTTCGCTCGACACGCAGGGCGTGAAAGACCGCAAGCAGAGCCGCTCCAAGTACGGCGCGAAGCGCCCCAAGGCAGCTTGATCGCCGCCAAGGAATAGGACACCACCATGCCACGTCGCAGAGAAGTACCCAAGCGCGAGATCCTGCCGGATCCCAAGTTCAGCAACACGGAAGTCGCGAAGTTCGTCAACGTCATCATGACGCGCGGCAAGAAATCGGTCGCCGAGCGAATCCTGTACGGCGCGCTCGAATCGATCAAGACCAAGTCGGGCAAGGACCCGATCGAAGTCTTCACGCAGGCTGTGCAGAACGTGAAGCCGATGGTCGAGGTGAAGAGTCGCCGGGTCGGTGGTGCGAACTACCAGGTCCCGGTCGAAGTGCGCCCGGTCCGCCGTGTGGCGCTCGCCATGCGCTGGATCCGCGAAGCGGCCGAGAAGCGCGGCGAAAAGTCGATGGGCATCCGCCTGGCGGGCGAGCTCCTCGAAGCGGCCGAAGGCCGTGGCGGCGCGATGAAAAAGCGCGACGAAGTGCATCGCATGGCGGAAGCGAACAAAGCTTTCGCGCACTACCGGTTCTAGAGAGAGGCTGGGTATTCCCGTGGCACGCAAAACTCCCATCGAGCGCTATCGCAACATCGGCATCAGTGCGCACATCGATGCGGGTAAGACCACGACCACCGAGCGCATCCTTTTCTACACCGGCGTGAACCACAAGATCGGCGAGGTGCATGACGGCGCCGCAACGATGGACTGGATGGAGCAGGAGCAGGAGCGCGGCATCACGATCACCTCCGCGGCCACCACCTGTTTCTGGAAGGGCATGGACCTTTCCTTCCCCGAGCACCGCATCAACATCATCGATACCCCCGGCCACGTCGATTTCACGATCGAAGTCGAGCGCTCGATGCGCGTGCTCGACGGTGCGTGCATGGTGTATTGCGCCGTTGGCGGCGTGCAGCCCCAGTCGGAAACGGTCTGGCGCCAGGCCAACAAGTACAAGGTGCCGCGCCTCGCTTTCGTGAACAAGATGGACCGTGTCGGCGCGAATTTCTTCAAGGTCTATGACCAGATGAAGGCGCGCCTGAAAGCCAACGTCGTGGCCATCCAGGTGCCCATCGGCGCTGAAGAGAATTTCACCGGCGTGATCGACCTGGTCGCAATGAAGGCGATCTACTGGGACGACTCGACCCAGGGGATGAAATTCGAGAAGAAGGACATTCCCGCCGGGCTGGTGGCCGGGGCGAAGCAATGGCGCGAGAAGATGGTCGAGACCGCCGCGGAGGCCAACGAGGCGCTCATGAACAAGTACCTCGAATCGGGCGAGTTGTCGGTCGAGGAGATCAAGCAGGGCCTGCGCATCCGCACGATCAACAACGAGATCGTCCCGATGCTTTGCGGGTCTGCCTTCAAGAACAAGGGTGTGCAGGCGATGCTCGACGCTGTGGTCGAGTACTTGCCTTCGCCGGTCGATATTCCGCCGGTCAAGGGCGAAAACGATCGCGGGCAACCCGAAACGCGCCCGGCAGGCGACGACCAGCCGTTCGCCGGCCTCGCGTTCAAGATCGCCACCGACCCGTTTGTCGGCCAGCTAACGTTTATCCGCGTCTATTCAGGCGTGCTGGCCTCGGGGGACACCGTATTCACGTCGGTGCGCGGCAAGAAAGAGCGCATCGGCCGCCTCCTGCAGATGCACGCCAACCAGCGTGACGAGATCAAGGAAGTGCGCGCGGGTGACATCGCCGCGGCTGTCGGCATGAAAGACGTGACGACGGGCGAGACGATCTGCGATGTGAACAAGGTCATCGCGCTCGAGAAGATGGTTTTTCCCGAGCCCGTGATTTCACAGGCCGTCGAACCCAAGACCAAGGTCGACCAGGAAAAGATGGGCGTTGCGCTCAATCGCCTCGCCCAGGAAGACCCTTCTTTCCGCGTGCATACCGACGAAGAATCCGGCCAGACCATCATCTCGGGAATGGGCGAATTGCACCTCGAGATCATCGTCGAGCGCATGCGCCGCGAGTTCGGCGTCGAAGCCTCGGTCGGCAAGCCCCAGGTGGCGTACCGCGAAACGTTCAAGAAGTCGGTCGAGCAGGAAGGCAAGTTCGTCAAGCAGTCCGGTGGCCGGGGCCAGTACGGCCATGTCTGGCTGAAGCTCGAGCCGCAGGCGGCTGGCAAGGGGTTCGAGTTCGTCGACGCGATCAAAGGCGGCTCGGTGCCGCGCGAATTCATTCCCGCGGTCCAGAAGGGCATCACCGAAGCGCTGCGCGATGGCGTGCTCGCGGGCTACCCGGTCGTGGATGTCAGGACCACGCTGTTCGACGGTTCATTCCACGAGGTGGACTCGAACGAGAACGCCTTCAAGATGGCGGCGATCTTCGCATTCAAGGACGGGATGAAATCCGCGACGCCGGTCCTGCTCGAACCAATCATGGCGGTCGAGGTCGAAACGCCGGAAGAGAAGATGGGCGACGTGATGGGCGACCTCTCCTCCCGCCGCGGCGTGATCCAGGGCATGGACGACCTGCCCAGCGGCAAGGCGATCAAGGGTGAAGTGCCCCTGGCCGAGATGTTCGGCTATTCGACCACGCTGCGTTCGCTCACCCAGGGCCGGGCGACGTACACAATGGAGTTCAAGCATTACGCCGAGGCGCCCAAGAGCGTCGCCGAAGCAATCATCAGCAGCAAGAAGTAACCAACCCTCGGGAAGATCATGGCAAAAGTCAAATTCGAACGTACCAAGCCGCACGTGAACGTGGGGACGATTGGTCACGTGGACCATGGCAAGACGACGCTGACGGCGGCGATCACGACGGTGCTGTCGAAGAAGTTCGGCGGCGAGGCGAAGGCGTACGACCAGATCGACGCGGCGCCCGAAGAGAAGGCGCGCGGCATCACGATCAACACCGCGCACGTGGAGTACGAGACTTCCAGGCGCCACTACGCGCACGTGGACTGCCCGGGGCACGCGGACTACATCAAGAACATGATCACGGGTGCGGCCCAGATGGACGGGGCGATCCTGGTGGTGTCGGCCGCCGACGGCCCGATGCCGCAGACGCGGGAACATATTCTGCTGGCGCGCCAGGTGGGGGTGCCCTACATCGTGGTGTTCATGAACAAGGCCGACATGGTCGATGACGCCGAGCTGCTCGAATTGGTCGAGATGGAGGTGCGCGAGCTTCTGTCCAAGTACGAATTCCCCGGCGACAAGACCCCGATCATCATCGGCTCGGCGCTCAAAGCGCTCGAGGGCGACACGGGCGAGATGGGCGAGGGCGCGATCATGAAGCTGGCCGATGCGCTGGACACCTTCATCCCGACCCCGGAGCGGGCGATCGACGGGGCGTTCCTGATGCCGGTTGAGGACGTGTTCTCGATCTCGGGGCGCGGCACGGTGGTGACGGGGCGCGTCGAGCGCGGGATCGTGAAGGTGGGCGACGAGATCGAGATCGTGGGCCTGAAGGCCACGCTGAAGACGGTGTGCACGGGCGTGGAGATGTTCAGGAAGCTGCTGGACCAGGGCCAGGCGGGGGACAACCTCGGGGTGCTGCTGCGCGGCACGAAGCGCGAAGAGGTCGAGCGCGGCCAGGTGCTGGCCAAGCCCGGGTCGATCACGCCGCACACGAAGTTCGAGTGCGAGGTGTACGTGCTCTCCAAGGAAGAGGGTGGTCGTCATACGCCGTTCTTCAACAACTACCGGCCGCAGTTCTACTTCAGGACGACGGACGTGACGGGCGCGGTGGTGCTGCCTGCGGGGACCGAGATGGTGATGCCCGGGGACAACATCAAGATGGTGGTGACGCTGATCGCGCCGATCGCGATGGAGCAGGGCCTGCGCTTTGCCATCCGCGAGGGCGGCAAGACCGTCGGCGCCGGTGTCGTCGCCAAGGTTCTCGAGTA
>CAZZDV010000039.1:0-22077 GCA_964652785.1 uncultured Bordetella sp.
TTGGCTATCCTTACGTGGACGAGAGCCGCAACCCGGCGTACCGTTTGTTCCTCGGGTAGAGCAGTGGTGAGGACAGACCAATGAAACGAGACGACGCCAACGTAAAAATCCTCGATCGTACGGTCGACGGCAAGAAGGCCTGGGTGAGAGCCGACCTCAACGAAGAGGATTGGCTGTTCCGCCTGACACCCGAGTGCCTGGCCGAAGTGCGCGCGGCCGCTGCACAGTTGCGCGCGAACCCGCGGACGGTCGAACAGATCGATCCTTCGACGTTCGACATGCCAGCCTGCCGCAAGCTCATGGACAGCGTGCGCACGGTGCTCGACGATGGCGTGCGCTTCGCGATCGTCGACCGCCTGCCGCTGGATGAAATCGGCGACGAAGCGGGGCGGTCGGTTTACTGGATCCTCTCGTCGATGCTGGCCCGCCCGGTCGAGCAGAAGCTCACCGGCACGATGATCTACGACGTGCGCGACACCGGCAAGAAGGCCGCGGCCGGTTCGGGCGTGCGCCCTGACCAGACGAACATGGAGCAGTACTTCCACAACGACAATTCGTACAACACCACGCCGCCGGAGTACGTCGGCCTGCTGTGCGAGCGGCCGGCCCGCTCGGGCGGCATCAGCCACGTGATCAGTTTCTACACCGTGAACAACGAGCTGTTGCGCACGCATCCCGAGGTGTTGTCGCGCTTGTACCAGCCGTTCTGGTTCGACCGACAGAAGGAATACCTGCCCGAGGAGCCGCAGGTCATCTGCGAGCCGATGTTCTCCTACGATGGGCGCCTTCGCGCGCGCCTCGGCCTGTTCCAGATCCAGAGCGGCTACACGCTGCAGAACCAGCCGATGGACGAAGAAGCCAGGGCCGCCTTCGCCGCGCTCAAGGAGGTGTTCGCGAAATCCGAGCTCACCTTCGACTTCACGCTCGAGCGCGGCCAGCTCCAGTACGCCAACAATCGCGAGCTCTGCCACCGCCGCACGGGATTCGAGGACTACGAGGACCCTGCGCAGAGGCGCAACATCGTGCGCGTCTGGTTGCGCAACGCAGGAGAGCGCCGCTACCAGGGCTGACTAACGCTCGTCAGGCCGCGTGGCAGCGCAGGCGAAATACTGCCATTTTTTACCTAAACCCCTTGCTGGGCGCGGTGATCCGGGCGAAATGCTGCCAAAGGCGAATCCTTTTTCCGCTACGGCTTGAGTGGCCTGGCGCTGGCCTCGCCGAAGTACCCCGGCGCGATTTCATGCGCGAGGCACGCGGGCGAGCTGTAGCCCGGCGACGCGCCTTCGGGCGCCTCGAGCAAGGCGAGGCGTCCTTCGATGCGCTGATACACCCCCCGCTCGGTCACCACGTAGTCCATCGGGATGTCGTGGGACTGCGGATGGATGGTCTGCATGCGCGCAAGCTCGTAAGTCACGCCGATCGCCAATGGTTTCCCGGACGCGTCTGAGCGCAGGTGCGCGAGCGTGCGGTCGAAGAAGCCGCCGCCATAGCCCAGCCGGTAGCCGCCCTCGTCGAAACCGTTCATCGGCACCAGCGCAACATCGGGCAGCACAGGGTCACCCGTCGCAGGGTAGGGGATGTCATAGACGCCCTTGGCCAGTTCGTCGCCGGGTTTCCACAAGCGAAAGATCAACGGTTGCCGGGGAGCGACCACCACCGGCAGGGCGGTCTTCGCGCCGCGCTCGCGCAGGCGATGGGCGAGGAAGCGCGGGTCGTACTCGTTCTTGAAGGGCCAGCAGAAAGCCAACGTGCCCTTGGACAATCCCGGGAACGCTTGCTCCAGATGCGTGTCGATAACGGTCCGGAATCCTGCCAGCGTCTTTTCATCGACGGCCAGCCGGTGGGTCACCAGTCTTTCACGCTCGGCTTTGCGCCACGCTTTCAGGCTGTCCGGATCCATTCCCGCGCACCTGAAGACAACTCCCGGGGTATGATTCTTTCCCTATGATTACGAAGCATTTTTGCAATATAGCAGCTGGCTCGCTGGCAGCGCTCGGCGTGTTCGCGGCGGCCCCGGTTTGGGCACAGGCGCCGACTCGCACGCCACCCCCGGTCGCGCGCCTCCTGAGCCAGGACGACACGTTCTTCGCGGCCCAGAACGCTTTTCGCGCCGGCGATCCCTTGCGCCTCGCGCGCCACGCGGTCGCGCTCGAGGGCTATCCGCTGCTGCCGTACGTGGAGTACTGGCTGCTCAAGCAGCGGCTGGACGAGATGCCGTCGACCGAAGTGCGCGCTTACCTTTCGAAGTATCCGAGCAGCTACCTGGCTGACCGGCTGCGCTCGGACTGGCTCAAGGAACTCGGCAAGCGCCGCGACTGGCCGACCTTCGACCTGGAACTCGCCCCGCTCGTGGTCGACGATGCGGACATCCGCTGCTACACGCTCGCCTCACGCCTTTCGCGCAAGGACGAAAGCGTTTTCGACGAGAACAACCAGTACTGGCTCCAGCCGCGGGAGCTGCCCGAAGGCTGCCAGATCGTGGTCAACGAGGCGATCACACGCGGCCGGGTGACGGCGAAGAATGTCTGGCAGCGCATCCGCGTGCTGCTCGAAGCCGGCCAGATGACGGCCGTGCGCCGCGCGTTCGACTACCTGCCCGCGACCGAGCGTCCGGACGAGAAGCTGCTCAACAGCGCCGCGACCGAGCCGGCCAGGCTGCTCGCGCGCCCGCCGGAGAACCTCACCGTGCGCCCGGTGCGCGAGATGGTGATGTTCGCCATCGTGAAGCTCGCGAAAACGGATCCGCGCACCGCCGCGGAGTATGTGAGCACCGGCCTCGGCCAGAAACTGCAGCCGGCCGACCGGGCGTACCTGTGGGGCCGCGTCGCGTATGAGGCGTCCAAGCGCCTGATCCCCGAAGCGACCGAGTGGTATGCGCGCGCCGGCGACGCCGATTTCTCCGACGAGCACCTCGCGTGGAAAGCCCGCGCCGCGCTGCGGGCGGGCGACTGGAAGACGGTGGCCAGCGCGATCGACTCGATGTCGGTCGCCGCGCACGCCGATGCCGCATGGTCGTACTGGTACGGGCGCAGCCTCGCCGCGCAAGGCAAGGCCGATGGCGCGCGCGCGTACTATCTGCGCATCTCCGGACAGCCGGAGTTCTACAGCATGCTGGCCTCCGAGGAACTCGGCCAGCCGCTGCAGCTGCCCCAGGCCGCGCATGCGCTGACCGACAGCGACATCGCGCGCGTACGGGCAAATCCGGGCATCTCGCGGGCGCTCGAGCTTTTCCGCCTCGGCTTGCGCACCGAGGGCGTGCGCGAGTGGGGCTTCACGATCCGCTCGATGGACGACGCGCAACTGCTGGCCGCGGCCGAGATCGCCCGGCGCGGCGAACTCTACGACCGCGCGATCAACACCGCCGACCGCACCACGGGCATGCACGATTTCAAGGTGCGGTTCCTTGCGCCTTACCGCGAGACGTATCGCGCCCAGTCGCAGGCCTTCAACATCGAGGAGGCGTGGCTGTACGGCGTCACTCGGCAGGAAAGCCGCTTCGTCGCCTACGCCAAGTCCTCCGCGGGCGCGCAGGGGCTCATGCAGCTGATGCCGGCGACCGCGCGCTGGGTCGCGCAGAAGATCGGCATGGCCTACAACCCCGGGCGCGTGACCGAAATCGACACCAACGTGACGCTGGGCGCGCGCTACCTGAAGCTCGTGTTCGACGACCTGGGCCACCCCGTCATGGCTTCGGCGGCCTACAACGCCGGGCCCGGGCGCGCGCGCCGCTGGCGCGACGTGCGGCCGCTAGAAGGCGCGATCTACGCCGAGAGCATCCCGTTCAGCGAGACGCGCGACTATGTCAAGAAAGTCATGGCCAACACGGTGTGGTACGCCGCGCTTCTCGAGGGGCGCACGGCCTCCCTCAAGAGCCGCCTGGGCGTCGTTTCGGCCAAGTCGGTGAGCGACAAGTTCAACGAAGAACTGCCATGATTTCGGCATGACCATCCAGAATGTGCTCGTCGTCGGCGGGTCCGGCTTCATCGGGCGGCACGTCCTCAACGTACTCGCCTCCAAAGGCCTCCACGCCACGGTGCCGACGCGCCGCCGCGACCACGCAAAGCACCTCATCCTGCTGCCCACCGTCGACGTGGTCGAAACCGACGTGAATGCGCCGGGCGTGCTGGAGGCCCTCGTGCGCCAGCACGAAGCGGTGATCAACCTCGTGGGCATTCTCCACAGCCGCAAGGCCGCCGGCGGGGCACCTTACGGCGAGGACTTTCGCCATGCGCACGTCGAGCTGCCGCAGCACATCATCAACGCGAGCCGCGCTGCAGGCATCAAACGGGTGCTGCACATGAGCGCACTCGGCGCGTCGGTCGATGGGCCCAGCGAATACCTGCGCTCCAAAGGCACGGGCGAGCAGGCCATGCTGGCTGCGGACGATCTTGCAGTCACCGTGTTCCGGCCTTCGGTGGTGTTCGGGCCCGAAGACAAATTCCTCAACCGCTTCGCGCAACTCGCCGCGCTCAGCCCCGTGCTTCCGCTGGCCTGCGCGGATGCGCGCTTCCAGCCGGTGTATGTCGGCGACGTGGCGAATGCATTTGCGCTCGCCCTCGACGAGCGGGACGCCTGCGGGCGCAGTTACGACCTCGTTGGCCCGCGCGAGTACACGCTGCGTGAGATCGTCAAGTACGCGTGCCGCCTTGGCGGCCGCAGAAGGCTGGTGGTCGGGCTCGGCAAAGGGCTGTCCGGCCTGCAGGCCTCGGTAATGGAAAGGCTGCCCGGCAAGCTGCTCACGCGCGACAACGTGCTCTCGATGAGCGTGCCTTCGGTGTCCGGCGACCCGCTGCCGTTTGGCATCGCGCCGACTTCGATGGAAGCCGTGGCGCCGCTCTACCTCGCGCACGCTGCGCCGAGAGACCGATACGGGGTGTTGCGCCACAAAGCGAATCGGTAGCGGGGAAACCTGGCGGTTCCCCCGCACCCCTTCCCTAAGAGCTACCCGCCTCGAAGATTGAGCCAAATGAAACTGATCGTCGGCAACAAGAACTATTCCTCCTGGTCGCTGCGTCCCTGGCTCGCGATGAAAGTCGCGGGCATCGGGTTCAGCGAGGTGCGCATCCCGCTCTATGGCCCGGGCGCCAAGGAGCAGATCCTCGCGTTCTCCCCCGCGGGCAAAGTCCCGTGCCTGGTCGACGAGACCGCCAACGGCCGCCTCGCGGTCTGGGATTCGCTCGCGATCTGCGAATACCTCGCGGAGAAGACGCCGTCGCTCTGGCCAAGTGACTCCGCTGCGCGCGCCGTGGCCCGCTCCATCTCGGCCGAGATGCACTCCGGTTTCCAGAGCCTGCGCTCGCACATGAGCATGAACATTCGCAAGCACTACCCGGACAAGGGCCGCACGCCCGAGGTGCTCGCTGAAATCGCACGAATCGTGGCGATGTGGTCGGACTGCCGCGCGCGCTTCGGCAAGGAAGGCGGCCCCTTCCTGTTCGGGCGGTTCTCGATCGCCGACGCGATGTATGCGCCGGTCGTGCTGCGGTTCCGGACCTATGCAGTCGAACTGCCTGAAGTGTGCAAAGCGTATGCCGATGCAGTCGTCGCACTGCCCGCAATGCAGGAGTGGATGGAAGCCGCCAGGGCGGAAACCGAATCCCTGCCGCAGTTCGAGCCGTACGGCTGATAGCAGCGGTGATGCGGGCCTATGTCGTTGGCGGCGCGGTGCGCGACGAATTGCTCGGCTTGCCGGTGGTCGACCGCGACTGGGTCGTGGTCGGCGCCACGCCTGAGGAAATGGCCGCCGCCGGCTACAAGCCCGTGGGCCGCGATTTTCCGGTCTTCCTGCATCCTGCGACGCACGAGGAATACGCGCTGGCCCGCACCGAGCGAAAGAGCGGTCGCGGCTACAAGGGATTCACGCTCTACAGTGCGCCGGACGTGAAGCTCGAGGATGACCTCGCGCGGCGAGACCTCACGATCAACGCGATGGCGCGCGACGAAGAAGGTCGCCTCATCGATCCTTTCGGCGGCGAGGCCGACGCGCGTGCGGGCCTGCTGCGCCATGTAGGCGAGGCGTTTAGCGAAGACCCGGTGCGCATCCTGCGCGTGGCGCGGTTCGCTGCACGCTTCCGGTTCAAGGTGGCCCCGCAGACGCTGGAGCTGATGCGCGGCATGGTGTCGGGTGGCGAGGCGGATTTCCTCGTGGCCGAGCGTGTCTGGCAAGAGTTCGCGCGGGGTCTGCTCGAAGCGCATCCGCAAGAGATGTTCAGGGTGCTGGAGGCTTGCGGGGCGCTTGCGCGGCTCGCGCCGGAGTTGCAGGCGATCCTGGCCGGCGCCTCGCGCGATGTGCTGTTCGCTGCGCTCGAACGGGCTGCCGCGGAGGGCGCGCCGCTGCCGGTGCGCTTTGCAATGCTCGCCTGGTTCGCGGGCGGCGAGTGCGAGGCGGCGTTCAACGCGCTCGGGGCGCGCCTGCGAGCGCCCATGGAAGAACGCGAGCTCGCGCAGCTGGCGTGTCGCTGCCGGGCCGGGATTGTCGAGGGCGCGCATGCCGAGGCTGCCGGACTGCTCGCGGTGCTGAAGAACGCGGACGCCTTTCGACGCAAGGAGCGCTTCGAGGGATTGCTGCTTGCCGCATCCCTGTCCGCACCGGAGACGGCTGTGGGTGCGCAGAGGCTGCGCGCGGGCCTGCATGCCGCCTCCGCCATCGACGCGGGCGCGATCGCGGGCAGCGTAAGCTCGCCTGCGGAGATCCCGGGGGCCATCGACGCCGCCCGGCTGGCCGCCGTGCGCGGCGCCCTCAACCGCCAGGACTTTCGCTAGATGCGCCAAAACTTTCTCGGCGGGCTCGTGCGCAACATTTCAGCCGGCACGCGCCTGGCCTTGTGCCTGCCGGTGCGCTGGCTGCATTTTCAAGCCACGCCAGCGCAGCTTGCGCTGCTGATGGCTTTCAACCTCTCGGTCTGGATGCTTTCGCATTCGCTGCGCGCCGAAGGCGGGACGCTGAACCCGACGGCCATCGCGTTGTACCTCGCGCACATCCCGATGCTGCTGCTGGGGTGCATTGCCATCGCTTCGATTGTCGGCAACCCTTCGCTGATCGTGCTGCTTGCGGTCGCTCTGTCGGCGAGCGACCTCGCGTTCGAGCTGGTGTCCCTCGCCATCGTCGGCGCGCAAATCAGCCCCGGAACGCAGTTCATCGGCTGGATCGGCCTGATGCTCTGGGGATGGGGCGTCGCGGTGCGCGCCGTGGCGGTCTGCACCGGCGCAACCGGCCGCAAGCTGCTTTCCTCGGGCGGTGTGATCGCGGGGCTCATGGCGTTTTCGCTCTTCATCATCCCGCGCGCCGAGTTGTGGACCGCGCCCGCGCAGGCCACGGCGACTTTGCCGCTCACGACCGAGGCGGTCTTCCATGCGCAGGGAGAGCTCCTCGAGCGGCAGCTCGCAGCCGTCGAAGGCGGCCGGGTCGGGACCTCCGAGCTCTACTTCGTGGGCTTTGCGCCGGACGGCAGCCAGGACGTCTTCCTGCGCGAGATGCGCTCGGTCAAGGAGATCGTCGAGCGCGACTTCAAGGCGGCGCAGCGCTCGGTTGCGCTGGTGAGCAATGCGGCCACGCTGGACCAGTATCCGATCGCCACGGCGACCAACTTGCGCCGCACGCTCGCCTGGTTCGGCACCCAGATGAACGCCGACGAGGACGTGCTGCTGCTCTACGTGACGGCGCACGGCGACCAGGGGTTCGGCCTGTCGGCGCATGCGCCGCCGCTGGAACTCGCGCCGCTGAACCCGACCGTGCTGGCGCGCGCACTGAACGACGCGGGCATCCGCTGGCGGGTGCTGGTGATCTCCGCCTGCTACTCCGGCGGCTTCATCGAGCCCCTCAAGGACGACAACACGCTGATCATCACTTCCTCGGCGGCCGACCGGCAGTCCTTCGGCTGCGAGACCGGCAACGCATGGACCTACTTCGGCGAGGCGTACTTCAGCCTGGCGCTGTCGAAGACGAAGTCGTTTACCGAGGCATTTCAGATCGCGGCGGACGCGGTCGCCAAGCGCGAGATCGCGGAAAAACTCTCGCCGCCTTCGAGCCCGCAGATGTTCGTAGGCCGCGCGATCGCCGAGAGGCTGCGGGGCCTCCAGGCGACGCCTTAGTCGCCCGGCTACTCCCTGAAGAGCGCCGCGCGCATGTCCGCGTAGCGCTGGTGCAGGTCCGCGGTGCTTTGCGCCCCCATGTTGACCACCGCGTAGCGATAACTGCCGAGCCACTTCATCTCGCGCGCGAGCGCTGCGCCGTGCTTCAGGTACAGCATGAGGCGCGCATCCGGATATCGGCTCGACACCTGCGAAAGCGTCTCGCGCGAAGGCTCCGCGGCCAGCGGCTTGCCGTCGAACTTGCGCATCGCGAAGCTGGCGGCATGGCCGTACCGCGGCGCCTCGCGCTCGAGGCGCGGCGCTTCGCCCAGCGCAAGCTCGAGGTTCATGCGGTACAGGTTGATCCCGTCGACGCACTCGTACAGGTAGGCCAGTTGCGAGGCCATGCGCGGGTTGACCTCGATCAGGTGGATGCGCCCCGTGTGCGGATCCCAGATGAACTCGGCGTTGAAGAACCCATGCCGGTAGCCGATGCCGGACACGATGCGTTCGGCGAGCTGCGCCACGCGGTCGCGCACTTCGGGCGGCACGCGCGAGGGGTATTCGAAGCTGGCGAAGGCCTGCGTGCCCGGGTACATGTTCGCGTCGATGACCCCGAGCGTTGTCACGCGCCCGTCGTACACATAGCCGTCGAGGTTGAGTTGCACGCCTTCGAGCAGCTCCTCCGCGATCATGTGATGCGTGTCCACGCGGCAGTCGGTGTACCAGGACATCAGGTCGTTGAACGGCTTGACCAGCCGCTTGATGATGAATTTCTCGAACGGCCAGAACGACAGGTGGCGCTTGAGCTCCTCGAAGCTGTCCACGCGCCGGGCGAGCACGGAGTAGGTCGCCTTGACCGGCTTGACGAAGCAGGGCAGCTCGAACGGCAAGTCGTCGCGGGACTTGAGCGTGTAGGGAAACGCTGCAAACCGCGGCGTGGCTTCCGGCGCGATGCGCGCATAGTGCGTGCGGGCGTAGAACTTGTGCTGCGCAGTAATGACCGCTCGGGGATCGTTGCCCGGCAAGCCGAGCTTTTCGGCCAGCACCGCGGCAATGACCGCGCCGAACTGCTCGTT
Organism: uncultured Bordetella sp.; assembly: GCA_964652785.1. GTDB lineage: Bacteria > Pseudomonadota > Gammaproteobacteria > Burkholderiales > SG8-39 > SZAS-79. The sequence continues at coordinate 9,150 of CAZZDV010000039.1, forward strand.
GTTGCTGACGATGCCGTCGATGCGCTCGCGCCTGAACCGCTTCGCGAGCGAGTTGATGTAGGCGAAGACGTCGAAAGTGAGCAGGCGCGCGTTGTCCGGAAAGCGGAAAAGGTCGAAGCCTTCGTGGACGAATTCGTAGCGGCCACGGTACTCCGGCCGGCTGAATTCGAGCCGGTCCCAGTCTTTGGCGAACAGGACGAGAATCTTTTTCATGGGCCGCTTCGGATGCAGTGCGTCTCTGGTTTCGTTCCAATTATACGAACCGGTCGTGCGCATGGATGCGCAGAATTTCCGCTTCGTGCTGGAATAGTCGGTCGTCCCCGGCTGTTCCTTACGCCGGCGGAGTTGCTTGCGGCAATCTGACTTTCGTAACCCGGGCGCCTAGAACAGCCGGGAGATCACCCATGCGAGAAAGGTGAGCAGCAGGGTGCTCGCCAGGGGCAGGAAATAATCCCGGCCGCGCACGCGCAAGCGCAAGTCGCCGGGGATAGCGCCGACGCCGAAGCGGCGCGCCAGCCACGGCATCGCCGCAGTGAAAACGATGAGTGCCAGCAGCGTGGTGAGGAGCCATTTGAGCATCGGTTCAGGATAAACTGCCGCTCCCTCCCATAGCAAACCGGATGCGCGAAGAACATGATCGAACTGCACACATGGAGCACGCCGAACGGACGCAAGGTCTCGGTCATGCTCGAGGAATGCGGGCTGCCCTATTCGGTCCACAAGGTGAACATCGGCCAGAACGAGCAGTTCAAGCCCGAATTCCTTTCAATCAGCCCGAACAACCGGATCCCGGGCATCGTCGATCCCGACGGTCCGGACGGCAAGCCGCTCAAGCTCTTCGAGTCCGGCGCGATCCTCGTGTACCTGTCGGGCAAGACGGGCAAGTTCCTGCCCGCCTCGGACCGGGGGAAATACATCGCCCTGCAGTGGCTCATGTTCCAGATGGGCGGCGTCGGGCCGATGTTCGGGCAGGCGCATCATTTCCTGCGCGCCGCGCCCGAGCAGGTGCCCTACGGCATCAAGCGGTATACGGACGAGGCGCGCCGCTTATATGGAGTCCTGGACCGGCGGCTGGCCGAAGTGGCCTACCTCGCCGACGAGTATTCGATCGCCGACATCGCCACCTTCCCGTGGATAGCGCGGCACGAGTGGCACAAGGTCGACCTGGCCGAGTTCCCAAACGTGAAGCGCTGGTACGACACGATCAACCGCCGCCCGGCGGTGGTGCGCGGCATGGCGGTGCCGGCCTGAAGCCGGCTCCCGGGCGGAAGTACGCCAACGCACAGATGTGGAAAGCCGGGGGGAAGATGCTTTGGCATTCAAGCCCCGCACCGCAAGGAGACTCAAATGCAAAAGCCCAAAGGCGCCACTGCCAAACAGTCCAAAAGCTCTGCGGGAACCGCTCCCCCGACGCGCAAGTCCCTCGATCCCAGGCAATTCCCGTCACATGCGCAGGCAGAGGCGACCGAAGGGCGCGACAAGGTTCGCCAGGTGACGCACGTGCACGCGCCGCGTCAATCGCAGCGTCCTGCGGAAAGAAGGGCCAAGAGCCAGACCGGCACCTGACTCCGGCACGCGTCGCAGCTCAGTCGAGCTTCGCCCCGCTAGCCTTGACGACCTTGGCCCACTTGGCCAGGTCGGCGATTGCATAGTTATCAGCTCCAGCGCACTTCCGGAAATTGCACATGGACCTGACGCCGCCCGACTAATCCCGAGAACATGGCGTAGTTCCGCCTTTCGAAACGAATCCGCCCCGCCACGATTGCCGGACTGATTTGCAACTCTGCCGCAAGTGCATGGATCGCTTTCGTGGACGGATTCGCAAAGGCGTCGCTGCGGCGCCAAACCGAATGTGGAATGAGTACTTCCGCCGCGATCTCGCTGGCTTCGCGCTCGATTGCTCCTGTTTCGGAGGTCGTTTCGATGTTTTCATCGACGATTGCGCGGTGCTTGTTGTCGTCGAGATGCTTCCAAACGTGGACAAGCTCGTGAATGAGCGTGTACCAGAAATTGTCCAGGCGATCCTCTCGCAGAGTAAGAGCCACAACCGGTACGCCATTGCGGCTGATCGTCGCCGCTCCGTCGAGATGCGTGGACGGCAGATGCGGCTCGATCACCACCGCAATCCCACGTTGCTCCAGAAACTCCTTTGCCAGCCGCGGGCCTGTGTCCATCCAACTGAGCCTCGCAACATAGCGGAGCAGGTCCCGGCTCATTTCATCGCGATTGAATTTTCCCGCCAGATAGGAGCGGGAATCGGCCACTTCTCGTACGCGTGCAAGCCAAAGCCAGACGTGTGCGCGATTGGTCCTCGAATTTGCACCGAAGGTGAGGGTATGCCGCAGGGGCACAGGGCTTGCGGCAGGCGCTAGAAAGCGTTTCAGCAGTTCCGACGCGGAGCGCGTACCTTCGGCCCACCCGCGTTTGACAAGCAAATCCACCGGAATGTCCGATTCCTTGATCTCGTCTTCCGAACTTTGATATTTGGCTCCGGGTTCTTGAATAAGCAACTCGGGCGGAATCCGGAGATTCTCGTAGAGCGCCCGAATCATCGGCAGCGTGAGCGGCCGTTTGCGCGATAACACTTCGGAAGCCCGGTTCTTGCCCCCAAGCATCCGAGCAATGTCCTTTTGCCTTAAACCCTGCTCTTCCATGCGAAACAGGATGGCCTCGACCGGGTCCGGGCGATCGAACGCAAAGCGAACCTTTTCGTAATCCTCGACCAGTTTGGCGAACAGCTCCAGACGATCACCGTCCGGAGTACCCGGAACCGGGTCGTCGCTGGCCAGCCGCTCGACTACCGCCAAGGTGGTGCGGTATTGCTTTTCGGTTTTGATTATCTTCGGTTCCATTGCTGCATTTTCACTTGATGCGTTTCGTGTACTCGGCGTGGGTGCCAATCCATCTCACCACAACCAATCCGGCGTTATAGGCGACTTGAACCTCGAGCCGGTAATGGTTGCCCTTCACATTAAGAATCGCCACGCGGTCGGCCAGTATGCTCGCCGATGCGTGGCTGTCTTTGATGCTCTGCGGCGTAAGCCATCGCGCCGCCTCGGTGGCGGCAATCCAGTTCTCGATCCAGGAACGGGCGTCGGCATACTTGCCGGCAAACTCATCGAGCTTGTCTCGCCCAACGATCCGCATTCGTTTTTTTGCTACTCACGATGAGGGCATCTTACCACATTTGTTCCCACAATGGGAACTTATTCAGAGTTCCCAGAGACAGCGCCCGGCAGCTCAGTCGAGCTTCGCCCCGCTAGCCTTGACGACCTTGGCCCACTTGGCCAGGTCGGCATGCATGAACTGGTTGAACTCCTCCGGAGAGCTCCCGACCGGCTCCGATCCGTCCGCAACGATGCGCTCGCGGGTGTCCGGCTGATTCAGGAATCGGATGATTTCGCCGTGCAGCCGCTGGAGGATCGGCGCGGGCAGCTTCGCGGGCGCAATGACCCCGTACCAGCCGACCACCTCGAACCCGGGCAGCGCCTCGGCCACCGCGGGGGTGTCCGGCAGCGCGGCAACCCGCTTGGGGGTCGTGACCGCAAGGCCGCGCAGCTTGCCCGAGCGCACCAGGGTCTGGGCCGCCTGCAGGCCGGCGAAGTTGTAGTGGTACTGGCCGCCCACCAGGTCGGCCAGCGCCGGCCCCGAACCCTTGTACGGGACGTGCGCCGCCTTGATCCCCGCCATCTGGTTGTAGAGCTCGCCGGCGAGGTGGCCGCCGCTGCCGAAACCCGCCGAGCCGAAGTTGAGCGCGCCTTTGTGCTTCTTCGTCCAGTCGATGAACTGCGCGAGCGTCTCCACCGGCGTCGACGGATGCACCACCAGAAAGAGGCCGGCGGAAGTCAACTGAGAAATCGGCGTAAAGCTCGTCACCGGGTGGTACGGCAGCTTCGAGTTCAGCGCCGCGTTGACCGTATGCTGGTGGTAGGCGAGCAGCAGCGTGTAGCCGTCTGGCGGTGCGTTTGCGGCCATCTCGCCTGCGATCACCCCCGAGGCGCTGGCGCGGTTGTCGACGATCACCTGCTGCTTGAACACCTCGCCCAATCGCGCGCCCAACAGCCTGGCGAGGATGTCGGTCGTGCCGCCCGGGGCGGCCGGCACCAGCAGGCGAATCGGCCGGTTCGGGTAGTCCGATTGCGCCGGGGCAGCGCCCGCAAACACAGCCATGCACATTCCAATTACGGATCCAAGCAGCAATCTTTTGTGTCCAAACATTCCGTCCCTCCTTTTCGGTCCAGAAGCCCCGCTCAGCGCGTCTTAAGCGCGTGCCTGGCGAGGAATGCATTGATGTCGGCAATGCGCAATTGCGGCTCGTCCTTAGTGGGCTTCGAGCCGACGACGCGGTTCATCCACTCCATGTTCGTCTGCATGCGCGCCACCACGGCCGGCCATTCGCGCGCAGTGTGGCGCCTCGGGTCGGGCAGCACGTGGCACTGCTGGCACGCGACGCGGAATGCTTCCGCGGCGGGAGTATTCACCTCGGGAATCTTCACCGGGTCGATCGGCCGCTGCGAGTTCTTCTGCAGGTAGGAGATGAGCACCTTCGATTCCTCCGGCGAGGGCGCCGACACGCCGGCCATCATGTCGGCCATGAGCTTGCCCATGTTGCCGCGGCCCTCCATGCGCGCCACCATGCGCTCGTAGATCGAAGGCCATTTCTGCGCGTGGTGCATGGCCGGGTTCGCCAGGTTATGGCACTGCACGCAGTACTTCATTTCAAGCTGCGCGCCGCGCGATCCGGGCTGCGGCAGCATCGCCGGCGCGAATCCCGGCGGCAGGATGCGCTCGAGCATCGGGCCGTGCGGGCTGTCGGCCCAGCGGTTCCTGGCTGCGGCGGCCGGGTCCGCGGCAGGTTTTGTGACGGGATCCGCGGCGAGCACCGCGGCGGGGAGCAACCAGAGGAAAGCGAGCGCCCTGAGCATGGGTCACAGGGTATGCGAACGGTCGCCGCGCGCAAAGCCCACGAGATTATCCTTGCCAAGGCCGCGTCCGACGCAGAGTACCTTGAAGAGTTCGCCCATCTCGGCCGGGGACAGCAGTTTTTGCGCCATGGCAGCCAGCGGAGCGTAGCGGCGCGCGTCCGCGGCATCGGTGCGGTCGAGCACATCGGTGATCCCGCAGTTCACGAGGAAATGCGACTGCGTGGTATAGCCCAGCACCCGCAATCCCGCCCCTTCCGCGCTCGCGGCCAGCGCGCTGAAATCGACATGCGTGGTGAGATCCTGCAGGCCGGGATGGAAGAAGGGATCGGCGTGAGCGTGATGCCGGTAGTGGGCCATGAGCGTGCCGGTATCGCGTTGCGGGTGGTAGAACTCGCGCGCGGGAAACCCGTAGTCGATCACCAGCAGCGCGCCTTGCCCGAGGCTGCAGGCGACCGTGCCCATCCACGCGCGGGCGGCCAGCGCGATCTCGCTTGCATAGGGCGGACCGATGTCCATCGCTTGCGCAGCCTCCAGCACTTCACCCGCGGCCGGGCGCTCGGCCCAGGCCAGCTGCCCGTTCCCGGCTGAGACCCCGCGCTCGAAAATGCCCTCCGCCCGCCACGCGAGCGCATGCACTGGCATTGCATCGGCGACTTCGTTTGCGATCATCACGCCGCTGAACTCCTCGGGAAGGCGGTCCAGCCATTCCACCCGGGTCGCACTCCCGGGCGCGCGCTTTGCGATGGCCGCTTGCTGGCGCGCCTTGAGTTCGGCGCCGGGTTCGAGGATCGAATAGCTCTCCACAGCGCAGCCCATCTGCGAGAGTTCCGCGAGGAGGTCGCCGGCCAGCTCGCCGCCACCGGCGCCGAACTCGAGGATGCGCGGCGCGCTACGCTCGATGACCTCCGCCACCTGCCGCGCGATCGCCTGCGCAAACAGTGGGCCGAGCGAAGGCGCGGTGACGAAATCGCCCCCCGGACCGAACTTGGTGGCCCCTCCGGTGTAATAGCCCAGTCCCGGCGCGTACAACGCGAGCTGCATGTAGTCTGCAAAGGAGATCCAGCCGCCGCGCGCTGCGATTTCGGACTGGATTCGGGCAACGAGCTGGCTGCTCGCAGCCAGCGCATCGGCCTCGGGCGTGGGCAGCTGCTGCAGCGGGCTCGACGGAGAGTGCGACATCGGGCCGGCATCGTCCCCCATTTAGGTAAACTCCGCAATTCTTCCCGCCACCCGCCATGGGGCCCTGCGCGCAATGAATGACCTGAAGGACAAGGTGGTCCTGGTGACCGGCGCGGCGCGCAGGGTCGGCGCGGCCATCGCGCGCGGCGTGCATGCGCAGGGCGCGAAGGTGCTCCTGCACTACCGCAGCGGCGACAAGGAGGCCGCGGCGATCGAAGCCGAGCTCAACGCGACGCGCAAGGACAGCGTGCGGCGCGTGCGGGCCGACCTCCTCGCGCATAGCGCGCCGGAGTTGCTGGTGCGCACCGCGATCGAACGCTTCGGCCGGCTGGACGTTTTAGTGAACAATGCATCGAGTTTTTTCCCGACCGCGATCGGCGAGATCGAGGACAAGGGCTGGGAAGAGCTGATCGGCGCGAACGTGAAGGCGCCTTTGTTGCTGTCCCAGGCAGCAGCCCCGGAACTCGCCAAGGCCAAGGGGTCGATCATCAACATCGTCGACATCCATGCCGAGCGTCCGCTCAAGGGCTACATCGTCTACACCATCGCCAAGGCGGGCCTTGCCGCAATGACGCGCTCGCTTGCAATGGAACTGGCGCCCGAGGTGCGCGTAAATGGCATCGCGCCCGGCGCGATCGCCTGGCCCGAGGATGGGCAGTTCGGCGCCGAGGAGCGCAAGCACATCATCGAGAACACGCTGCTCAAGCGGATTGGCGACCCGGACGACATCGCGCGCGCGGTGTGCTTCCTCGCGGCCGACGCGCCTTACGTCACCGGCCAGATCATCGCCGTGGATGGCGGTCGCAGCATCAACATCTGAAAGCCATGAGCAGCCAGCCGATCCGCATCTCCCCGACCCGGCCCAGCGATCCGCGCAAGTCCACGCTCGAAGCCAACAAGCTCGCCAAGCGCCTGCGGCGGCTGGTGGGCGATGCGATCGTCGATTTCAACATGATCGGCGAAGGCGACCGCGTGATGGTGTGCCTCTCGGGCGGCAAGGACAGCTACGGGATGCTGGAGGTGCTGCTCGCGTTGCGAGAGAAAGCACCGGTTGACTTCGATCTCATCGCGGTCAACCTCGACCAGAAGCAGCCGGGGTTCCCAGAGGACGTGCTGCCCCAATACCTGAAAGCGCGCGGCGTGCCTTTCCGCATCGTCGAGCAGGACACTTACTCGATCGTGAAGCGCGTGATCCCCGAGGGCAAGACGATGTGCTCGCTGTGCTCGCGCCTGCGGCGCGGCGTGCTCTACCGCGTGGCCGGCGAGCTTGGCGCGACGAAGATCGCGCTCGGGCACCATCGCGACGACATCCTCGCGACGTTCTTCCTCAATCTTTTCTACGCGGGCAAGCTGAAGGCAATGCCACCCAAGCTGGTCTCGGATGACGGCAAGCACGTCGTCATCCGGCCGCTGGCTTATGTACCGGAGACCGACCTCATCGCGTTTGCCGAGATCAAGCAGTTCCCGATCATCCCGTGCACGCTTTGCGGGTCGCAGGCCAATCTGCAACGCCAGGTCGTTGGGGGCATGCTGAGGGAGTGGCAGAAGCGTTTCCCGGGACGCATCGAATCAATCCTGCGCGCGTTGTCCGACGTGCGCTCTTCGCACCTCATGGACCGCAAGCTCTTCGATTTTGCGAGTCTAGCGCCGACCGGCCAGGCGAACGACGAAGGCGACAAGGGCTTCGACCCGGAGACATTCCGCGAGCCCGCTTTCGCCGATCCGGGGGCTGGTTTCGAATAAGCATGGCCATCGTCGTGATCGGCGGGCTGATCACCTCGACCCTGCTCACGCTGGTCGTGATGCCGTCGCTCTATCGATTGTTCGTCTCGCGCGTGGAAGGCATGAGCCGGCTGGGCGGCTGAATCCTGAACATTCTAATCGCAAGACCTAGGACTGGAGCGGCTTCCGCGCCAGTTCGTGTACCGATACCAGTACATTATCCTCAAGAACCAGCGGCTCTCGCCTTGCCGGTCGCCTCGCTGTTCACCGTGCCCGCGTCGTCCACGACCACGCCGTAGTCGTCCAGCGCGGCTTGCGCGCTCACATAACCGAGGCGCACGTCGCGCGCGACGCGCTCCGGTTCGCGCTCGCAGGGCCGTCCGAACCCGCCGCCGCCCGGCAGCGACATGCTGAGACGGTCGCCCGGCCCCAGCGTCTGTTGCGGGCCGTGCGGGATCTCGACGCCGTTCAGCTTCAGGTACTCGCCGCGGCCGTAACCGCCGCCGAGGCGGCCGAACACGGGATAGGACGAATCGGGCTTGCGCCCCGAGCCGCGGATACCCACCACCATCGGACCGTCGGGTCCGAGCTCGCCGTCGGCCACCACGAACTCGAACTCTTGCCCGAGGCCGCCGCGATTGCGACCAGGGCCGCCCGAGTCAGGCACGAGCTCTTTCTTCAGGTAGATGATCGGCAGGTCGTTCTCGGCCGTTTCGATCGGGATATTGCCGACGTTATATGGAAAACCGCGCGCGGTCGGGCCGTCGGTGCGCATGTTGGCGCCGAGGCCGCCCATGCTCGAGGTAATGCCGACGTAGGTCTTGCCGTCCTTCCTCTTGGCGCGGAAATATGTGAAAACGAGAGGGGTAGCACCGCTGCCGGCCATGATGCGGCCGGGCAACGCCTTGGCCAGCGCACCGAAGACGATCTCGGGCAGGTTGTGGCACACCATCGTGCGGCCCCAGGTCGGCGCGGGCGGCTTGCAGTTGAGGAGCGACCCTTCGGGCGCCTTCACCGTGACCGGGCGAAAGCTGCCCTCGTTGTTCGGCACCGACGGATCAAGGGCGAGCTTGATCGGGTACATGCTGTACGAGCGCGTCATGTTGAACGTGGTATTGACCGCGGCGGCGACTTCGCCGGACGAGCCGGCGTAGTCGATCACGATCGAATCGCCCTGGACGATGACCGCGACCTTGATGCGGATGCCGGACACGTTGCCGATGGTGGGCAGCGTGACGTCGTTCTCGTAGGTGCCGTCTGGCACCGCGGCGATCTTGGCGCGCAGGCTCATCTCCGAGCGCGAGCTGATCTCCTTCGAGAGCGCCAGCAGCGACTTCGCATTGAGGCCGTAGTCCTCGAGCATGCTCACGAGGCCGCGCCCGCACACGTTGTTCGCGACGATCTGCGCGCGCAGGTCGCCGAACATCTTGTCCGGCTCGCGCACGTTGGCGCGGATCACCTGGCGGATGGAAGGATCGAACTCGCCCGCGCGGTAGAGCTTGAGCATCGGCAGGCGCAGGCCTTCCTCGTACATGTCCTTGGACTCGGTGGTGGCCATGCGGCCGCCCACGTCGAGGTGATGCACGATGCAGATGGCGAAGGCCACGATCTTCTTCTTGTGGAAGATCGGCGAGGCGATGCACAGGTCGTAAGCGTGGCCGGTGCCCTGCCACGGGTCGTTGGTGATCAGTGCATCGCCATCCTTGAGCTCCTTGACCGGAAAGTGCTCGAGGAAATTGCGCATCACGTACGGCATCACGCCGATAAAGGCGGTGGTCGTCTTGGTGGAGTGCGCGAGCAGGTTACCCTCGATGTCGAACAGGCCGCACGCGAAATCGTGGAAGTCGCGAACGACCGAGGAATACGAGGTGCGGATCAGCCCCGTGGCCGCTTCGTCGGCAACGGACAGCACGCGGTTCCAGAGGATCTGGGTCAGGACCGAATCGAGCTTTTTCACTTGCGCGCCTCCTGGAGTGCCAGCGTGACGACGAGGCAGCCGAACCTGTCGACCGTCAGCCGGTCGCCCCGGTCGATCACCGTGGTGGATTCGCGCTCCTCGACGATGGCCGGGCCGTCGATGCTGCTGCCCGGGCCGATGTCCTTGCGCGCATAGACAGGCGCCTGCTCATACCCGCCTGCGCTCGGCACGTAGAGCTTGCGCATGCTTTTTGGCGCCACCGACTCGGTCGCCGCGCCGGGCCTCACCGCCGGGATCGCCGTGCTTTGCCATGCCTTGACGCGCAGCGTGACGACCTCGAGCGGCGTGTCGTCATCGACCCGGCCGTAGTGGACTTCGTACTCCTTGTCGAACGCGGCCTCGATTCGCTCGCGCGTGCCTTCGCTGGTCCACGCCCCTTCCAGTTCGATCTCGAGCGGGTAGTCCTGGCCCACGCGCCAGATATCGGCGACGCGGATGAAGTTGATCCTGCTGCCCGCCGGCAACAGTGCGGCGGTTTCCTTCTCCAGGGCCTGCGACCACTCTTCGAGCTCGGCGAAATCGACCTTGCCGAGCAGCTGGCGCACCGCTCGCGGGCGTTCGATCGCCATTGGCGCGGTCAGGAGCCCGAACGCTGACATCACCCCGGGCAGCGGCGGGATGACCACGCGCGGGCAGCCGAGCTTGCGCGCAAGGCCGATCGCATGGACCGGACCCGCGCCGCCGAAACCGACCAGGGTAAGGTTGCGCGCGGCCTGGCCCTTCTCGGCGATGTGCACGCGTGCGGCCGAGGCCATGGTTTCGTTGACCAGGTTGTGCACGCCCCACGCGGCCTGCATCACCGAGGTCTTGAGCGGATCGCCGAGCCTGGTCCTGATCGCGCTTTCGGCAGCCGCGGACGACAGCTTCATCTCGCCGCCGAGGAAGCTGTCGGCATCGAGAAATCCGAGTGCCAGGTCGCAGTCGGTCACCGTGGGGTCCTCGCCGCCGAGGCCGTAGCACGCGGGGCCCGGGCTCGAGCCCGAGCTGTCGGGGCCGACCTGCATCAGCCCGAGGCTGTTCACGCGGGCGATGCTGCCACCGCCCGCGCCGATCTCGAGCAGGTCGTAGACCGGCACGGCGATCGGGATACCGCTGCCGGGCTTGAAGCGCTGCACACGATCCACTTCGAAGGTGCGTGTGCGCGCGGCCTTGCCGCCGAGCACCACGCATAGCTTGGCCGTCGTGCCGCCCATGTCGAAGGACAGCAACCTCGGCGCACCGATCAGCCGCCCGTAGTGCGCGGCGGCTTCGACACCCGCTGCGGGACCGGACTCCACCGCCTGGACCGGGAAGCGTTTGGTCGTCTCTGCGGTGGCCGTGCCGCCGTTGGAGAGCATCACGAACAGGTTGTTCGGGTAGCCGTCGGCCTTCAGGTCGGCCGAAAGCTTGTCCAGATACCGGGCAGCGGTGGGCTTCACATAGGCATCCACCACCGTGGTCGAGGTGCGCTCGTATTCCTTGGGCTCTGGATGCACCTCGCTCGAGATCGAGAACTCGACGCCGGGCAGTGCCTGCGCAAGGATGTCGCGCGTGCGGCGCTCATGGTCCGGGTTCCGGTAGGAGTGCAGGAAGCAGATCGCCACCGACTCCACCCTGGCTCTGCGGAACACCGAAGCCGCGGCGCGCACGTCGTCCTCGTTGAGCGGCACATGCACCTTGCCGTTGACGAGAATGCGCTCGCGCACGCCCAGGCGCAGCGGACGCTCCACCAGGGGCTCGGGAAATTCGATAAACGGGTCGTAGATGTCGTAGCGCATCTCGCGCGCGAACTCGAGCACGTCGCGGAAGCCTTCGGTCGTGACGAGGCCTGTCAGCGCACCTTTGCGCTCGAGCACGACGTTGGTGAGCAGCGTGGTGGCGTGGATGACGGCCTCCGCGTTCTGCAGCGTGTCGGCGCGAAGCACCTTGAAGCGCCTCATCCCCTCGATCACCGCGCGCTCGGGCTGGTCCGGCGTGGTGAGGCATTTCTCGACGAACACGTCGCCCGTGCGGTCGTCCACCATCGTGAAGTCGGTGAACGTGCCGCCGATGTCGACGCCTATCCGGTAGCTGCCTGGCATCGGGTCCTGGTCCTGCTCAGCGCTTGTCGAGGTTCATCTTCGGCGCCGTCTGGCGAAACCACACCTGGCGGTCGCGCCAGGTCTTCTGCACCTCTTCGCCGGACAGATTCACGAACAGCAGGTCGGCCTTCTTCGGAAATTCCTCGCGGAAGAGTTCGCCGTACTTGGCGTTCGACTTCTGGATCGCATCGACGAGTTTCGCACGCACGTCGTCGGGCAGGCCCTTGGGCGCCAGCACCGCCGAGATGAAGTCGAGCGACACCGGGTAGCCCAATTCCCTGAGCGTGGGCACCGCGGGCGTGTCGGGTCGGCGCTGCTCGCCCGCGACCGCGAGGATGCGCGCTTGTGGGTTGCGCGCGGCGCCGCCGGTACCGGCCGTCACGGCGAAATCCACGTGGCCGCCGAGCAGTGCGGAGACCGCTTCTGGGCTCGACTTGTAGGGCACATAGACCAGCTTCACCCCGGTCAGGTCCCACAAGCGCTCGGCCGTGAAATGCGTGATCACGCCGATGCCATAGGAAGCGTACGTGAGCTTGCCGTTGCCTTTCTTCGCGGCATCAATTGCCTCGGCCATTGTCTTGTAGGGCGCGTCGGCCCGCGCAGTGAAGTAGATCGCCCCGAGCCCGAAGCCGTTGAGGTAAGTGAAGCTGTCCAGGTCGTACTCGACCGTCTTCTGCACGAACGGCAGCGCGACAAGCAGCGAGTCGAAGCCGCCCATGAGGGTGTAGCCGTCGGGCTTGGCGCGCGCGACCTGGTTGGCGCCGATCACGCCGCCGGCGCCGGGTACGTTGACCACGATGACCGGCTGGCCGAGGAACTCCTGCCACTTGCCCGTCATCAGCCGCACGGCGGTGTCGGTGGTCCCGCCGGGTGCGGCGGGCAGGATCAGTTCGATCTGCTTGTTGGGGAAGGCCTGGGCGTGGGCGGCGACACACCCGAATAGAAGCGCGGCGGCGCTGAGGAAACTGGCGGACAGTGAAGGGGACATGGGATTCTCGTAGGTTGGATTTATTCGATCTTCGCGCCCGAGAGCCGGATCGGCTCGGCGTAGCGCTTCTGCTCGG
>CAZZDV010000040.1:0-21926 GCA_964652785.1 uncultured Bordetella sp.
TTACTGCTCGATCTTGATGCCCGCGCTCTTGATGATCTGAGCGTAACGGGCCTCTTCGCGCCGCATGAGCGCTCCGAGTTCCTCCGGCGTATTCGCCGCCGGCTCCATGCCGAGTGTCACATAGCGGTCCTTCAGGTCCTGTGCCTGCACCGCTTTCTGCACCTCGGCGGAGAGCCTCGCCGTGATCTCGCGCGGCGTTCCCGCGGGCGCCAGATAGCCGATCCAGGCTGCCGCGTCGAACCCCGCGAGATTTGCGGCCTCGGCAAGCGTCGGCACCTCGGGCAGGGCCGAGCTGCGCTTCGCGGTCGTGACCCCATAGGCCTTGAGCTTGCCGGACTTCACGTGGCTCACGATGGAGGCTACCGTCTCGATGGTGTAGTCGACCTGCCCGCCCATCAGGTCGGTGAGCGCCGGGGAGCTGCCCTTGTACGGCACGTGGCGCGACTTGATCTGCGCCTGCGCGTGGAAGAGCTCGGAAAAAAGGTGCGCGGTGGCGCCGGTGCCCGAGGAAGAAAACGTGAACTTGTCAGGGTTGGCTTTTACGAGCGCGATCAGTTCCCTTACGTTCGCCGCGGGAAAGTTCGGACGCGCCACCAAAGCGAACGGAGCGATCGCGGTCAAGGTGACCGGCGCGAAATCCTTGAGCGGCTCGTAGGGCGTCTTCTGCAGGTTCGGCATGATCGAGATCGGGCCGCTGGATGCCGCAAGCAGCGTGTAGCCGTCGGGCGCGGCCTTGGCCACCTGCTCGGTGCCGATCGCGCCGCCGGCGCCGGGCTTGTTCTCGACAACGATGGGTTGGCCCAGTGCCTGCGAAATCTTTTCGGCGACGATGCGCGCCGCGAGGTCGGTCGCCTGTCCCGGGGGCCAGGGCACGATCAGCCGGATCGGCTTGTTGGGGTAGGCCTGTGCAAACGCTGCCATGGGGGCCGCAAAAAGTGCAACGCACAGCAATCGAATTCCGGTCTTCATTTCTTGGTCTCCTTGGAATGAAAAGGGCACCCGTCGAGGCGCCCTTTATTTTTTTATATGCACCGCAACCGCAGTATTACACCACTTCGAACAATCCCGCCGCCCCCATGCCGCCGCCGATACACATCGTAACAACCACCAGCTTGGCGCCGCGGCGCTTGCCTTCGATGAGCGCATGGCCCACCAGCCGCGCGCCGGACACGCCGTAGGGGTGGCCCACCGCGATCGCGCCGCCGTTGACGTTGAGCCGGTCGTTGGGGATGCCGAGCTTGTCGCGGCAGTAGATCACCTGCACTGCGAAGGCTTCGTTGAGCTCCCACAGGTCGATGTCGGAGACTCGCTTCCCGGCGCGCTCGAGGAGCTTGGGAATGGCATACACCGGGCCGATGCCCATTTCGTCGGGCTCGAGGCCCGCGACGGCGAAGCCGCGGAAGATGCCCATGGGCTTCAAGCCCTTGGCGGCCGCGACCTTGTCGCTCATGACCACCGCGGCCGAGGCGCCGTCGGAGAACTGGCTCGCGTTGCCGGCCGAGATCACGCCGCCTTCGATGGCCGGCTTGATCGTCGACACGCCTTCATACGTCGTGCCCGGGCGGATGCCTTCGTCTTCCGAAGCGGTGACCTCGCGCGTCGACTCGACGTTGGTGTTCTTGTCGATCACCTTCATCATCGTGGTGATCGGCACGATCTCGTCCTTGAACTTGCCCGCCTCGCGCGCCGCGGCCGCCTTGTTCTGGCTGTCCACGCCGTAGCGGTCCTGCGCCTCGCGGCCGATGCCGTAGCGCTTGGAGACCATCTCGGCGGTCTGCAGCATGTTCCAGTAGATCGTGGGCTTATGCTCCTTCAGCCACGGGTCGGTATACATGTGCTTGTTTATCTCGTTCTGCACGCACGAGATCGACTCGACGCCGCCCGCGACGAAGACGTCGGCTTCGCCCGCGAGCACGCGCTGCGCGGCGAGCGCGATCGTCTGCAGGCCCGAGGAGCAGAAGCGGTTGACCGTCATGCCCGATACGGTCACCGGCATGCCCGCGCGCAGCGCGATCTGGCGCGCGATGTTGCCGCCGGTCGCGCCTTCGGGATTGGCGCACCCCATGATGACGTCCTCCACCTCGGCCGGGTCGAGCCTGGCGCGCTCGAGGGCCGCCTTGACGACGTGCCCGCCCAGGGTGGCGCCGTGGGTCATGTTGAGGGCGCCGCGCCAGGACTTGCACAGCGGCGTTCTTGCAGTCGATACGATGACGGCTTCGGTCATGGACTTAACTCCTCGTGGGGGATCAGGGCAACAGCTTGAGGGAATCGAAGAAGCGCCCGGGCTCGCGCTCGAACTCGGTGCCGGAGGGGCCGGCGTAGGTCTGCTCGACCAGCACGCCGCTCACCATGAAGATCTGCTGTCGCAGGACGGTCTTGGACTGCGGCACGTCGATCACGTAAGCCAGGCCCGTGATGCCTTCGTTCAGGACGGCCTGCTTCGAAATCAGCTTCGCGCCCGGATTGATGCGCAGGGCTTCGGCCGAAGCGATTTCGAGGATGCGCGCCTGCACCGAGGGCGCGGCGGTGCCGCCCGGGACGAGCGTCCAGGCCGTCCCGTAATACCGGTCGCCGACCTGCAGGTCGCGCAGGTAGGTCGACGCAGTGCCGGTGGGGGTCTTCGTCTCCTTGAGGCTCTGCTTGGACCTGCCCGGGAAATTCACGTAATGCCGGGCCTGCGGCGAGGAAAAGTCCGACCAGTGCGGATGCAGTGGCGCAAAGGGATTCGGGGTGAGCAAAGTGCATCCGGCCGCGCCGAGCAGCGCGGACATGACCGCGGACATGACTACGGTAGTCGCAATTCGTGTGACGGTGATCTTCATCCGTTGAACCCCTTTCCTTCCTTGGCGAGCTTCACCAGCAGGGGGGCCGGCTTCCATACTTCGCCCATGTAGCCTTTCTGGAATTTCTCGATCGACGCGAGCACTTTGGGCAGGCCGACGGTGTCCGCGTAGAACATCGGGCCGCCGCGGTACGGGGGGAAACCGTAGCCGGTCAGGTAGACCATGTCGATGTCGGACGCGCGCAGTGCAATGCCTTCCTCGAGGATGTAGGCGCCCTCGTTCACGAGCGCATAGATCAGGCGCTCGACGATCTCCTCGTCGGAGATGTCGCGGGTCTTGATGTTGTTGGCCTTGCGGTAGTCGCCGATGATCTTGTCGACTTCGGGATCGGGGATCGGTTTGCGCGCATTCGGTCCCGCCCCGGACTCGTAGAGGTACCAGCCCTTGCCGGTCTTCTGGCCGTAGCGGCCCAGTTCCGCAATCTTGTCGCCGACCTTCGAGTACACGAAGTTGGGGCGCTCGATGTAGCGGCGCTTGCGGATCTCCCAGCCGATGTCCAGTCCCGCCATGTCGCCCATCGTGAGCGGGCCCATCGCCATGCCCCATTTCTGCACGGCGGCGTCGACCTGCTGCGGGCTGCACCCTTCGTCCAGCAGGAAGAGCGACTGCTGGCCGTACTTCTCGATCATGCGGTTGCCGATGAAGCCGTCGCACACGCCGGAGACGACCGGCACCTTCTTGATCTTCTTCCCAAGCGCCATGGTGGTCGCAAGCACGTCCTTGCCGGTGGCCTTGCCGCGGACGACCTCCAGCAGGCGCATGACGTTGGCCGGCGAGAAGAAGTGCGTGCCGATCACGTCCTGCGGGCGCTTGGTCGCGGCCGCGATCTGGTCGACGTCCAGCGTCGAAGTATTGGAGGCGAGGATGGCGCCGGGTTTCATGACCGCATCGAGCTTCCTGAAGATCTCCTCCTTCACGTCCATGCGCTCGAACACCGCTTCGATGATGATGTCGGCGTCCTTGCCGGCGGCGATGTCCAGCGCCGGCGTGATGAGGGCCATGCGCTTGTCCATCTCCTCCTGCTTCAGCCGCCCCTTGGACACGGTGCTCGCGTAGTTCTTCCTGATCGTGGCCATGCCGCGGTCGAGCGCGTCCTGCTTCATCTCGATGATCGTGACCGGGATGCCGACGTTGACGAGGCTCATCGTGATGCCGCCGCCCATTGTGCCGGCGCCGATCACGGCAGCCTTCTCGACTTTGCGGGTCGGCGTGTCCTCGGGGACATCGGGGATCTTCGAAGTCTGGCGCTCGGCGAAGAACATGTGGCGCAGCGCCTTCGACTCGTTGCCTTCGACCAGCCCGGCGAAGCGGCGGCGCTCTTCCTTGCGGCCTTCGTCGAAAGGCAGGTTCACCGCGGCTTCGACACAGGCAACGATTTCGAGGGGCGCCGGATAGCCGCGCGAAGCCTTGCCCACCTCGGCGCGCGCGGCCTCGAAGAAGGTTTTCGGATCGCCGTCGACCTTCACCGTCAGGTCGCGGATTCGGCGCGGACCCTTGCCTTCGGCCACTAGCTTCTTCGCAAACGCAATCGCACCCTCGAGGAGGTCGCCCTGCACGACCTCGTCGACCAGACCGAGCTGAAGCCCCTTTTCCGCTGGTACCGGCGTGCCCGTGGTCATCATCTTGACGCCTTCGGCTGCACCCACTACGCGCGGCAGGCGCTGCGTGCCGCCGGAGCCTGGCAGGATGCCGAGCTTCACTTCGGGCAGGCCCAACAGCGTCTTGGGAGCGGCCACGCGGTAGTGGCAGCCGAGCGCGAGCTCGAGGCCGCCGCCAAGCGCGAAGCCGCCGATCGCGGCGATCATGGGCTTCTTGAAGTTGTCCTGCGCGTCGTTGATCTCGGGAAGCGTCGGCGACATCGAGGATTTCGGCGTGTTGAATTCGCGGATGTCCGCGCCGCCCGAAAAGGCCTTGGCGGTCCCGATGATCACCAGCGCTTTCACGGCCGGGTCGGCCTCGGCTTTCTTCATGCCTTCGACGATGCCGGGGCGCAGGACGCTGCCCAGGCCGTTGACCGGCGGGTTGTTCATGGCAATGACGGCAATGCCGTCACGTACGGAATAGGTGGTTGCGTCGCTCATCGGGAACTCCAAGGAAGGAGCGGCAATTTTACCGCTTGGAGCCCGGTAGAAGGCCCAGACCCCCTCTTCTCGTCTCGCCTAGACCTCCAGCCACTCCTTTCGCATTGCGGCATCCTCTCTCACGTCGCGCGGCTTGCCCTCGAAAACGATGCTGCCGTGGCCCATTACATAGAGCCGCTCGGAGATGTCGAGCGCAATGGCGAGCTTCTGCTCCACGAGCAGGATCGACACGCCGCGCTTCCTGATTTCCTCGAACAGGCGCGCCACCTGCTCGACGATCTTGGGCGCCAGGCCCTCGGTGGGCTCGTCGATCATGACCAGCGCCGGATCGCCCATGAGGGTGCGGCAAAGGGTCAACATCTGCTGCTCGCCGCCCGAGAGCACGCCGGCTTCGTTGTCGGCGCGCTCTTTAAGGCGCGGGAACAGGTCGAACATGTCCTCCATGCCCCAGCGCCCGGACTCGACCTTGGCTTTCTGCCCGAGCAGCAGGTTCTGGCGCACGGTGAGCGTGGGGAAGATGTCGCGGTTCTCGGGCACGTAGCCCAGGCCTTTGTGCGCGACCTGGTAGGCCTTGAGGCCGACCATCTCCTCGCCCTTGAATTTGACCGAGCCGGTGCAGTCGACCATGCCCATGATCGCCTTGATGGTGGTCGAGCGGCCGACGCCGTTGCGGCCGAGGAGGCTCACGATCTCGCCTTCGCCCACGGTGAGGTGCACCCCGTGCAGGATGTGGCTTTTGCCGTAATACGCGTGCAGGTCGGTCGCCTCAAGCATGGCCGTCCTTCTTGTGCAGGCCGCCGAGATAGGCTTCCTGCACGGACGGGTTGGCGCGGATCTCCTCCGGCTTGCCGGTGGCGATGATCTCGCCGTAGACCAGCACGCTGATGCGGTCGGCCAGGTCGAACACCACGCCCATGTCGTGCTCGACCATGATCAGCGTGCGGCCTTCGGTGATCGAGCGCACGAGTTCCACCGCACGCGCCGTCTCCGAGCGGCTCATGCCGGCGGTCGGCTCGTCGAGCAGGATCGCACCCGCGCCGCCGGCGATGGTCACGCCGATCTCGAGCGCCCGCTGCTCGGCGTAGGTGAGCACGCCGGCCAGCATGCCGCGGCGCTTTTCCAGCCCGATCTTTTCCATCACTTCCTCGGCGCGGCGCCGCACTTCGGCCAGGCCATTCATGCGGTGCCAGAACGAGTATCGGTACCCGAGCGACCACAGCACGCCGCAGCGGATGTTCTCGTACACCGTCATGTTGTGGAAAATGTTGGTGACCTGGAACGACCGGGAGAGCCCCTTGCGATTGATCTCGTACGGTTTCAGGCCGGTGATGTCCTCGCCATTGAGCCAGATCGACCCGGCGGACACCGGAAAGCGGCCCGAGATGAGGTTATAGAGCGTCGACTTGCCGGCGCCGTTGGGGCCGATGATCGCGTGGCGCTCGCCCTGCGCGACGGACAGCGAGACGCCCTGGATGATGAGCGTGCTGCCGAAGCTCTTGTGCACGTCACGCAGTTCTATCGCCGGTGCCGTCATGCTGCGCGCCCCTGCAGCCCGGCCTGGATCGTGCCCCAGCGCTCGCCGACCAGACGCGCGGCATAGCGCAGCGCGACCAGGCCGCCGCCCAGCAGCAGCCCGAAGACCGCCCATGGCGCCGCGGAGTTTGCATCGAATGACCAGCCGAGCACCGTGAGCACGGTGCTCACGCCTTGCTCGGAGAGCCGGTACACCATTTCGACGATGCCGATCAGACCCGCGAGCGCCATCAGCGCCGCGCAGCCCGCCAGGAGGTAGGGCACCGCCAGTTCACCGAAGCGCCGCGCGCGGATTACGGGGATCTGCATGAGCAGCAGCGAGGCCAGGCCGCCCGGCGCATACAGCACCATAGCGAGGAAAAACAGGCCCAGGTAGAGCAGCCAGGCCTTGGTGAAGCCGGACAGCGCGACCACGAAGATGATGAACACCACCGAGCCGATGATGGGGCCGAAGAAGAACGGGATCCCGCCGATGAAGGTCGCGAGCAGCACGCCGCCGGAGCGGATCGCGGAGACGTTCTCGGCCGAGACGATCTCGAAGTTGATGCACGACAGGCCGCCCGAGACGCCGGCGAAGAAAGACGCCAGCACCATCTGCAGGAAGCGCACGTGCTGGGTGTTGTAGCCGACGAACTCGGTGCGCTCCGGGTTGTCGCGCACCGCGTTCGCCATGCGGCCGAGCGGGGTCTGCGTCAGCGCGAACATCGCCGCCATGCACAGGAAGCACCAGGCCGCGACCAGGTAATAGACCTGGAGGGCCGGGCCGAAGGTCAGGCCCAGGAACGGCTTGCCGATGACGCGGTTGGTCGAGATGCCCGCTTCGCCGCCGAAGAACCCGGGAAACATCAGCGCGCAGGCAAACACCATCTCGCCGATGCCCAGCGAAATCATCGCGAACGTGGTGCCGGACTTGCGCGTGGTCACGTAGCCGAAGATGACGCCGAAGATGAGGCCTGCGAACCCGCCGACCAGCGGCAACAACGGCAGGGGTATGGGAAGCACGCCCTTTGCCGCGAGATTGAGCGCATGCACCGCCATGTAGGCCCCGAGCCCCGAATACACCGCATGGCCGAAGGACAGCATGCCGCTTTGGCCGAGCAGCATGTTGTAGGACAGGGCGAAGATGATGAACGCGCCCATCTGGGTGAGCATCGTCAGCGCGAAGCTGTTCGTGAAGATGTGCGGCGCGACGAGGAACACGAGCGCCGTCCCGCCCCACAGGATCCAGCGTCCCAGGTTGATCGGAGAAAATTTAAGTGTGTCCATAGTTCGATCTGTTTAGCAGCGCGGGGGGATCTGAAGGGGGGGCTTCATCCCCCCTTTCCCTCACCCGTCACGTGTTCCGAGGAGTCCGCGCGGGCGCAGGATCAGCATCAGCACCATCAGCAGGTAGGGCAGCACAGGCGCGGCCGAGGCGATCGAGATGCCGCCGAGCGACCAGTCGAGCGACACCGCGAAGGTCTGCAGGCAGCCGATGAGCAGCGACGCGATGAACGCGCCGGCGAGCGACCCCATGCCGCCGACCACCACGATCACGAAAATGATCGGGCCGACGGCGGCCGCCATGCCGGGCTCGGTCACGAAGGCGTTGCCGCCGATGACCCCCGCGAGGCCGGCGAGCGCCGCGCCGCCGCCGAACACCAGCATGAACACGCGCGGCACGTTGTGGCCGAGCGCCTCCACGGTGTGCGGGTGCGTGAGCGCGGCCTGGATCACCAGCCCGATGCGGGTGCGCGTGAGCGCAAGCCAGATCGAAACCAGCATCGCAACCGAGATCAGCATCATGAAGCCGCGATAGATCGGGTACTGCGAGCCCATGATCTGGAACAGCGGCCCGTCGAGCTCGGCGGGCACGCGGTACTCCACCGCCGAGCGGCCCCACACGAGGTGCACCGCCTCGTCGATCAGGTAGGCCAGGCCGAAGGTGAACAGCAGCTCGGCCACGTGGCCGAACTTGTGGACGCTGCGCAAGCCCCAGCGCTCGACCAGCATGCCGACCGTGCCCACCAGGACCGGCGCCAGCACCAGCGCGGGCCAGAACCCGATCTTGGCGCTGATCTGGTAGGCGAAGTAGGCGCCCAGCATGTAGAAGCTCGCATGGGCGAAATTCAGCACGCCCATGAGCGAGAACACGAGCGTCAGCCCCGAGGACAGCATGAACAGCAGCAGCCCGTAGCTGATGCCGTTCAGGGTCTGGACTAGAAAAAACTCCACGAAGCCTATTGAGAGACTTCCCCTCCGCTAGGGGGCGGGGGGGTGCGGGGGGAGGGGACTCCCTCCCCCTGCGTCACTCTATGGCCGCTTCATTACGCAGGACGTTGGTTGTGCCGAAGTGAACGCCTCCATGCGCGCCTCGGTGATCGGCGCGAGGCCGCTGCCCTCCATGTCGATCTTGGCGTCCTTGGGACCGCCTTTTGCCGCCGACTTGACGATCGTCATGATGTACAGCGGCTGGATCAGCTGGTGGTCGGACTTGCGCATCTCGACTTCGCCCATCTCGCCCTCGTGCTTCATGCCCTCCAGCGCGATCGCCACTGCCTTCGGATCGGCCGACTTCGCCTGGTTCATGGCCTTGGCCAGCATGTCCCACATGATCTTGCCGCGCAGGTAATAGAAGTCCGGGTTGCCCTTTGGCGCCTGCTTGCGGTAGTCCGCGTCCCATTTCGCGGCCTTGTTGTTGGCCACGTTGGAGTGGTACTCGGCGACGATCTTGACCTTTCCGGCGGCCGCCTCGCCCATCGCCGTGGGGGTGCCGAGGCCGCCCGCGTAGTAGGTGTACCAGTCTACGTTGAGGCCTGCGTCGCGGCCGGCCTTCACCAGCAGCGACATGTCGTTGCCCCAGTTGCCGGTGATCACCGTGTCGGCGCCGGCGGCCTTGATCTTGGCCACGTAAGGTGCGAAATCGGTAACCTTGCCCAGCGGGTGCAGGTCATCGCCGACGATCTGGATGTCGGGGCGCTTCTTCGCCAGGTACTCCCGCGCCGCCTTCTTCACCGCGTGGCCGAAGGAATAGTCCTGGTTGAGCAGGTAGACCTTCTTGATCTCCTTCCTTCCCGCCATCCAGCTGGTCAGCGACTCCATCTTCATGTCGGAGTTGGCATCGAAGCGAAAATGCCAGAACGAGCACTTCTCGTTGGTGAACGCCGGGTCGACCGCTGCGTAGTTGAGGTACAGGATCTCCTTGCCGGGATTACGCTCGTTATGCCGGTTGATCGCCTCGATGAGGGCGCCCGCTACCGCCGAGCCGTTGCCCTGCGTGACGTACTGGATGCCCTGGTCGATGACCCGCTTCAACTGGTTGAGCGATTCCTGCGGACTGGTCTTGTTGTCGAAGCCGATCACCTCCAGCTTGCGCCCGCCGAGCACGCCGCCGGCCGCGTTGATGCGGCTCACGGCAAAGCGGAACTCCGCCAGCCCCTGCTCGCCGACGTTGGCGAAGGTGCCGGACAAGGGGTCGATATAGGCGATCTTGATGGTGTCGCCCGAAGCGCCCTTGGCCGCGGGTTTGGGCTGCGCTTGCAGCCCGAAGGCGAGTGTAGCCAGGGCGGCGCCGAAGGCGGCCGCGCGTACGAGGCGTTTCATGTCTGTGTCTCCTTAGGTGAAAAAGGCGGCGTTCTTGTTGTCCATAACTGCGGATCTTGTTCGCCGTTTCCCGATGCGCACCATGGTAGTCAAGCGCCCGGAAGGGGTCAAGCTTTGATACCCTCGGCACCAACCAGTGCACCGAGGAGACCCCATGAACGGCCTGATGATGGACATGCCGCTCCTGATCAGCGATCTGATCCGGCACGCCGACCGCCATCACGGCGACACCGAAATCGTTTCCAAGCGCGTCGAGGGCGATTTCCACCGCTACACGTATCGCGATGCGCACACGCGCTCGCGCCGGCTGGCGAAGGCGCTCGCGGGCCTCGGCGTGAAGGCGAACGACCGCGTCGCCACGCTCGCGTGGAACGGCTACCGGCATTTCGAGATCTATTACGCGGTCGCAGGGTCGGAAGGCGTGATCCACACGATCAACCCGCGCCTGTTTCCCGAGCAGGTGGCCTACATCGCCAACCATGCCGAAGACAAGGTCCTGTTCGTCGACCTGACCTTCGTGCCGCTGGTGGAGAAAGTCGCCGCGAGCCTGAAAACGGTGAAGCACTTTGTCGTCATGACCGACCGCGCGAACATGCCGAAGACCAGCCTTGCGAATGTGCTGTGCTACGAGGACCTCATCGATGCCAACGACGACACCCTCGAATGGCCGACTTTCGATGAGAAAACCGCCTCGTGCCTGTGCTACACCTCGGGCACCACCGGCAACCCGAAAGGCGTGCTCTACAGCCATCGCAGCACGATCCTGCATGCTTACGCCGCGGCGCTGCCCGATGCGCTCAACCTCTCGGCGGCCGACACGATCCTGCCGGTGGTGCCGATGTTCCATGTGAACGCGTGGGGTCTGCCCTACAGCTGCGCATTGGCCGGCGCCAAGCTCGTTTTCCCTGGCCAGCACCTGGACGGCAAGAGCCTGCACGAGATGTTCGAGACGGAAGGCGTGACGATGAGCGCGGGCGTGCCCACCGTGTGGCTCGGACTGCTCAACTACATGAAGGAGAACAAGCTCCGGTTCTCCACGCTGAAGTCGACGGTGATCGGCGGCTCGGCCTGCCCGCCGGCGATGATCCGCACCTTCCAGGAAGAATACGGCGTCAAGGTGCTGCACGCCTGGGGCATGACCGAGATGAGCCCGCTCGGCACGGTCGCCACTTTCAAGGGCAAGCACGCCAGGGCCGACAAGGAAGCGCGCTACGCCGTGCAGTACAAGCAGGGCCGCGTGATCTTCGGCGTCGACATGAAGATCGTCGATACCGAAGGCAACACTCTGCCGAACGACGGCAAGGCTTTCGGCGACCTGCTGGTCAAGGGGCCGTGGGTGACCAAGTCCTATTTCAAGAACGAGGGCGGCGATCCCCTGCTCGACGGGTGGTTCCCGACCGGCGACGTGGCCACGATCGATCCCGACGGCAACATGCAGATCACCGACCGCTCAAAGGACGTGATCAAGTCCGGCGGCGAGTGGATCAGCTCGATCGACCTCGAGAACATCGCGGTCGCGCATCCGGACATCCAGGAGGCCGCGGTCATCGGCGTGAAGCATCCCAAGTGGGACGAGCGCCCGATCGTGGTCGCGATCAGGAAGCCCGGCACCAAGGTGACCAAGGACGAAATCCTCGAGTTCTACGAGGGCAAGATCGCCAAGTGGTGGATGCCCGACGACGTGGTGTTCGTCGAGCAGTTGCCGCATACGGCGACGGGCAAGCTCTCGAAGCTCACGCTGCGGGGGGAAATGAAGGATTACAAATTGCCGAATACGTAGCCGTACCGGTTTTTGCCTTTCGCGGATCTCATGACTTTGAGAGTTCCTTCGTTTGCGCGATCGCGCAAACGGACGGAACTCTCAAAGTCATGAGACTTCGAAGGTCAATTACACACAAGCGCCCGTAACAGAGACCAATCCCCCATGCCGCACATCCTCGTCACCACCAAAGACCGCATCGCGCGCATCGAGCTCGATCGCGCCGACAAGAAGAACGCGATCACGGCCGACATGTACCAGGCCATGGCCGACGCGCTGGAGGCGGCGGAGGCCGATCCGCAGGTGCGCGTCGTCCTCATCCACGGCAAGCCGGACTGCTTCACCGCCGGCAACGACCTCAAGGATTTCCTCGAGCGGCCGCCGAGCGGTGACGGCTCGCCGGTGTTCCGGTTCCTGCAGGGGATCGCGGGCGCGGCCAAGCCGCTGGTCGCCGCGGTCGGCGGTCCGGCGGTCGGCATCGGCACGACGATGCTCCTGCATTGCGATTTCGTTTACGCCTCGCCGAACGCGCGCTTCCAGATGCCTTTCGTCACGCTCGGTCTCGTGCCGGAGGCGGGCTCGAGCCTCCTGCTGCCGATGCTTGCGGGCTACCAGCGCGCGGCCGAGTTGCTGCTCCTCGGCAAGCCCTTCACCGCCGAGAAGGCGCTGGCGGCGGGCATCGTCACCGAGATCGTTTCCGAGGGCGGCCTGCTGGAGCACGCGCTCGAAGTGGCGGGTTCGCTTGCGGCCCTTCCGCCCTCGTCGCTGCGCATGACCAAGGCCCTCATGAAGACGCGCTATGCCTCGGCGGTCAAGGAGGCGATGGCCGCGGAGGGCGAGAAGTTCCGCGCGCAGCTCGGCTCGGCCGAGGCCAAGGAAGCGATGCAGGCGTTCTTCGAAAAGCGCAAGCCCGATTTCTCCAGGTTCTGAAATGCGCCTTGGGCTGGCGTTGCTCGCGGTTTGCCTGCCGCTGGTTTGCCTGCCGCTCGGCGTTGGGATCGACTCGGCCATCGGCGCAACCGCGAAGGAGGTCGCGGTAGACGTCGGCCACTCGCACCTGAATCCCGGCGTGATTTCGGTCACCGGCCTGCCCGAGTTCGAGTACAACCGCAACCTCGCTTACAAGGTGCGCGAAAGGCTCGAGGCGGCGGGCGTGCGCGTGCGCATGATCGGCGAGCGCGGCGATTTCGATGTGCTGCACGAGCGTACGTTGGCGGCGCGGGGGGCTGACCTCTTCGTGTCGATCCACCACGATTCGGTGCAGGAGCGCTTCCTGCCGGTGGCCGATCGTTTCGCCGGCTTCTCGCTCTTCGTGTCGCGCAACAACCCGCGGGTGGGCAAGAGCCGCGAGTGCGCGTCCGCGATCGGCGCCGAGATGCTCAAGGCCGGCTACTCGCGCTCGCTCTACCATGCCGACCCCGTCCTTGGCGAAAGCCGGCCGTTCGCGGACGAGGCGAATGGCGTGCATTATTTCGACAATCTCGCCGTCGCGAGGACGGCCACGATGCCCGCGCTGCTGTTCGAGGCGGGGGTGCTGGTGAACCGCGACGAGGAGGCCCGGCTCGCCCGGCCCGAGACGCAGGCGGCCATGGCCAATGCAATCGCACAGGGGGTGCTGCGGTGTCTGAGTTAGGGTCCGGGAAAGGCGCGTCTTTCAAGAGCAGCTACGTCACGGTCAACGGCGTGCGGCTGCATTACAAATCGGCGGGCAGCGGCAAGCTCGTCCTGTTCCTGCACGGGTTCCCCGAGTTCTGGCGAAGCTGGGAAAAGCAGCTCGCGCATTTCGGCACCGACCATCTTGCGGTCGCGCCGGACCTGCGCGGCTACAACCTCTCGGATTGCCCGCCGGAGGTGAAGGACTACCGCGCCAAGCACCTCATCGAGGACATCAGGCAACTCGCCGCCACGTTCACGCACGAGAAGTTTGTGCTCGTCGCGCACGACTGGGGCGGCGCCGTGGCCTGGGGCCTCGCGATCGCGCACCCGGAGTTGCTCTCGCATCTGGTGATCATCAATTCGCCGCATCCGATGGGCTTCTGGCGGGAGCTTGCCAACAACCCGGCGCAGCAGAAGGCGAGCGAATACATGCTGCTGCTGCGCGATGCCAAGGCCGAGCGGGTGCTGTCGGAAAACAATTTCGAGCGCCTGCTCCGGATGCGCTTCGCCGGGCGCGAGCAAGGCCCCGCGCTGGAGGCCGACAAGGCTGCCTATCTCGAAGCGTGGCAACAGCCGGGCGCCCTCACCGGAAGCCTCAACTATTACCGCGCCTCGCCGCTCTATCCGCCGACGGCGGCCGATCCGGGCGCCGCCAGGCTCGAGCTCGAGGCCAGCGACTTCATGGTGCGCGTGCCCACCCTCGTGATGTGGGGCGAGCAGGACCGCGCGCTGCTGCCCTCGATCCTCGAGGGCATCGAAGAGGTGGTGCCGGGAGTCAAGGTGGTGCGCGTGCCGGATGCGACCCACTGGGTCATGGAAGAAAAGCCCGACCTCGTAAACGCGGAGATCCGCAAGTTCATCTCGAAGGAGCACGCATGAGCGCTGCCGAAGCAAAACCGGGTGGAAAACTACGCGTTGGCGACCTCTCCGGCCGGGTGGGCGAGGAGATCGGCGTTTCGCCCTGGCTCACGGTGACGCAGGAACGCATCGACCTGTTTGCGAAAGCCATCGACGATCCGCAGTGGATCCATATCGATCCTGTGAAAGCCAAGGAGGGACCGTTCGGCACGACGATCGCGCACGGCTTTCTCACGCTTTCCCTGCTCTCGCACCTGATCGAGTCGACGTTCTCGTTCGAGGAAAGGAAGATGGGCGTCAACTACGGCCTGAACAAGGTGCGCTTCACCGCGCCGCTGCCGTCGGGTGAGCGCATCCGCGCGCGGTTCGTCCTTGCGAAATACGAAACCCTTCCGAACAACGGCGTGCAGAATACGTGGAACGTCACGGTCGAGCGCGAAGGCGGCGACAAGCCGGTGCTCGTGGCCGAGTGGCTCGGGCGCAGTTATTCCTAAACACATGGGACAGGAGACGCGAGCCATGGTCCAACGCTGGAAGCAACGCCCGCCCGGATCGAACTGGGGCGAGTTCGGCCCCGACGACCAGCGCGGCCGCATGAACTACGTCACCCGCGAGAAGGTGCTGCAGGGCGTGGCCGAGGTGAAAGAGGGCATCTCGTTCTGCCTCTCGCTGCCGCTCGATTTCCCCGGCGGCAACGTGCTCAACCCGCGCCGCCTGCCGCCGCGCCAGTTCGCCACGGTGCGCGATTCCGGCAAGAACGCGGGCGAGCAGAATTTCTGCTACCCGATGGCCGGGGACGATCCAGACATTACAGACGTGGTCTGCGACGACGTCGTGCTGATGACGCTGCAGTATTCGACGCAGTGGGACAGCTTTGCGCACGTGGGCAGCCTCTTCGATGCCGACGGCGACGGTACGCCGGAGATCGTTTTCTACAACGGGTTTCGCGCCAGGGAGCACATCAAGCCCGCGCCGAAGAAGGAGGGCGTCGAGCGCTGGGCGCAGTACGAAGGCGCCAAGGCCGATGCGCTCGGCATCCAGAACCTCGCCGAGCACGGCGCGCAGGGGCGAGGCGTCATGATCGACCTGCATGCGCACTACGGCAGGCAAAGAAAGCCCATCGGTTACGACGAGCTCATGAAGGTGCTCGAGGCCGACAAGGTGCAGGTCGAGAAGGGCGACATGGTCTGCATCTACACCGGCTTTGCGGACGTGATCCTCGAACTGGCCAAGACACCCGACGCGAAGCTCCTCAACAACACCGGCACCGGCCTGGACGGCCGCGACGAAAAGCTGCTGCAATGGGTGAGCGACTCGGGTCTCGCGGTGCTGATCTCGGACAACTACGCAGTCGAGATCATCCCCACTTCGATCTTCAACCCGAGACCGCATGCGGCGATGCCGCTGCACGAGCATTGCCTGTTCAAGAACGGCATCCACCTCGGCGAGATGTGGTACCTCACCGAGCTTGCCAACTGGCTGCGCAGCCACAAGCGCAGCCGTTTCCTGTTGACCGCGCCTCCGCTGTTGCGACCGCTGCCGTGGGCTCGCCCTCGGCAGCGGTCGCAACAGTTTAAGAACCAAAGTGAGCATCCCATGCCCGAAAAACGTGTAGCAATCGTCACCGGCTCTTCCTCCGGCATCGGCGCCGCCACTGCGCTCGAGCTTGCCCGGCGCGGGTGGAACGTCGTCATCAACTATTCGAAGAGCGCCGAGGAGGCGCAGAAAGTCGCGGCCGAATGCGGACGCGACAACGCCATCGCCGTCCAGGCCGACGTCTCGGAGGACGCCGCGTGCAGGAAGCTCACGCAGGCCGCGCTCGACAAGTGGGGCCGCATCGACGCGCTGGTCAACAACGCCGGCAGCACCAAGTTCGTCCCGCACGCGAAGCTCGATGACCTCTCGGCCGAGGATTTCCTGCGCATCTATTCGACCAACGTGGTGTCGAGCTTCCAGATGTCGCGCGCCTGCGCTCCCGCGCTGAAGAAATCGGGCAAAGGCGCGATCGTCAACGTGTCCTCGATCGCCGCACAATGGGGCACCGGCTCGTCGATTGCCTACGCGGCTTCCAAGGGCGCGCTCAACTCGATGACGTTTTCGCTTGCGCGCGTCATGGGGCCGGAGGTGCGCGTCAACGCCGTGCTGCCGGGCTACGTCGACACGCCGTGGCAGACCAACCACTACGGCGTGGAGAAAGCCGCCGAGCACTCCAAGCGCTATGCCTCTCACAACCCCCTGAATTCAAGCTGCTCGGCCGAGGACGTGGCCGAGTCCATCGTCTGGCTGATCGAGGGCGCGCCCAAGACCACCGGGCAGCTCGTCTACGTGGACGGCGGCACGCACATGGCGGTGCCTAGATAGAGGACAACGAGGCCACCTTTGGGGCCCTTGGTGGCAGCATTTCGCCCTGCGAGCCAATCCTGGTGCGGGGCTTGGGGCGCGGAGGGCTCTCGCCATGCACGCGTGCATCCAGATGAGCGAAGACCTCTGCAGCCGGTATGCCCTTGCCCGATATCACGCCACGCGCGTGAGGATCACGGCGCAATCCACCGCAGGTCATCGCCGAAGTTTCTCGCCCGCACGCCGGAAGGGAACAAGGTCTCCTCGCGCGCCTGATCGATGATCCAGGCGCTGCCGGCCCTTGCATCCTGTGCCGCCGCCGCGACGCTGCGCGCGAGATAGACGCTGCGCCCGCTTCCCGCCTTGATCTCCAGGGCAACGCGCGTGTCGCCGCGGTCGAGCAGCAGGTCGAGCTCCGCGCCGGATTGAGTGCGCCAGAAGTAGAACTGAGTGAATGGCCGGACCAGCTTTTCACGTCTGATCAGTTCCTCGACGACGAAGGTCTCCCAGCTCGGCCCTCTTGACGGGTGGGCATCGAGCTGCGAGGCCGAACCGATGTTGAGCAGATGATGGAGGAGCCCCGTATCGCGAATGTAGACCTTGGGAGCCTTGGTAAGCCGCTTGCCGACGTTCACGAAAAAAGGCGGCAGGCGGCGGATCAGGAACGTTTGTTCCAGGATGTCGAGGTAACGCTGCACCGTCGTGTGCGCCACGCCAAGCGAGCCGCCGAGTTGGGAGGCATTGAGCAGGCCACCCTGGGCATGCGCCAGCATGGTCAGAAGGCGGCGCAGCAATAGCGGTCGTACTTCGACCCCGAGCATCGGAAGATCGCGCTCGATGTACAGGCGCAGATAGGCTTCCCACCAGTCGCGGAAGTCGCGGCGCAGTGCCGCAGGAAACCCCCCGCGCAGCCACGTCGCCTTCCAGTCGCGCCGGGGCGCGCCGGTCGCAACTTCCGCCGCAAGCAGCGGGTCGACCTCGAGCATGCCGACGCGGCCGGCGAGCGACTCCGAGATTTTGCGCACCAGCGCGGGCTGAGAGGATCCGAGCAGGATGTAGCGTCCGGCCCGGGACTTGCCCTCATCGATCGCGCCGCGCAGCGCGGAGAACAGTTCGGGCACCGATTGCGCCTCGTCAAGCAGCAGCATCCTGCCGCTGTAGGCGTCCAGGGCATGACGCGGATCGGCCGAGAAGATTTCGCGATTGCGCGGTTCCTCCAGGTCGAAGTACTGCGCCTTGGGAAAGGTCAGGCGCGCGAGCGTGGTCTTGCCTACCTGGCGCGGACCGAGGATGAGGACGGCTGGAAACTGGCTCGCCAGGCGGCGCAGCCGAGCGGCGCAGAGGCGCTTGTACATATCTTGCATTTTGAGTGTCTTAGACTCAAATTGCAAGTTATCCCGGGTGCCTGGCCGGCAGCGCCATGCTGAGTTCATCGGTCACGACCAAGGGACAAGTCACCATTCCCGCCGAATTGCGCGAAAAGCTCGCGCCAGCGCCTGCGTTTCGCGAGCACGCTCGAGATGATCGGCAGACCATTCGCCCCACCTGGGATCGTCGAGCGCGACGTCGATCAGCACGTTCGTGTCGACGAGGACCATGCGAGGATGCGCTCAGTCCTCGCCGCGCGTGAGCGCCATCAGCTCGTCGGTGGTTCTATTCAGGTGCTTGAGCGAACCCCGCAATCCGTCGACCGCGGCCTTGCCGCGCGATCTGGGCTTGCCAAGCGCAGTGAGGATGACGCGTCCCTTCACCATCCTGAACTCCACTTCGGTATTCGGCAGGAGGCCCGCCTTTTCCCGGATGTCCTGGGGAATGGTGACCTGCCCTTTGCTCGTGATGCGCATGCGCGCCTCCGGTAATACTCAACAGAAGTAGGAATCTTGCCATGCGGGCGCGTGCCGCATTTGTGTCCGGGCGCACCGATCGCTTAAAGTGCTTCAAATGCAAACCTTCGACTACATCATCGTTGGCGCCGGTTCCGCGGGCTGCGTTCTCGCCAACCGCCTGAGCGCAAACGGCCGCCACAAGGTCCTGCTCCTCGAAGCCGGGCCGCGCGACACCGATCCGTGGATCCATATTCCCCTCGGGTACGGAAAGCTCTTCACCAAGCCGCGCACTAACTGGAGCTACGAGAGCGAACCCGAACCTGAGTTAAACAATCGGAAGATCTTCACGCCGCGCGGCAAGGTGCTGGGCGGGTCGTCTTCGATCAATGGTCTGGTGTACATCCGCGGCCAGCGCGAGGACTTCGACGAGTGGGGCGTGCCGGGGTGGACGTACGACGACCTGCTGCCTTACTTCAAGAAATGCGAGGACCAGGAGCGCGGGGCGGACGAGTGGCATGGCGTCGGCGGGCCGCAAGCCGTGGGGGATTTGCCGGACAAGAACGAGCTTGCGGATGCGTTCATCGAGTCGGCCAAGGCGATGGGGATTCCGGAGAACAAGGACTTCAACGGCGCGAAGCAGGAAGGCACCGGCTACTACCAGGCCACCACGCGCAAGGGGCGACGGTGCAGCACGGCAGTTGGCTACCTGAGGCCCGTGCTCAAGCGGCCGAATCTCAGGGTGGAGACAGATGCGCTCGCGACCAAAATTACATTCGAGGGCATGCGGGCGACCGGGATCGAGTATCGGCAGGGTGGCCAGACGCACACCGCTCGCGCTGCGCGGGAAGTGATCCTTGCCGGCGGTTCCTTCAACTCGCCGCAGCTCATGCAGCTTTCCGGCGTCGGTCCGCGTGCGCTGCTCGAGCAGCACGGCATTCCGGTTGTGCTCGATGCGCCCGGCGTGGGCGATGCGCTGCAGGACCA
Source organism: uncultured Bordetella sp. (assembly GCA_964652785.1). Taxonomy (GTDB): domain Bacteria; phylum Pseudomonadota; class Gammaproteobacteria; order Burkholderiales; family SG8-39; genus SZAS-79. Next base: position 19,463 of record CAZZDV010000040.1, read on the forward strand.
CCTCTACGTTCGCACCTTCTGGCGTTGCACGAAGCCCATCACGCTGAACGACGACATGATGAGCCTGTGGCGCAAGATGGGGATCGGGCTCAACTATTTCTTCAGGAAGCGCGGACCGCTCACGATCAGTGCCGGGTTGGCGGCGGCTTTCACGAGGACGAGGCCCGATGTGCCGCGGCCGGATGCGCAGTACTACTTCATTAATTTCTCGATGCAGAAGCGGGGTGGGTTGCTGCATCCGTTCTCGGCCTTCACTTGCTCCCTTTCGCAGCTTCGCGCCGAGTCGCGAGGGTGGGTGCGCATCAAGTCTTCCGATCCTTCTGTGGCGCCCGCGATCCAGTACAACTACCTCTCGACCGAGAACGACCGCCGCATGATGGTCGACGGCCTCAAGCTCCTGCGCCGGATGGTGACGACCAAGCCGCTCAGCGACTACGTGGTGAATGAGGAGTATCCGGGCGAGAAGGTGCAGAGCGATGCGGATTGGCTCGCGTTCTGCCGCGAGTCCGGGGAGACCGTGTTTCATCCGACTTCGACTTGCCGCATGGGGACGGATGACACCTCGGTCGTCGATCCCCAGTTGCGTGTGCGCGGGGTGGCAGGTCTACGAGTGATCGATGCTTCGATCATGCCGGCGGTGGTGTCGGGCAACACGAACGCGGCGACGATTGCGATTGCGGAGAAGGGGGCTGAGTTGGTGTTGGGGGATGGGAGAGTTTGACGCTGATGGCAAACCATAAAGTTAGCGACAAATCCCTCGAATCCTGGATCTGGGACGCCGCCTGCTCCATCCGAGGGGCCAAGGACGCGCCGAAATACAAGGATTACATCCTCCCGCTCATCTTCACCAAGCGCCTGTGCGATGTCTTCGATGACGAGGTGAACCGTATCGCCAAGGAGGTCGGCTCGCGCAAGAAGGCCTTCCAGCTTGCCAGGGCCGACCACAAGCTGGTGCGCTTCTACCTGCCGCTCGTGCCGGACGATCCCGAGCAGCCCGTCTGGTCCGTCATCCGCAAGCTCTCCGACAAGATCGGCGAAGGCGTCACCACCCACATGCGGGCCATCGCCCGGGAAAACCCGCTCCTGCAGGGCATCATCGACCGCGTCGACTTCAACGCCACCACCCACGGCCAGCGCGATCTCGACGACGATCGCCTCTCCAACCTCATCGAGGCCATCAGCACCAAGCGCCTCGGGCTCGACGACGTCGAGGCCGACATCATCGGCAAGAGCTACGAATACCTGATCCGCAAGTTCGCCGAGGGCAGCGGCCAGAGCGCCGGCGAGTTCTACACCCCGCCCGAGGTCGGCACGATCATGTCCCGGGTCCTCCAGCCCGAGCCCGGCATGGAAATCTACGACCCCACCTGCGGCTCCGGCGGCCTGCTGGTGAAATGCGAGATCGCCATGGAGGAAATCGTTTATGACAATAATGCGGGGAAAAAGCGCACCGTCGCGCCGCTGAAACTGTTCGGCCAGGAAAACACGCCCGAGACCTGGGCCATGGCCAACATGAACATGATCATCCACGACATGGAAGGTCAGATCGAGATCGGCGACACCTTCAAGAATCCCAAGTTCCGGAGCAAAGGCAAACTCCGCACCTTCGACCGCGTCATCGCCAATCCCATGTGGAACCAGGACTGGTTCACCGAAGCCGACTACGACAACGACGAACTCGAGCGCTTTCCCGCCGGGGCCGGCTTCCCCGGCAAGTCCTCCGCCGACTGGGGATGGGTCCAGCACATCCACGCCAGCCTGAATGACAAAGGCCGCGCCGCCGTCGTCCTCGACACCGGCGCCGCCTCGCGTGGATCGGGCAATGCCGGCACCAACAAGGAAAAGACCGTCCGCCAGTGGTTCGTCGACCACGACCTCATCGAGAGCGTCCTCTACCTGCCCGAAAACCTTTTCTACAACACCACCGCCCCGGGCATCGTGCTGTTCCTCAGCAAGGCCAAGCCGAAGGATAGGAAGGGCAAGGTCTTTCTCGTCAACGCCAGCCAGGTCTTCGAGAAGGGCGACCCCAAGAACTTCATCCCGGATGAGGGCATCCAGCGCATCGCCGACACCCTCATCGGATGGAAGGAAGCGGACAAACTCAGCCGCATCGTCGATCACGCGGAGCTGAAGAAGAACGACTACAACATCTCCCCCAGCCGCTACATCCATACCAGCGACGCCGAAACCTACCGGCCCATTGCGGAAATTGTCGAGGAACTGAACGCGATTGAGGCGGAGGCCACCGAAACCGACAAGGCCCTGCGGAAGATTCTCAAACAACTCGGAGTCGGGGCATGAAGAAAAAAGCCACCAACGCCACGATCAACGTCCGCGGCACCGAAGTCGCCGTGGTCCACAACTCTCATTTTAATTCCGGCGAATTCGCCACAATTAAAAGTCAGGCCGGGCTGAACAGCTACAAGCAAGATACTCGGGACGCTGCTGCATGAAAAATAAACCC
>CAZZDV010000041.1:0-8926 GCA_964652785.1 uncultured Bordetella sp.
CGGAGCGCTGGAACACTGCCGAAAGCTCCCTCCGGTTTCTTATCGACGAACTCGCGCGCGATGCCACGCAGGCGCGCGAGACTTCGTATGGGGTCATCGTGCAGCGTGAAGACTGTGCTGCCCTTCCAGACGATCCGGTGCTGGGCGCGCATCTCAAAGGATTGGGCCTTGTGTCGGCCCTCGATTCCTTGGAGCATTCCTCGGGCGAAAGCTATCCCGGGTACTACGCACCGGGCGATGCCAACGTGTCAACCGACCGCTCGATGCACGAGCGCGTCCGCAAGGTGGCGACCGCTGTGGTAGAGGCCGCAAAGAAGCTGCGGTGCGCGATGCGCGGCCAGCGGAATGCGGCCATCCTCGCTTTGTAGTCCGCAAGCCGCCGCGCTGGCGATATGATCGGCCATGCGCAAGCTTTTCCTCCTGTTTAGCTCCCTTGCGGCTTCAGCGGTCCTGCTGACTTCGTCCGGCTGCGCCGGCATCGGGGTGGCCGCGCGCGAGGTCGAGGTAGTGTTGCGGGGCGCTTCGGAAGTCCCGGCGAACCGCTCCTCAGCGGCCGGCAAGGGCACCTTCTGGGTTCACAGCGACCGCACGCTCAACGGCTACGTCGAGACCAGCGGTATCGAAGCGACCGCCGCCCACCTCCACCTGGGCCTTCCCGGCATCAGCGGCCCTGTAGCGCTCGAACTGGAGCGCACGAGCAATGTCGGCCCGCTTGCGATGGAGCATCTCCCGTTGAGCGGGGCCAACTGGTCGGTGCCCCGCAGCGCCCGGTTCAACGAGGAGCAATACGCCGCCTTCCTCGCCGGGGAAATCTATGTCCACGTGCACAGCGCTGCCTACCCAGAAGGTGAAATCCGAGGCCAGCTCAGGCCCTGATCGGATCCTCGCGTACTTGGAATAACTTCGCATCCGCGTATTACAAAAAAGTATCCAAATTGGCACGGGGGCCGCGTCAGGCCTCGATTCCTGCAAATGAAAGCTGGGGATTTTCAGCCGATTCCGAGCAGCTCGACGTCGAACTCGAGCGTCGCGTTCGGTGGGATCACGCCGCCTGCGCCGCGCGCGCCGTAGCCGAGCGAAGGCGGGATCGTGAGCTTGCGCGTGCCGCCGACTTTCATGCCGGCCACGCCTTCGTCCCAGCCCTTGATGACCTGGCCCGCGCCCAGCGGGAAATCGAACGGCTGGTTGCGGTCCTTGCTCGAGTCGAACTGGGTGCCGTCCATGAGGCGGCCCGTGTAGTGCACGCTTACGTCGTCGCCTTTCTTTGCTTCGGCGCCGGTGCCTGCGACGACGTCCTGGTAGGTAAGACCGCTCGCGGTGGTGGGCATGGCGTTCCTTTTTGAAGGGTCGGGGAAAAGGAACGCATTCTGCCTGATCAGGATGCCGCGGCCGACAGCGCCAGCGATACTCCCGCAAGCGCATCCCATCCCGACGTGTGGCCGATCGCGTGGATGCGATCGAGGTCGACCGCCTCGCCCAGCATCAGGGCGGTGATTGCCTCGCCGACCGCCTCGCCGCACTCGCCCTGCGCGGCGCATTCGAGGTGCGCGCGGCTGATTCGGCTCGTGTTGGCCCGCGCGAGGGGGAGCGCCCAATCGGAGAGGCGATTCGCAATTTCGACGCGTCCGAGGGCGTGCAGCGCACAGAGCGCGCCCCCGATCAGATCGTCACCGGAGGGCGTGAGCCCCGGTCCGAGGCCGACCAGGCCCGCGGCGGCCTCTGGCGTACGGATCGGGTCGGCCAGCCATCGTCCAAACGCCTCGATGGCCGCGGGCCTGGGCCTGGACGGATCGATGACGAAACCAAAGCCCTCGTCCGGAAAGCGGCGACGTGCGTCCTCGCGCAACCGCTTCAACCCCTGTCGCAAGTGGTCGGCGTTGGGGGCAGGTGCTGGGCGAGGGCGCCAGTGCGTTGCGCAAGCCACCTCCACGATCAGCCGGTCGCCGATCGCGACACCGCGCATTGGTTCCTGGGCGCCCTCTTCGCAATGCGCATTCAACGGCCCATTGCCAACAGCGCCGATGCACGCCAGCCCGCCCGGCGTTCCCACATACACGCTGCGCTCGAAGACCGCGATCACGCGCGCTTCGCCGCAAGCCAGTGCATTGCGCGCGAACCGCCCGAGCGAGCTGACCACGACGGCGCGGGCATCCAGCGCCGGGATGCGCGCCTTAGCCGGCAACGACATGCGTGCCGGTTCTTCCCTGCAGCGCGGGGAGCGCTTCCTCGAGGTGGGCGATGATCGCGCGTTTGCCGCCACCGGCGATGAAGGACAGTGCGGCCTCGATCTTGGGTCCCATGCTGCCCTTGGCGAAATGGCCCTCGGCCTGGTAGGCCTTGAGCTCTTGCGCCTTCACCAGGTCGAGCGCGTATTCGTTCTTCTTGCCGAAATTCACCGCCACCTTCGACACCGCGGTGAGGATCATCAGCGTGTCGATGCCGAGCTGGTTCGCGAGCAGCGCCGAAGTGAGGTCCTTGTCGATGACTGCCGCGACGCCCTGGTGGGAGCGGTCGGCGCGGTGGACTACCGGGATGCCTCCGCCGCCGGCCGCGATGACCGCGATGCCTTCCTCGGAGAGCGATTCGATGAGGTCGATGTCGAGGATGCGCCGCGGCTTGGGCGAGGGCACGATATAGCGCCATCCGCGCCCCGCGTCTTCCATCATGGTCCAGCCGAGCTGCTGCTCGAGGTTGCGCGCTTCCTCGGCCGAAAAGAAGGGCCCGATGGGCTTGGAGGGATTGCGGAAAGCTGGGTCGTCGGCATCGACTTCGACGCGCGTGAGGATGCACGCAACGCGGCGGTCGTGCTCTTCGCGCGCGAGCTCGTCCTCCATGCCCTGCATCATCAGGTGCGCGATGCCGCCCTGGCTGTGCGCGACGCACACGTCCAGGCGCATCGGCGGGACCTGCTCGCGGGCGTAGTACTGGCGCAGCAGGATCTTGCCGACCACCGGGCCGTTGCCGTGCGTGAGGATGAGCTGGTTGTCGAGCATGAGCAGCGGCAAGAGCGAGCGCGCCGCGCGCGCGGCGACGATTTCCTGCTCCTCCGTCGTGCCGCGAATGTTCTCCGGGTGCGTGGCGTTGCCGCCGATCGCGACGACAAGCTTCGCGGGAATGTGCTCTGGAATGGCTTCCATTCTGGCGATCATAGCAGCGTGCCGGTATAATTTTCGAAGTGCGGCCGCGCTGATTCGCCTGGGGGCGGTCTCGTGACACGCGGGGCCGCCAATCTCAAGACACCATGTCCATCCAGAAGCTCCTCTCGGGCGTCCCGCGCGTCGTCAATATCGGCTTGTCCGGGTTTGCGGCCGACCTCGCATCGCAGGGCACGCCGGTCGTGCAGGTCGATTGGCGCCCGCCCGCGCGGGGCAAGAAGCATCTCCTCGGCCTGCTCGCGCAGCTTGCGGGCAGCGAAGCGCGCATCGCCAAGGCCAACGAGGAGGCGCTCGAGCGCATGCTCGCCGGCACCCCTGTCCTCGTCGACGTGCAGCCCGCCGGGCAAGTGATCGAAGGTCTGGGCGCGAGTTTGGACGATCGTGTGCTGCTGCATGCCGGCCCGCCGATCACGTGGGAGCGCATGTGCGGACCGATGCAGGGCGCGATCGCCGGCGCGATCGTGTTCGAAGGCTGGGCGAAGGATCTCGAATCCGCGACGAAGCTCGCGGCCTCGGGCGGCGTGCAGTTCCATCCGAACCACCACTTCGATGCCGTCGGGCCGATGACCGGCATCACGACTGCCTCCATGCCGGTGATGGTGGTGGAGAACCGGGCCTTCGGGAATCGCGCCTACTGCATGATCAACGAGGGCCTCGGCAAGGTCATGCGTTTTGGCGCGAACAATGCCGAAGTCATCACGCGCCTGCACTGGCTGGCCGACAGTTTCGGGCCCGCGTTCGGCGCTGCGCTGCGCAGCTCGGGCGGGCTCGAGCTCGTGCCGCTCATCTCGCGCGGCCTCGCGATGGGCGACGAGATGCACCAGCGAAACGTCGCGTGCTCCGCGCTCACTTTGCGCGCGTTGTCGCCGCACCTGGCCAAGGCTGGCGCGGGCTCCGAGGAGCTCTCGAAGATCCTCGCCTTCATCGCCGGCAACGAGCAGTTCTTCCTCAATATCGGGATGGCGATGGGCAAGAGCATCATGGATCCGGTGCGCGGCATCGAAGCCTCGACGGTAGTCACCGCAATGTGCCGCAATGGCACCGATTTCGGCGTGCGCGTCTCGGGGACCGGCGACCAGTGGTTTACCGCGCCGGTCGAGATGCCGCAGGGCCTGTATTTCCCCGGCTATACGGAGAAGGACGCCAATCCCGACATGGGCGATTCCGCCATCATGGAAACCATAGGCGTCGGGGCGTTCGCGATGGCCGCTGCGCCGTCGGTGGTCGGATTCGTCGGCGCAGGCAGCGTGCGCGACGCGTTCGCATTTACCAGCGCGATGAACGAAATCACGCTCACCAGGAATCCGCGCTGGACCATGCCGTCGCTCGACGGGCAGGGAGTGCCTACAGGCATCGACGTGCGCCGAGTGGTCGAAACCGGCATCCAGCCGGCCATCAACACCGGCATCGCGCATCGCAAGCCGGGTGTGGGACAGGTCGGCGCCGGCGTGGCCCGCGCGCCGCTTGCGTGTTTCGAGCAGGGGCTGGTTGCACTGGCGGCTGCGCTGGGCGTGAAGGCATGAGCATCACGCTCAACCGCGTGCGGCGCGGGTTCTATGCCGACTCCGTGGCGCTCATGCGCATTTCCCGCGTCGTGGCGTCGCTGCCCGGCATCGAGGAAGCCTCGCTCATGATCGGCACGCCGGCCAACCGCGAGCTGCTCGAAGGCTCCGGCCTGCTGGCCGAGGAAGGCCGCAAGGCCGAGCCCGACGATCTCGTGATCGCAGTGCGCGCCGCCGACAAGGCCGCAGCCGAAGCCGCGCTCGCCGAGGCCGAGAAGCGCCTCGCAGGCGGCCCCGCAAATAATCCGGGTCAGAGTCGATTTTCCACGGTGCGCGGTCTTGCCTCCGGCCTCGCGACGCTTCCCGGGGCCAACCTCGCGCTCATCTCCGTCCCCGGCGAATTCGCCGCAGCCGAGGCGCGTCGGGCCCTGGAGCACGGGTTGCATGTGATGATGTTCTCCGACAATGTCCCGGTTGCCGACGAGATCGCGCTCAAGCGCCTCGCGCTGGACAAGGGGCTGCTGCTGATGGGGCCCGACTGCGGGACCGCGATCATCGGCGGAGCGCCGATCGCGTTCGCAAACGTGGTGCCCAAGGGCGACGTCGGGCTCATCTCGGCCTCGGGCACCGGCCTTCAGGAAGTCACCTGCCTGCTGGCCCGCGAAGGCCGCGGCATCTCGCACGGCATCGGCGTCGGCGGCCGCGACCTGTCCGAAGAGGTCGGCGGCCTCATGACGCTCGCCGCGCTCGATGCGCTGGAAGCCGATCCGGCCACGCGCCACATCGTCATCATCTCGAAACCGCCGGGCAAGGGCGTCGCGCGGAAGATCAACGCGCGGGTCGCTTCCTGCACGAAGCCGGTCACGCTGTGCCTGCTCGGCGAGGGCGGCATGACCCTGGCCTCGGCCGCCGAAGCCGTGCTCGGGCGAGAGCTTTCGCAACCGTCCCGGAAAGTGGGACCGAATATCCGCAAGGGCTGGTTGCGCGGCCTGTTCTGCGGCGGCACGCTGTGCAACGAAGCACAGCTTGTGCTGATCAGGAACCAGGTCCACGTGCGTTCGAACGTGCCCGTTCCCGGCGCAATGCAGACGGCTCGCGTCGACGCCGAGGCGCATACGCTGATCGATCTGGGCGACGACGAATACACCCGCGGCCGCCCGCACCCGATGATCGATCCGGAGCTTCGCAACGACCTCCTCGCACAGGTGCTCGCCGATCCTTCGGTGGCGCTGGTCCTGCTCGACCTCGTGATCGGCTACGGCGCGCATGAGGACCCCGCGGGCCTCGTGGCGCAGACCGTCGCAGCCGCGCCCGCCGGAGGGCCGATGGTCATCGCATCGATCACCGGCACCGACGCGGATCCGCAAGGCTATTCCAGGCAGGCGGCGAAGCTGGCCGCGGCCGGCGTGATCGTCGCGGGCTCGAATGCGCAGGCCGCCGAAATCGCGGCGCAGGCGCTCTCCGGCTAGGCCCTCCGCAGGACTTCCAACGGCTTCGACGCTGCCGAAAGCGCTGTTGTTGGGCCCTGTTTTGCCGGTGCGCAGTGCCGATTGCCTATGGTAAGCTGGCCGCGAAATTCGTTGGTAGCACCTTGACGAAGCACCTAAAAAAAGGGGGCAAGGGATGCGAGTCGGATTACTTGTGATTGCGGGGGTGGCCCTGGTCGCGTTTCTTGCCGTTGCGGTGGTGCTTCCCCAGATGCAGGGAGGCGAGGTGCGGGACGCTGCGGCGGTCCTCGTGTCGGGTGCGAATGCGGCCAAGGCTGAAGTGACGGCGGCAGCGGAGAAGGCGGCCAACCTCGCTGGCTCCGGCACCAACGTCAAGGTGGCGGCCAAGAGCGATCCGAAGTACGGCGAGCTCAAGTGGATCATCGAGCCAGGCGGCGTGATCCGCGGCTGGAACGAGAAGAATGCCATCGAAGTCGCGATGATGCCTGTGCTCAACGGGGGCAAAGTGGCCTGGATGTGCAAAGGCTACCCGGCGCAGTCGATGCCGGTGACCTGCGGCGGGAAGTAAGGAACAGGGGGTTCGGGCCCCTTCCGCTACGCGGAGCCTTCCCAACCCCCCGTTACCCCCCGGGCGCTGCTAACACGACGTACCTAATCGGAGTGGGAAGATCGAAAAGCGGCTTCGGCCGCTTTTTTCTTTTCAGGATGAGCGGGCCAGGATTTCGGCGCGGGCCAGGGCGGCGACGAGGTCGGGTTGCAGGTTCTGCGGCCCAAGCTTTTCGAGGAACCCGCTGCGGCGGATCAACGACAGCGGCTGGTCGTTCGCGTCGCACAGCATCAGCGTGCATTTGCGCTTGGCGAGGGTCTTGCGCAGCACGTCCAGCGTGTCCATTCCGGTCGTGTCGATGTTGATCACCTTGTGCAGGTCGAGCACCATGACACGCGACTCCAGCCCAGCGGAATCGGGCTCGATGAGCATTTCGAGCTTGCCCACTGCGCCGAAGAAGAGCGAGCCGAAAATCCGGTAGGCCACGGTCCCTTCGGGGATGGCAATGCCCGGGGGCAGCGAATCCGGTGCGACCGGCTCGATCGTCGTCAGGCTCGACACCCGGAAGATGAAGAACAACGCGGCCAGCACCAGGCCGATCTCGATCGCCGCCGTGAGGTCGATGATCACCGTGAGCAGGAAAGTCGACAGCATCACGGTGCGGTACTGCATCGAGAACTGCCGCAGGCGCGGGAACTCGCGCCACTCGCCCATGTTCCATGCAACAAAGAGGAGGATCGCCGCCAGCGCAGCCAGCGGCACGAACTTGGCCAGCGGCGCCGCCGCCACGACGATCACCAGCAGCGTGAGCGCATGCACGATGCCCGCGATCGGCGTCTTCCCGCCAGCGCGCACGTTCGTCGTCGTGCGCGCGATCGTGCCGGTGGCCGGGATGCCGCCGAAGAAGGGCGTGACGAAATTCGCCACGCCCTGCGCCATGAGCTCCTGGTTCGGGTCGTGGCGGTCGTCGATCATGCCGTCGGCGATGCGCGCGCACATGAGCGATTCGACCGCGCCAAGCAGCGCGATGGTCAGCGTGGGCGCGACGAGGTGGCGCGCCGCCTCCCAGGTGAGGTCGGGCAGCTGGAAATGGGGCAGGCCCGTCGGGATCCCGCCGAAGCGTGAACCGATGGTGTCCACCGGCAGCGCGAAAAGCGCGGTCAGTGTGGTTGCGATAATGAGGGCGACAATCGTGCCGGGCAGGCGCGTCACCATGCCCACGCGCCCCGGCAGCGTTCCGCTCCCGCGCCCGACCACGAGATCGCCGAACTTCGGCCACGCGATGATGACCGCAAGCGTGGCAAGCCCGAGCGCGACCGTGGCGGGATCGATCGTGTCGAGCGCGTCGATGATCGCGCGCGCCGAATGGATGAAATCCGCCGGCATCTTCTCGATATTCAGGCCGAGGAAATCCTTTACTTGCGAAAGCGCAATCAGGATCGCGATGCCGTTGGTGAAGCCGATGATGATCGCCACCGGGATGAACCGCACGAGCGAGCCGATGCGGGTGAGGCCCATCACGAAGAGCAGGATGCCCGCCATCACGGTCGACACCATGAGGTTGGCCAGGCCGTATTGCTGGACGATGCCGTAGACGATGACGATGAACGCGCCGGCCGGCCCGCCGATCTGCACGCGCGAGCCGCCAAGCAGCGAGATCAGGAATCCCGCGATGATCGCCGTGAAGAGGCCGGCCTCGGGCTTGACCCCTGAGCCGATCGCGAAGGCCATCGCCAGGGGCAGCGCGACCACGCCGACCGTTATCCCCGCGCCGACGTCGGCGCCCAGCGTGGCGCGGTCGTAGCCCTTCAGGCAGTCGACCAGGCGCGGGCGGAACGGATGCAGCGGAAGCGCGACGCGCCAGCGCTTTTCCCGCACGGCTTCGTTCGCGTCTTCCCCCATCGGCCGGCTATTTAACTTTCATGCCCGGCTGCGCGCCGCTGTCGGGAGTGAGCAGGAAGATGCCTGGGCCGTCTCCTGGAGCCGCGGGCGAGTCGCTGCTCGCGGCCAGCACCATGCCTTCGGACAAGCCGAAGCGCATCTTGCGCGGCGCGAGATTGGCGACCATCACCGTGAGGCGCCCCTTGAGGCTTTCGGGCGCATAGGCGGACTTGATGCCCGCGAATACGGTGCGCACCTGTGGAACGCCTTCGGCGTTGGTACCCAGGTCGAGCGTGAGCTTGACGAGCTTGTCGGCCCCCTCGACCGCTTCGGCATTTGCGATTCGAGCGACGCGCAGGTCGACCTTGGCGAAGTCGTCGATGGAGATCGTGC
>CAZZDV010000041.1:8936-21702 GCA_964652785.1 uncultured Bordetella sp.
TGGGGGCTTCGAAGGGGCGGGCGTGGTCACTTTCTTTTCTTCCTTCGGTGCAGGTGCGGCTGGTATGTCGAACAGCGCATCGAGCTGCCTGGGATCGACGCGCGTCATGAGGTGCTTGTAGTGGTTGATCTCGTGGCCGGCCGGCAGGGCGGTGCCCGCATCGCTCCACTTGAGCGGGGGAATGTTCAGGAAAGCTTCCACGTTCGCGGCCAGCGCGGGCATCACGGGCTTCAGGTAGAGCGTCAGGAGCCTGAACGCGTTGATGGCCACCGTGCATACGATGTGCAGGCGCTCTTCCTGGCCGGGCTGCTTCGCGATCTCCCACGGTTTTTTCTCGTCGACGTAATGATTGATCGTGTCGGCGAGCGTCATGATCTGGCGCAGCGCCTTGCCGTACTCGCGCGCGTCGTAGAGCGCCGCGATCTCGCCCGCGGGGGAAGCCACCTCGTTCTGCAGGGACTCCTCGTCGGCACCCTCCATCGAATGCAGCTTCCCGCCGAACTTGTTCTTCAGGAAAGGCGCCGCCCGGCTGGCGATGTTGATGTACTTGCCCACCAGGTCGCTGTTCACCCGCGCGGTGAAATCGTCCGGGTTGAAGTCGATGTCCTCGACATTCGCGTTGAGCTTGGCGGCGATGTAATAGCGCAGCCATTCGGCGTTCATGCCGAGCTCGAGATACTTCAGCGGCGAGATGCCAGTGCCACGGCTTTTGGACATCTTGTCGCCGGACACGGTGATGAAGCCGTGCACGTACACGTGGTCCGGCACCTTGTAGGGGGAGCCCGCGAACTTGAGCATCGCCGGCCAGAACAGGGTGTGGAAATAGATGATGTCCTTGCCGATGAAATGCACCTGCTCGGTGGACTCGTCAGCAAGGAAGGCTTCGAAGTCGATGCCTTTCTTCGCGCAATACGCCTTGAAGCTCGCGAGATAGCCTATGGGTGCGTCCAGCCAGACGTACAGGTACTTCTCTTCCGCGATGTCGGGGATGCGGATGCCGAAGTAAGGCGGGTCGCGCGAGATGTCCCAGTCCCCGAGCGCCTTGTCGCCTTCGCCCTCGAGCCATTCGCGCGCCTTGTTGGCGACCTGCGGCTGGATTCGCCCGGGCAGGTCGATCCACTCGCGCAGGAAGGCCACGCACTTTTCGTCCGACAGCCGGAAGAAATGATGCTCGGAGGTCTTCATGACCGGCGCGGCGCCGGAGATCGTCGAGTACGGGTTCTTCAGCTCGGTTGGCGAGTAGACGGAGCTGCAGTTCTCGCAGGCGTCGCCGTACTGGTCCTTGGCGCCGCAGTTCGGGCATTCGCCCTTGATGTAGCGGTCGGCGAGGAACATGCCCTTTACCGGGTCGTAGAACTGCTCGACCGGCTTCTTGTAAACGAACCCGGCGCGCTCGAGCTTGCGGTAGATATCCTGCGAGAGCTCGGTGTTCTCCTTCGACTCGGTCGAATGCCAGTGGTCGAAAGAGATATGGAATCCGTTGAGGTATTTCGGCCGTTCAGCGGCGATCTTGGAAACCAATTCCTGAGGCGTGATCCCCTCGGCTTCCGCTTTGAGCATGATCGGCGCTCCATGCGCGTCGTCCGCGCCGACGAAATGGACCTCGTTTCCCTGCATGCGCTGGAACCGCACCCAGACGTCGGCCTGGATGTATTCCATGATGTGGCCGACGTGGAACGGCCCGTTGGCATAGGGCAGCGCGGTGGTAACGAAGAGCTTGCGGGGGGAGGACATCAGGCGAGCCGAAGCAAAGGAACGATTCTAACGCAGCCACTCTTGCCGGCACTGGCGCCGGGTCGTGCGAAACGGTGGGAATGGCTTGCCGGCCACGGCGCTCCCTGAGCCGAACACGATGGCAGCATTTCACCCTGTACGCCGCTGCCAGAGCGGATGTTCAGTCAAAAATGGCAGCATTGGCTTGCCGAACTCCTGCTGTCCGCAGAGCGGTGCCGCGCGATTGCGCGCAGGGATCGCGCAGGCGGCTCGCGTCTTCCCGGGCCGCAATGACGCCCTGCGACCCGGGCGATTTGGTTAAACTTGCGCCTCCCGAATTCAGCCAGGCAACACCACCCATGTCACTCAGCGAAGCCCAGGTCCAGGCCGCCCTCAAGGAACTGGTCGACCCGAACACCGGCAAGGATTTCATCGCCACGCGCTCGGCGAAAAACATCAAGGTCTCGGGCGGCGACGTGTCGCTCGACATCGAGCTCGGCTACCCGGGCAAGAGCCAGTTCGACCCGATCCGCCGGCAGGTGCTGGCCAAGGTGCGCGCGTTGCCCGGCGTGACGAACGTGTCGGTCGGCGTGTCGAGCAAGGTCGTGTCGCACGCGGTCCAGCGCGGCGTGAAGCTCGTGCCCGGCATCAAGAACATCATCGCGGTCGCCTCGGGCAAGGGCGGCGTGGGAAAAAGCACCACGGCGGCCAACCTCGCGCTGGCCCTCGCGGCCGAAGGCGCGAGCGTCGGCATGCTGGACGCGGACATCTACGGTCCCTCGCAGCCGACGATGCTCGGCATCAGCGGCCGCCCGGAGTCCAAGGACGGCAAGGGCCTCGAGCCCATGGAAGGCCACGGCATCCAGGCGATCTCGATCGGCTTTCTCATCGACGTCGACACGCCGATGGTCTGGCGCGGCCCGATGGTCACGCAGGCGTTGGAGCAATTGCTCAAGGAAACCCGCTGGCGCGACGTGGACTACCTGATCGTCGACCTGCCGCCGGGCACCGGCGACATCCAGCTCACGCTCGCGCAGAAGGTGCCTGTTACCGGCGCGATCATCGTGACCACGCCGCAGGACATCGCGCTGCTGGATGCGCGCAAAGGTTTCAAGATGTTCGAGAAGGTCGGCATCCCGATCCTCGGCATCGTGGAAAACATGAGCACGCACGTGTGCTCGAACTGCGGGCACGAGGAGCACATCTTCGGCGCCGGAGGGGCCGACCGCATGAGCAAGGAATACGGTGTCGAGCTGCTTGGCAGCCTGCCGCTCGATATCGCGATCCGCGAGCAGGCCGACTCGGGCAAGCCGACGGTGGTCGCCGACCCGGAGGGCAAGGTGGCGGAGATCTACCGCGCGATCGCGCGGCGCTGTGCGGTGAAGATCGCCGAGAGCCAGAAGGACATGACCGCGAAGTTCCCGAACATCGTCGTCCAGAATACCTAGCAATGTGAAGGTCTACGGCGACGTCTGGTCGGGCAACTGCTACAAGGTCAAGCTGGTCCTGACCCAGCTCGGCCTCACCTGCGAATGGGTGCCCGTCGACATCATGAAGAAGGAATCCCAAACGCCGGAATTCCTCGCGAAGAACCCCAACGGCCGCGTGCCGATGCTGGAGCTCGACGACGGCACGTGCCTGGCCGAATCGAATGCCATCCTGTGGTACCTGGCCGAGGGCACGCCGCTCGTGCCTGACTCCAGGCTTGCGCGCGCGCAGACGCTGCAGTGGATGTTCTTCGAGCAGTACAGCCACGAGCCGAACATCGCCACCTCGCGCTACATCATGCGCTACCTGGGGAATCCGCCAGAGAGGAAGGCGGCGCTGGAGGCACGTGTGGCGCCCGGTTACGCGGCGCTCGGCGTGATGGAGAAGCATCTCGCGAGGCATGAGTGGTTCGCCGGCGTGCGCTACTCGATCGCCGACATCGCTCTATACGCCTACACGCACTGCGCGGGGGAGGGCGGTTTCGACCTAAGCCGTTTTCCGTCTGTTCGCGCATGGCTCCTTCGGGTAGCCCGGCAGCCTATGCATGCAGGTATGGGGTGAGCGCCGTCTTGCGGATCTAAGCCTGACCTTGATCCCTTTCCTCTTCGCCACCGGCCCGGGCTTGGAGGTGTCGGAGACATCGGCCGCGCTAGCGGTCTTTGCCGAAAATCCAGTCGGGGACCACCAGCACCAGTTCAGGCACGAATATGAGCAGCAGCGTTACCGCCGACACGGCGACGAGGAACGGCAGAGATTCGCGCGTGTAGTCGCCTATCGGGCACTTCAGGATCGAGCACACCGTGAACATCGCTGCGCCGACCGGCGGGGTGAAGTTTCCGATGGTCGCGGCAATGATGAACACCAGGCCGAAATGCACCGGGTCCGCGCCCAGCGCGACTACCAACGGCAGGAAAATCGGCGTCAGCATGATGATGAGCACCGAGCCGTCCACGAAGCATCCGGCGGCGAGTACGAAGCCGACGATCAACATCATCACCAGGTCGGCGTTGTCGGTGAGCCCGAGCATCGACGTCGAGATCGCCTCCGGCAAGCGCTCGAACACGATCCCATAACCGAATATTCCGGACATCGCCAGCAGGAACATCACCGCACCGACGTCCACCAGGCTTCCATTGAGCGCTTCCTTGAATCCCGCGATCGTCAGCTTGCGATAGGCGAACAGGCCGACGAACACCGCGTAGACCACGGCGAAGGCGCCGATTTCGGAGGGCGTGAATATGCCGACGCGAAGTCCCAGCAGCAGGATCACGGGAAACAGGATTGCCCAGATGCCGCCCCAGATCGCGACGCCGATCTCCTTGAGCGGGGGCCGGACCTTGCGCTCCGGCTCGTAACCGCGCTTCCTGGCGGTCAAGGAGATAGCGACGGCAAGTGCAGCCCAGAGCATCAGCGCGGGCAGGATGCCGGCGGCGAACAGCCGCCCGATGGATACCTGCCCCACGGTGCCGTAGAGGATGAACCCGATGCCGGGCGGGACGATGGGCGTCATCAGCGACCCGAAGGACAGCACGCCAGCGGCGAAGCCCTTGGAGAAGCCCCGTTTGAGCATCTCCGGACCGAGCATGCGGGTCTGCATCGCGGCATCGGCGATGCAGGAGCCCGATACGCCGCCCATCAGGGTTGAAAGCACGATCGAAACCTGCGCCAGACCGCCTTTCATTCGCCCGGCGAGAACTGACGCGAGGTTGAGGAGCTGCTCGGTGATGCCGGTCTTGTTCATGAAATTGCCGGCGAGGATGAAAAGCGGCACCGCGAGCAGCGCAAAGTTCTGCGTTTGCGAAATGGTGAGTTGGATCGGGATGGTGGCGGGAAGGCCGCTTTGCTGGGCGAAGAACAGGGCCCCCGAGATTCCGATCGCGAATGCGACCGGCATACCGAGCAGGAGAAAAATCGCGAACGAGCAGACGACGATCAGCACCAGCGTCCCGCGTTGCGGACCTCGGCTTGGACTTTCAGCAGAGTGGTGACGAGGAGCAGCACGCCGCCGACCGGCATGCTGAGTGTGACCCAGGAGTAGCTCATTTCGGGGATGCCCTGGAAGCTGCGCGCACGGCTGATCCAGGAGAGCCACGTCCCCATCACGATAACGTAAAGCAGGAACGCGCTGATGACGAGGTAGTTGAACATCCGGCAGGCCTGCTGCAGGCGCGCGGGCAGGCGTTCAACCAACAGCTCGATGGACATCAGGCTGTTGCGGCGCCATGCGATGTCGGCACAGAGAAAGCAAGCCCACGCGAACAGGCACGTGGCCGCATCGCTGGACCAGTTGATCGGGTGGCCGAGCATGCGCATCACGCCGCCCATGAAGATCAGGGCGACCATCAGCAGGAGCAGCGTGGCGGCGACAAACGCCTGCGCCGCGCACACCCTCGCGTACAGCTGTCGCATCGGCTACTTCTTGCCGATCTCTCTGTACACGGCGTCCCTGGCGTCCTTGATCTTGAGGACTTCGTAAGCTGCATCGCCCGCTTTCCGGAATGCCGGGAGATCCACGTCCTTGACGATGGTCATGCCGCGGCCCTTGAGCTGCTGCTCCACTTCGCTCTCGAGCTTGAAGATGCGGCGCGAGGTGGCCTCGCCGGCCTTGTCGGCTTCCTCGACGAGGATCTGCTGCAGTTCCCTGGGGAGCGCGTTGAACCACTTCGCGCTGACGACTTCAAAATTGATCAGCATGATGTGGCGCGTCTCGTTGGCGAACTTCAGCACCTCGTAGAACCGGCCACCCGGAATATTGTTGTAGACAAGCTCGACGCCGTCGATCGCCTTCTGCTGCAGGCCGGGGTACATGTCGCCAAAGTTCATCGCTACCGGGGTCGCGCCCAGCGCACGGATGGATTCCTGCCAGATCGGCGCCGGGGGTGTGCGAATGCGCAGGCCCTTGAGGTCCTCGGGCTTGCGGACCGCCTTGTTCGTGAAGAAATGCCGGTATCCCTGCACCCAGCTGAACGAAACGACCTTGAGGCCGAACTTGTCGGCCAGCTCCTGCTGCCACTTGAGCACGGTAGGCGCCGTGCGCAGTTTCGCCACGTCCTCGAGCGATTCGACGAAGTAGGGCCCGTTCATGACGGCAATGCCGGGAACGTAGTTGCCCATTCGCGCCGAATCGGTGTTCTGCCCGATGTTTGCACCCTGGCGAATCTGCTCGATGATGTCTTCCTCCTTGCCGAGCTGGGAGCTGTGGAACACCTCGATCTTGAGGGCGCCCTTGCTGCGCGCCTCGACCGATTTCGCCCATTCGAGGAAGCCCTCGTGGTAGGGCTCCTTGGGGCCGAGTACGTGGTTGAACTTGAGCGAGTGCTGCGCCTGCGCCAGCGAACAGGCCAGGACCAGCAGGATGCTTGCGAGTGCTTTCGTCGGTGCTTTCATCGGGTGCCCTCCGTTGATAGATGCGCTATTATCCATAGTGTGAACGACAAGCTTTATAAAAGTCTCATACTATGAAACAAGAAATCACTGCCGGGACACACCGCTCGCTTGAACGCGGCCTTTCCGTCCTCGAGATGGTGGCGTCGTCCAAGGGGCCGGCATCCCTCGCGGAGATCACGCGCCGCCTTGGACTGCACCGCAGCACCGCGCACCATCTCATGCAGGCGCTGGTCGCCGCGGGCTACCTGCGCCAGGAGAAGGCGTCGCGCGGCTACATGCTGACCTCAAAGCTCTACGCGCTGACCGGCCGCCTGTGGAGCGTGGAGCAGCTGGGCGAAATTGCGCTTCCCCTGCTCCGGGAGCTGACCCTGGCCACGGGCGAAGGCACGAGCGTCGCGGCGTGGATCGACGGCGAGGTCATGGTCGCGGCCAAGTGCGAACCCGATGTTCCGGTAAGGGTGGTGCAAGCTGCCGCCGGCTCGCGGCCGATGTATTGCACCGCGGTGGGCAAGGCGATCGCCGCCTGGCTACCTTGGCCCGAAGTGAAGGCAGCCCTGGCGCGCACCCGCATGGAGCGGCTCACGCCCAAGACCATCACCACGCCGAGCGGTTTCGAGACGGAGCTGGGCCGCATCCGGGCCGCGGGTTATGCCCTCGACGACGAGGAGCAGTACGCAGGCCTGCGGTGCATCGCCATGCCGGTGTTCTGTCATACCGGGCAGGTATTTGCCTCCATGTGCGTGCTTGGGCCGAAGCACCGGATGACGTACAAGCGGATAGGCACGCTGGGCGACCCTCTGAGGGAAATCAGCCATAGGCTTTCCAAACTTCTGGGAGGGGCATGAAAACGATCCTTCGCCTGGTTCGGTTCCGCGCGATTCTCTGCATCGAGGACCGCGAGAAGCCGAAGTCGCAGCGCTACAAGATATTTCTGGGCCAACCGTTCGAACTTTGAGGAGGATCGACTCATGAAGCGAATCATCATCCGTGTGGCGGCAGCCGTTGCCGCGGCGTTCTGCGCGCCCGCCTGGACCCAGGGATTTCCGGCGCGGCCGGTGACCATCGTCGTACCCTATGCGCCGGGCGGTACGGCCGACATCCTCGGTCGCATCGTCTCGATTCGCATGGCGGAGGCGCTCGGCCAGCAGGTGGTGATCGAGTACCGGCCCGGCGCGGGCGGCAACATCGGCGCCGAGTCGGTGGCCAAGCGCTCGGCGCCGGAGGGCTACACGATCCTGCTGACGGCGACGAGCCTCGCCTCCAGCCCCAGCCTGATGCGGAAGATGCCCTTCGATCCGGTGAAGGACCTTGCGCCAGTGGCCGGCCTTGCCACCATTCCCAACATCGCCGTCGCCTCGAACAATTTGCCTGTCAAGTCGATCGCGGAGCTGGTGAGCATGGCGCGCACGCAGCCGGGCAAGCTGACTTTCGCATCCTCCGGTCCGGGCACTTCCAATCACCTCGCGGCGGAACTGTTCAAGGTGGTCGCCGGCGTGGACATGCTGCACGTTCCCTACAAGAGCGCCGGGCAGGCGCTTCCCGATCTGATCTCCGGCCGGGTCGACCTCATGTTCGACTTGATGCCGTCCATGCTGCCGCAAGTCAAGCAGGGCAAGGTCCGCGGGCTCGCCGTGACCTCGGCAAAGCGTTCCCCGGCAATCCCCGAACTGCAAACAGTCCAGGAAGCGGGCGTGCCGGGCTACGAATTCACCGCATGGCATGGGTTCTTCGCGCCTGCCGGCACCCCCGCGGACGTTCTTCGCAGGTTGAACGGCGCAATCAACAAGGCCCTTGAGAATTCCGAGGTCCGCGCCCAGATCGTCGAGCGCGGCGCCGAGCCGATGTCGGGCGGGCCGGAAGACTTCGGCCGCTATTTCCGCAACGAAGTGGAGAAATGGGCGCGTGTCGTGAAGGACAGCAAACTCCCGCCGCTGGACTAGCCAGCCCGCATAATCTTTGGGTTCTATCCCTCCGGGTCGACCACGTACGAATTTCCGGGTGATTACGTACGCTCGACACCGGGCCTGGAATGGGATCTTGTTCTGCATCCCGGAAATCCCGTGGCGATTTCCGCTACAAAGCCGAGGGCGGATCTCTATCGCCTGATCGACAACGTGATCACGAGCGGGGTACCGGTGGAGGTCGAATTGCGCGGAAAGAAGGTGCGTATCGTCCCCGCCGAGCCGCGCGACAAACTCGCCAACCTGGTGAAACGCCCCGGCTTGATCGTGGGCGGCGGGGGGCGCCTGGACAGTGCAAGGACGTTCGATGCAGCCAAGTGGCGCAGGAAGTGGGCAATGCCCCTCAAATGAGCACTCACCTCGATACGCACGTCGCGTTGTGGCTATATGCAGGGGACACCGAACGCCTGGGTGTGGCCTGGAGTTGTCGTGGACGCGGGATGCGTTCGACCGCCTGATCGTGGCCCAGGCGGCACTTGATCGGGCGGCACTGGTCACGCGGGACCGCCTGATCCTGAAACACTATCCGAAAGCCCTCTGGTAGGGCACCGCCAACCGCCAACACCGATTGGCAGCCCAACACGGGTAAACTCGCGAACCTTTTGCGTACCTATTGCCGGGCCCGACAGAATGAAACCGACCGCATGAGCATCAAGGAAGGCATCAAGATCATCGAGCCTTCGTCCAAGCTGGCCGCCGAGCCGGCAGCGGCGTGAAGACTCGCCGCGCGGGCCGCAGCCGTTCAAACCCCGTTTTTTCCGCTTTGCCGACGCGCTGATCGCGCAATCCCAGGAGGAGACCGCACCATGATCGCAACCCGAGCCATGTTCGCCGCAGGCGCCGCGCTTGTGCTTGCCGCAGGCACCAGTTTCGCGCAGACCAAGTGGGACATGCCCACGCCGTATCCGGACAGCAACTTCCACACCAAGAATGTCCGCCAGTTCGCCGAGGACGTCGCCAAAACGACCGGCGGCAAGCTGCAGTTGACGGTGCACCCGGCCAATTCGCTCATCAAGCACCCGGAGATCAAGCGCGCGGTGCAGACCGGGCAGGTGCCGATCGCCGAAGTGCTGATCTCGATCCTGTCCAACGAGGCCGCAGTGTTCGCGTTCGACTCCAACCCTTTCCTTGCCAACAGCTTCGAAAAGCAGCGACGACTGTGGACGGCGGCCAAGCCGGTCATCGAGGCGCGGCTGGATGCGCAGGGCATCGCGGTGCTCTATACGGTGCCCTGGCCGCCGACGGGGTTTCACACGAAAAAGGAACTGAACTCGCTCGCCGATTTCAAGGGATTGAAGATGCGTTCCTACAGCGCGATCACCTCGCGCCTTGCCGAGCTGGTCGGTGCCAACCCGGTGCTGATCGCGGCACCCGAGGTTCCGCAGGCGCTCCGCACCGGCATGATCGATGCGCAGATCAACTCTTCGGCCGGCGGCGTCGACACGCAGACTTGGGACACGACTACGCACTGGTACAACGTCCAGGCGATCCTGCCGCAGAACGTGATCATGGTCCACAAGGCGTCCCTCGCCAAGCTCGAGCCGGCGGTCCAGAAGGCCCTGCGCGATGCGGCAGCGGCGGCGGAAACACGCGGCTGGGCTGAGAGCGAGGCCGAGAGCACCAGGACGCTGCAGATGCTGGTGTCCAAAGGCGTCAAAGTCGTCGAGCCTTCGCCCAAGCTTGCCGCCGAGTTGAACGAGATCGGCCGCAAAATGACCGCCGAATGGGCCGCCAAGGCCGGCGCCGAAGGCCAGGCGATCCTGAAAGCCTACGGTCACTGAACCGGCGATGCGCGCGGCGTTGAACGCAGTCTACCGGGGATCCGGCGTGCTGGCCGGGGTGTTCCTGGTCGCCATCGGGGTCATGTCCCTGACCCAGATCGTCGGCCGCCTGCTGGGCTTCGCCGCGCATTCTTTCGACGAGTTCGCCGGTTATTGCATGGCGGCCTCGTCGTTTCTCGGATTGGCCTGGACCTTGCGTTGCAACGAGCAGATCCGCATGACCATCATTCTCGCGATGACCAAGGGGGGGCTGCGCCGCGCGCTGGAAATCGCGTGCCTTGCCGCGGCGACCTTCATGATCGGCTACTTCGCGTGGGCCAGCGCGACGATGGTCTGGCTGTCCTATACCCTGAACGACGTTTCGCAGGGGCTGGTGCCGGTCAAGCTGTGGATACCGCAATCGGGCATGGCGCTCGGCCTGGTCATCCTGCTGGTGGCGTTCGCGGACGATTTGCTTTTGGTCCTTGCCGGCAAAACCCCGTCCTACGAGGTTGCCGAAGCCGCCAAGGGCGAGGGCGCGTCTCGGTTCGAGCGCTGAGATGGAACTCCTGCCTGTCTCTCTGATTTTGCTCGCGGCGCTGGCCGCGCTGCTGATCAGCGGCGTCTGGATCGCGATCTCGCTGCTCGGCGTTGGTTTCGTCGCGATGGCTGCCTTTACCAATTCTCCGGCCGGACCCTTGATGGCAACCACCATTTGGGGCTCGAGCGCGAGCTGGTCGCTGACCGCCCTGCCGCTGTTCATCTGGATGGGGGAGATCCTGTTTCGCACGCGGGTGTCGGACGACATGTTCCGCGGCCTGGCCCCTTGGGTAGAGCCTTTGCCCGGTCGTCTCATGCATACCAACGTGGCCGGTTGCGGCATCTTCGCGGCGATTTCGGGCTCCTCGGCGGCCACTGCGGCGACCATCGGGCGCATCACGATTCCCGAGTTGAAGCGTCGCGGCTACGACGAAGCGATGGCGGTGGGCTCGCTGGCCGGCGCCGGCACGCTCGGGCTGCTGATCCCGCCCTCCATCATCATGATCGTGTACGGGGTTGCGGCAGACGTATCGATTGCGCGCCTGTTCGTTGCCGGCGTGCTGCCGGGCATCCTGCTGATGGTGCTGTTCTCAGGCTATATCGCGTTGTGGGCGCTGGCCAATCCCGGCAAGACGCCCAAACGCGAGCGCATGACGACGCTGCGCGAAAAAGTCTTTGCGGCGCGCTACCTGATCCCCACGGTGCTGCTGATCGCGAGCGTGATCGGCTCGATCTACGCCGGGATCGCCACGCCGACCGAGGCTGCGGTGCTCGGCGTCGTCGGTTCCCTGGCGCTCTCGCTGGCCGGCGGCTCGCTCAACTGGACCAATTTCAGCGCGAGCGTGATGGGCGCGATGAAGACCTCGTGCATGATCGCGTTCATCCTGACCGGCGCGGCTTTCCTTACGGTGGCGATGGGATTTACCGGCATCCCCCGCGTGATGGCCGCGTGGATCGGCGGGCAGGGTTTCCAGCCCTGGCAGCTGATCGCGGTGCTGACGCTATTGTTCATGGTTCTGGGCTGCTTCCTGGACGGCATCTCCATGGTGGTGCTGACCGCATCGGTAATCCTGCCTTCGGTCAAGGCGGCCAACATCGACCTGCTGTGGTTCGGCATCTACATCGTGCTGGTGGTCGAGATGGCGCAGATCACCCCGCCGGTGGGCTTCAATCTGTTCGTGCTGCAAGGGCTGACGGGCAGAAGCATGTTCTATGTCGCGCGGGCCGCGTTTCCCTTCTTCGTGCTGATGACCATCGCGGTGGCGCTGATCTGGATCTTCCCGGAGATCGTCTCCTACCTGCCGAGCAAGATGTTCAATATGCGCTGAGGGGCTGCCCGGCTGAGGACATGGCGAAACAGCCCAGGGGCAACCGCGCCAGCGGCACAGCGAACGCGCTCAACGGCTGCGAAGACCCTCCAGGCGAGACAGCGTCAACGCGCAGGTGCAACGGGCGTCGATTCTCGATTGCTGCCATTTGGCTGTGAAGTGCGGCTCTGGAAGCGGCTTCCGTGGCAGATTGCTGCCATCGCCCGCCTGATTACTTTGGCTGGCCATGCCACCATTCCCAACATCGCCGTCGCCTCGAACAATTTGCCTGTCAAGTCGATCGCGGAGCCCTACAGGGACTTCCTTCGGTCGTACCGATCCGGGATGTGGCGACACAGCAACTCCACTTACTGCGCCAGCCACTGGGCGCCGAGCATCACCTGAAAGTTCCTCTTCAAGCCCAGGTGCATCTTCGAGCGGTAGATGACGGTGCCGGTGGCGGCGTCGTAAGTCATCTTCGCAAGCGACATCGGGGCGCGCAGCATGTAGCCGGCGAGCTTCTTTCTGCCCTCGGCATCCTCGGCCGCGATGCGCACCTGGTTGTGCACCGAGAACCCGCCAAGACGGGGGAGGGGCCCTGTCTTCCCTC
>CAZZDV010000042.1:0-2952 GCA_964652785.1 uncultured Bordetella sp.
GGCGTGAGCAACACGATGAGCGCGAACAGCTCCAGCCGGCCGAGCAGCATCGTGAGCGTGCAGACCCAGGTCTGGAAATCGGTCAGCGGCCCGAAAGTCGACGCTGGCCCCACCAGGCCCAGGCCCGGTCCCATGTTGTTGATCGATGCGATGACCGCCGACACCGCGGTGATGATGTCCAGGCCGCTCGCCATGAGCAGCATCATCATGACGACGATGGTCGCGCCGTACATGAGCATGTAGGCGAGCACCGCGAAGATGAGGGACGTCTCGATCACGCGTCCGCTGACCTTGACATGCACCACGGCGGTGGGATGCACTATGCGGGTCAGTTCGCGCAGCGCCTGCCTGAAGAGGACGATGGCGCGGATCATCTTGATTCCGCCGCCGGTCGAACCGGCGCTCGCGAAGAAGCACGACAGGAACAGCAGGAAAGCGGGCGCGAACACCGGCCACTGCGCGTAGTCGACCGAGGAGTAGCCAGTGGTCGTGCCTATCGAAACCACGTGGAAGACCGCATGGCGCATCGCGGTCGCGAGGCTGTCGTAAGTCCCATGCACCCACAGGTGCAGCCCGATCATCAGCGTGCCAATGACCGCCCAGGCAAGCATCGCGCGCGCTTCCGGGTCGCCGGCGTACACCCCCAGCGCGCGCTTGCGGAAGGCGACGAAATGGACCGTGAAGTTGACCGCCGAGAGCAGCATGAACACGACCGCCACCGCTTCGATCGCCGGCGAGTCGAAATGGCCGAAGCTCGCGTCGTGAGAGGAGAATCCGCCGAGCCCGACGGTGGTAAAGGCGTGCATCACGGCGTCGGCATTGTCCATGCCCGCCAGCCGGTAGGCCACGGCGCACGCCGCGGTGAGCGCGAAATAGATCAGCCACAGGCCCTTGGCCGTCTCCTCGATCCTCGGGGTGAGCCTCGAATCCTTCATCGGGCCGGCCATCTCGGCGCGGAACAGCTGGCTGCCGCCGACACCGAGGAGCGGCAGGATCGCCACGGTCAGCACGATGATCCCCATGCCGCCGAGCCAGATCATCAGCGTGCGCCACAGGTTGATCGAAACCGGGAATGCATCCAGCCCCGAGAGCACCGTGCCGCCCGAGGCCGTGAGGCCCGAAACGCACTCGAAATAGGCATCCGTAAAGGACAGCGCGGGGAACTGGGCCAGCAGGGGGATCGTGGCAAAGGCCGGCAGCACGGTCCACACCAGCGCGACCAGCACGAAGCCGTCGCGCGGCTGGATCTCGCGCCGCTGGCGGCCGCGCGTGGCCAGCAGGAGCAGGCAGCCCGCGGCGAACGTCACCACGATCGCTTTTACGTAAGCCGCCTCCGCCCCGTCGCGCAGCAGGATCGACGCCGCGAAGGGAATGATCATGCACGAGCCGAACAGGGTCAGCACCACGCCGAGCACATTGATGACCGGCGCCATGCGGTCGTACAGCGTGAGGTGCCGGGAGGAGGAATGGTCCAGGGGATGGTCGGTGTCTGCGGCCGGGAGGGTCTTCATGCTGCCTCGCGCTCGGCTAGAAGAAGCCGGCATCGACGCCGAAGAGCTTCTCGAGCTTGGGGATCGAGTGCGTCTGCGTAAGGAAGATGACCACATGATCGCCCGGCTCGATGACGTGAAAGTCTTCCTCGGCGACGATCGCATGCGAGCCGCGCACGATCCCCACGATCGTCGCGCCCGGCGGCAGCTTGATGTCGCGGATGCGCCGGCCGACCACGCGTGAGCTTTTCTGGTCGCCGTGCGCGATCAGCTCGATCGCCTCGGCGCGCCCGCGGCGCACGCTGTGCACGGCGACGACGTCCCCGCGGCGCACGTGCTCGAGCAGGCTGCCGAGCGTCGCCTGCGCGGGCGAAATCGCGATGTCGATCTGCCCGCCCTGCATGAGGTCGCCATAAGCGCGCCGGTTGATGAGCGCGATCACGCGCCGCGCGCCCATGCGTTTGGCGAGCAGCGCCGACATGATGTTGGCCTCGTCGTCGTTGGTGACCGAAACGAACAGGTCGGTCTCGTCGACGTTCTCATCCCCCAACAGATCCTCGTTGCTTACGTCGCCATTGAGGACCAGCGCCTCGCCGAGCTGGCCCGAGAGGTATTCGCAGCGAACCTTGGATGCTTCGATGACCTTCACGTTCATGCGGTCCTCGAGCGCGCGCGCAAGGCGCAGGCCGATATTGCCGCCGCCGGCGATGATCACGCGCTTCACCGGCCGGTCGACCTGGCGCATCTCGGCCATGACCTCGCGGATATGCCCGGAGGCGGCGACAAAGAACACCTCGTCGCCCGGGCGCACCACCGTGTCGGGCGCGAGCTCCAGCGGCCGGTCGTTGCGGTAGATCGCCGCGACCTTGACCTCGATCGTCGGCAGGCGTTTCTCGAGGTGGCGCAGCGGCTGGCGCACGATCGCGCCGCCTTCGACCGCGCGCACCGCAACGAGGTCGATGAGCCCGCCGGCGAACTCGGCCACCTGCAGCGCCTCGGGGAACTCGATGAGCTTGCCGATGTAGTCGGTGACGATCTGCTCCGGGCAGATCGCGTGGCTGACCGAGAAGCAGTCGGTCCCGAGCAGCTTCGGGTGGCTCTGGAACCACGTCGAGCGGATGCGCGCGATGCGCGTCGGGATGTTGAACACCGCGTGGCCGACCTTGCAGGCCACGAGGTTGGTCTCGTCGCTCGCGGTCACCGCGAAGAGCATGTCGCTGTCGGCCGCGCCGGCTTCGGCGAGGATCTCCGGGTGCGCCGCGTTGCCGGCGACCGTGCGCAGGTTGAACTGGCTTTGGAGGTCGCGCAGGCGGTCGATGTTCGTGTCCACGACAGTGACGTCGTTTCGCTCGGAGACCATGCTCTCGGCGACGCTGGCGCCGACCTGCCCGGCGCCGAGGATGAGGATCTTCATGGCCCGCAAGATATCATCCCGCTCATGAGCACCACTTCCCTCGGCACC
>CAZZDV010000042.1:3052-5788 GCA_964652785.1 uncultured Bordetella sp.
CTTCCCTCGGCAAGGCCGAACTGTTCACCCGCCTTGCCCAAAGCGCTCGCGAAGGTCCCGGCAATGGCGCGGCAGTGACGGTGATTACGCCCAACCTTCGCCTCGCGCAGGAACTCGGGCGCGAGTTCGACGCATTCCAGGTCGCGCGCGGCCTTTCGGTGTGGGGCGCGCCCGACATCCTCTCGTTTTCCGCGTTCGTCGCGCGTGCCTATGAGGAGGCGTTGTATTCCGAGGGCGCGGCACGCCTGCCGCTGCTGCTTGCGCCGGCCGAGGAGCAGGCCTTGTGGGAGGAGGTGCTCGGGGGCTCCGAAGAAAACCGTCCGGATGCGAACCGCAACGAAGGAAGTACCGCGGGAAGTACCGCGGGACAAACCGGCCTGCTCGCGCTTGCGCAGGCAGCATCCACAGCGCGGGATGCGTGGAAGACCGTGCATGAATGGCGGATCCTCGAGCGCGCAAGGCGCATCCCGAAGAACGAGGATGCCGAGGCCTTCCTGCGCTGGGCACAACGCTACGAACGCCTGACGAGCCAGGCCGCGCAGACCGAATCCGCGCGCCTGCCCGATGTCGTCGCGGATGCGCTGGGCGATCCGCGAATCGCAAAGCCCGCGCTGTTGGTGCGCTATGGATTCGACATCGTGACCGCGCAGCAGCAGGCGTTTTTCGATGCGATGGCCGCCGCGGGCAGCGAGGTGTCCACTTGCAGCCCTGTGCGCAGGGAGGCCAAAGTCCAACGCATACGCTGCCTGGATGCGCGGGACGAGATCCGCCAGGCCGCGCGCTGGGCGCGGCACAAGCTGGAGGAGGGCGGCGGCGGGGCCTCGCGCATAGGCATCGTCGTCCCGGACCTCGCGACCCGGCGAAGCACGCTGCGGCGCGAGTTCTCGCAGGCCATGGGGACGCAATCCGGGCTCGCCACGGGCGCGGCGGCGCAGCCCTTCAATATCTCGCTTGGCGCGCCGCTGGATGAGCATCCGCTGGTCGACGCGGCGTTCCTCATCCTCGAGCTCGCGGGCCGGGAGATCGCTTTCGACCGGGCGAGCCTCCTCCTGCGCTCGCCCTTCATTGCCGGCGGCGACTCCGAAATCCTCGGGCGCGCGCGCCTCGATGCCGCCCTGCGCCGGCGCGCGGAGCCCGAGCTCACGCTCGATCGCCTGCTCGTGCTGCTGCGCTCGAATTCCACCCAGCCGCGGGTGGCCGGCCTGCAACGCATGCTCGAGGCGCTTTCGGAGTTCCGCAAGGCGCGCCTCTTCGGCCCGCGGACGCCGCTGGAGTGGAGCCGCGCGTTTTCCGAGGCGCTCGCGCTGGCCGGGTTTCCCGGCGAGCGGGCGCTCGACTCGCCTGAATACCAGACGCTGAAGAAATGGCACGCGCTCGTTGCGCAGTTCGCCCAGCTCGAGCGCGTCTCGGGCCGGATGGGTTACGGCAATGCGGTGGCGCGGCTGCGGCGCATGGCGGCCGACACCGCCTTCCAGCCCGAATCGCCCGACGTGCCGGTGCAGATCCTCGGCGTGCTCGAATCGGCGGGCTGCGAGTTCGACCACCTCTGGGTCATGGGCCTGAGCGCGGATGCGTGGCCGCTGGCCGCGCGGCCGAATCCTTTCATCCCGGTGGTCCTGCAGCGCGAAGCCGGCATTCCCGAAGCTTCGGCGGATGCGTCGCTCGAACTCGATCGCCGCATCACGCAAGGCTGGCTCACCGCGGCCCGCGAGGTCGTGCTCTCGCATCCATCGCGCGAGTCGGATCGCGAGCTCGAGCCCAGTCCCCTCATTGCCGCGATTGCCGAAGGGACCCTCGAGCTTCCCCCATTCATCCCGATTCGAAACGCGATCTTCGCCACCGGCAAGCTCGAGCGCGTGGACGAGCCTTCGGCGCCGCCGGTCGCGCCCGGGGATACCCGCGGCGGCACGCTCCTGATCCGCGACCAGGCGGCGTGCCCGTTTCGCGCATTCGCGCGCCACCGGCTCGGCTCCGAAGCGCTCGAGGCGCCGCACGCGGGGCTCGATGCGCTGGAGCGCGGCTCGCTCGTCCACCAGGTGCTCGCGGCCGCGTGGAAAGAGCTCGAGACCAAGCATGCGCTCGACACCCTTTCCGGGACCGAGCTCAAGGCCATGCTCGAAGCAGCGGCCGACGCGGCGGTCACACGCCACAAGCGCCACCGCCCGACGACGCTTTCCGGCCGGTTCGCCGAGATCGAGAAGCGGCGCCTTGCACGCCTCGCGCTCGCATGGCTGGACGTGGAGCGCGCGCGCGGCGACTTCAGCGTTTTCGCCATCGAAGCCAGGCGCACGATCGAGATCGGCGGCTTGAGGTTGAGCGGGCGCCTCGACCGCGTGGACGAAACCGCGCAGGGCGAGCGCATCGTGATCGATTACAAGGTCAGCGCGCCTTCCGCGGGCGCGTGGATCGGGGAGCGCCCGGACGAGCCGCAATTGCCGCTCTACCTCGCGGCAACCGAACCGGGCGCGCGCGCCATCGCGTTCGCGCAGGTGAAGGCGGGCAGCATGAAATGGGTCGCGCTCGCGGCCGACAAGAACATCCTGCCCGGCGCGCGCACGCTGCCCAACGGGCAACTCAAGCGCGCCGAGCAAAGCTGGGGCGAGCAGGTCGGAGCATGGCGCGCCGAGCTCGAGCGCCTCGCGCGCGGGTACGCCGCGGGCGAGGCGCTCGTCGACCCCAAGCCCGGCGCCTGCGAGTACTGCGACCAGAAACCGCTTTGCCGCATCCACGAGCGCG
>CAZZDV010000042.1:5888-21284 GCA_964652785.1 uncultured Bordetella sp.
CCCGGCGCCTGCGAGTACTGCGACCAGAAACCGCTTTGCCGCATCCACGAGCGCGGCGACGGACGCGGCGACGGACGCGGCGAAGAAGAGGGCGGGGAATGAAGGCCGGATTCGCAAACGCGCCACCGCCGCCGGACGCGGCCGAGCGCCTGCGCGCGCTCGACCCGTCGCGCTCGTTCATTGTCCAGGCCCCGGCCGGCTCGGGCAAGACCGAGTTGCTGATCCAGCGCTATCTCACGCTGCTCGAGACCGTGAACGAGCCCGAAGAAATCGTCGCGATCACCTTTACGCGCAAGGCCGCGGCGGAAATGCGCCAGCGCGTGCTGCACAAGCTGGCCGGACGCGGCAATCCGCTGGCCGACAACCCGGCGCGCCTTCGCATCCAGACGATCGATTCGCTCTGCGCATCGCTCGCGAGGCAAATGCCGGTGCTGTCGCGCTTCGGCGCGCTGCCCGAAACCATCGACGATGCGGCCGAGCTCTACCAGGCGGCTGCGCTGGCCACGCTCGGACTGGTCGAGGAAGCCGGGACGGGACCGGCCGCGCGCGCGGCGCCGTACGTCGAGCGCCTGCTGGACCATCTGGACAACGACCTCGGGCGCATCGCGGGACTCATCGCCGGCATGCTTGCAAGCCGCGATCACTGGATCCGCCACCTCGCGCGCATCGATCGCGACGACCTCGAAGCCGCGCTCGAAGCCGAACGCGAGCGCGTCTGCGGCCAGGTGAGATCGCTCTACCCGGGCAGCGACGCGGGCGGCACCGCGGCATGGCAGGCGCTGGCCGAATCCCTGATCACCAAGGACGGCGGCTGGCGCAAGCGCTCACCCGAAGGCAAGGGATATTTCGAGGAGGGCGACGCGCGCGAGCCGCTGCGCCGCCTGCTCGCGACGATCTGCGACCTGCCGCCGACGCAGTACACCGATGCGCAGGCCGAGGTGCTCGAGGCCATTGCGGGATTGCTGCCGCACGCGATCGCGCAGCTCAAGCTCGTGTTCCAGGCGCGCGGGCAGGTCGACTTCACCGAAGTGGCGCAGGGCGCGCTGCGGGCGCTGGGCGAGGAGGGCGCGCCGACCGACCTCGCACTGGCGCTCGACTACCGCATCCGCCACCTGCTGATCGACGAGTTCCAGGACACGTCGATCAGCCAGTTCGAGCTGATCGAGCGGCTGACCGAAGGCTGGGAGGAGGGCGACGGGCGCACGGTCTTCGCGGTCGGCGACCCGATGCAGTCGATCTACCGCTTCCGCGAGGCCGAGGTGGGGCTTTTCCTGCAGGCGAGGCGCAACGGCATCGGCACGGTGGCGCTCGAGCCGATCGCCCTCAGGGCGAACTTCCGCTCGCAGGCGGGCATCGTCGGCTGGGTAAACGAAGCCTTCTCGCGCGTGATGCCGCGGGAGGAAGACGTATCCGCGGGCGCGGTGGCGTATGGCGCGTCCGAGGCGGTGCATGCGCGGCTCGATGGCGTGGCGGTGACCGTGCATGCCTTCGTCGAGCCGCCCGGCAGCAATGCGCGAGAGCGCGAAGCGGCCCAGGTGGTGGAGATTGTGCGGGAGGTGCAAACGCAGGCTCAGGCGGCGGCTGGTGAGACTGTCGCGATCCTGGTGCGCACGCGCGGCCACCTCGCGCAGATCGTGCCGAAACTCAAGGACGCCGGGCTCGCGTTCCGCGCGGTCGAGATCGAGCAGCTCGTGCACCGCCCGGTCGTGCAGGACCTGCTTGCCCTGACGCACGCGCTGGCGCATCCGGCCGACCGGCTTGCGTGGCTTTCGGTGTTGCGCGCGCCCTGGTGCGGCCTGAGGCTCGATGACCTTTCACGCCTCGCCGAGGACTGCGAGGACACGGTGCTCGAAATGCTCGCGGACGATTCGCGCCTCGAGCGCGTCTCTGCGGACGGCCGGGCAAGGATCGCTCGCACCTCAGGGGTGATGCGCGCATGCGTCGCCAACCGGCTGCGCGGGAGCCTGCGCGACGCGGTGGAAGGCGCGTGGCTTGCGCTCGGCGGGCCGGCCTGCGTGACGGACGAAACCGGTCTCGAGGATGCCGGCCTCTACCTCGACCACCTCGAAGCGCACGAGCAGGCCGGCACTGTGGGCGAAGCGTTCGATGCGAGCCTGGGCAAGCTCTACGCGCTGCCGGACGTGCAGGCCGACGAGCGCTTGCAGATCATGACGATCCACAAGGCCAAGGGTCTCGAGTTCGACCATGTGATCCTTCCCGGCCTCGGGCGCGTTCCCCGCAACGACGACAAGAAGCTTTTCCTGTGGACCGAGACCGCTGGCCGCACCGGTCCCGCGCATTCCAACCCGCTGCTGATCGCGCCGATCCAGGAGGCCGGCGCGGAGCCCGAGCCGATCTATGCCTGGCTGCAGGCACTGGAAGCGGCCAAGGCCAACCTCGAAGCCGGGCGCCTCCTGTATGTCGCGGCCACGCGGGCGCGCAAGCGCCTGCATCTCCTCGGCGAGGCCTGCACCAAGGATGGCGCAGTCCGTGCGCCTGCATCGAAGACCCTGCTGGCCAAGCTGTGGCCGGTGGTGCACTCCCAATTCGATGCGGCCGCGCCCCCGCAGCCGCAGGTGCGATCGATGTCTTCCGTGACCCCGGGCCAGCAGCTCGTCCGCCTCGCGCACGACTGGCGCATGCCGCCACCTGCGCAAGCGGTCGCCTGGGCCGCCCCGCAGGAGGAGGCGCGCGTGCAGGACGAGATCGAGTTCTCGTGGGCCGGCGAAACCGCGCGCCATGTCGGCTCCGTAGTCCATCGCTGGCTGCAACGCATGGCCGAGGACCGGTTGGAGGGCTGGAGTTCGCAGCGTGTGGAGGGATTGCGCGCGCAGATCGCGCGCGACCTGCATCGGCGCGGCGTGCCGGCAGCCGAGAGCGAAGCCGCGGCCGGGCGGGCGGTGACCGCGATGGCGAACATCCTCGGTGACGAGCGCGGCCGCTGGCTGCTCGGGCCGCGCGAGGGCGCGGTGAGCGAGCTGCGGATCCGCACGATCATGGAGGGGCAGTTGCGCACGCTGGTGGTGGACCGCACCTTTACCGAGAACGGCACGCGCTGGATCGTCGACTACAAGACCAGCAGCCACGAAGGCGCCGGTGTCGAGGCCTTCCTCGAGCGCGAGCGCGAACGCTATGCGCCCCAGCTCGCGCGCTACGCGAATGCGCTGGGCAAGGCGCGCCTCGGCCTGTACTTCCCGATGCTGCGGGGATGGAAGGAGTGGGAGTAACACCCCGAGGCCGAAGCCAATTCCTGGACTTTATTTACCTGAGTCCGCGCCCAGAGCGGCGCTTCGGTTAGTTTTGTGCTGGTATAAGTACATTAGCGGGCCGAGGCGAGCGCCGGCGCATAGGCGCGCTACCGCACCGACTTGCGGGGCGCGAGGCGCTAGTCTCGGTGCTTCGTGAACCCTCTGGAGAGCGTGCCGTGAAAAACTTTTCGAGCGTGTTTGTGATTGCCGCGGCCGGCGGGCTGCTCGGCATTGCGGGCATCGCGTCTTCGCAGACGGCCGCCCCTGCCGCCGTCGCCGCAACGGCGGTTTCAACGCAGCTCAGCCCTTCGCAGGCATCGCAGCGCTTCCGCCAGGGCGAAAGGCTCGAGCGCAAGCGCGACATGCGCGGCGCCGTGGACGCTTATACCGCCGCCGCCGAAGCGGGCGACGGCCATGCGCAAAAGAAGCTTGGCGACCTCTACAGCACCGGCAACCGCGTGCTCGAGCGCGACTACGAAACAGCCCTCAAGTGGTACCATAAAGCACGCGAGCAGGGCATCGAGATTCCAAAGCCTTTCAACTACCCCGCGACGCCGGCGGCAAGCATCCCCCGATGAAACGCCGCTGATGGCCTAAAGGAGACTGCGGCCCGCATGAGACCGGTTCTTGCCTTCGTTGTCCTGTGCGCTAGCATCGGGGCACTCGGCGGATGTTCGACCAACCCGGTGACCGGCCGCGAGCAGATCGTGGCGCTGCCCGCGGTCCAGACCCACGCAAATATCGGCTACACGCTTTCTTCGAAGACGCAGCGCTTTACCGCGCCCGGCGCCTGCGACCACGTGTGCCGGGCGCAGGAGCGGGAATTCGAGGCGCAGGTCAGGCGGCTGGGCACGCAGCTCGAGACTGCGGCGCGCAGCATGTCACCCGAGCTGTTCGAGCGCATCGCCCGGTTCGAGATCGAAGTCGATTCGGGCCTTGGCACTGGCACGGGCTCCAGCGCAGGCGGGCGCATCGTGCTCGGCAGCGGCATCGGGCGGCTCGAGCCGACGGAGGACGTGACGGCTTTCCTGCTCGCGCGCGAGATGGGTCACGTCATTGCGCGGCATGACGAAGAGGATTCAGGCGCGCGCATGGTTTTCTCGGCGTTGACCGCGCTGCTGCCGGTCACGCTGATCGCGCGGCTCATCGCCTCGGCGCTTGGATCGAAAGCGCTCATGGGCACGTGGGCCGAGCACCAGCGGCGAGAGGCCGACGAGATCGCGCTGGCCTTGCTCGTGCGCACCGGCCGCTCGGTGGCCAGCATTGCCAGTGGCCTCGATATCGGGCTGAAGAAGGAAGGGCTGCCCGAGGGCGACTGGACAACCCGATATCACGAGTCCGCGCGGCGCGTGGCGGTCGTCGCGCAGACCGCGCCGCAGCTTGCCGATTACGACAACTGGCTGCTTCACCAGAGCGTGCAGAGCATCGAGCGTGTCGAGAGCTGCATGAAGGCCAAGGGCGTCGCCCCGACGCAGGCCGAGTTCGAAGCCCGCCGCCGGGAGTGCATGGGCCGGCCCTCCTAGACGGTTGGTCGCGCAAGGGGTTTCCCGCGGCCGGGGTGTGAACCTGACGGCCGTCCCGCAAGGGGCCCCCTCTATAATCGCCCTATGAAACGACACGAGCTTACGCGCGCCCAGTCCTGGGCGATCCTCGGCGGCGCGGCCGTCATGCTGAGCCTCGCGATGGGCATGCGCCAGAGCTGGGGCCTGTTCCAGCCGCACATGATGCGCGACATCGGGCTCACCGCCGCGGACTTCTCGCTCGCGATCGCAATCCAGAACATCGTCTGGGGCATCACGCAGCCTTTCGTCGGCATCCTCGCCGATCGCCACGGCGTGAAGCCGGTGGCGATTTTCGGCGTGGCGATCTACGCGGCCGGCATCCTGCTCAGCATCTTCGCGCACTCGCCGCTGGTCTTCACCCTCGGTGCAGGGATCTGCGTGGGCATTGCGTTGTCGTGCACCGCCTCGAATATCGCGATGAACGTGACGGCGCGTACCGCCTCGCCCGCGGGACGCATGGTCGCCATGGGCACGGTCTCGGCCATCGGCTCGCTCGGCCTCACGATCGCCTCGCCGCTCGCGCAGACGCTGATCACCACGAGCGGATGGCAGACCGCCATGGTCGGGTTCCTCGGCCTGGTCGTGGTCATGCTGCCCGCGGCCTTCCTTGCCGGCCGGATCGACAAGATCGAAGTCGAAACCGCATCCGGCGTGCCGCAGTCGGTCAGCCAGGCGGTGAAGGAGGCGGTGGGGCACTCCGGGTACGTCGTGCTGGCGGTCGCGTTTTTCGTCTGCGGACTGCAGCTGGTGTTCATCACGACCCACCTGCCGACTTACCTCGCGATCTGCGGCATGGATCCTTCGGTCGGCGCCAATGCGCTTGCGCTGATCGGCCTGTTCAACGTGATCGGCTCGTACCTGTTCGGCTGGCTCGGCGGACGCTATTCCAAGCGCGTCCTGCTCGGCGGGATCTACGTGCTGCGCTCGTTGTTCATCACCGCGTATTTCGTGCTGCCGCCGACGCCGGCCTCCACGCTGGTGTTCGCCGCGGCGATGGGCACGCTCTGGCTGGGCGTGGTGCCGCTGGTCAGCGGGCTGGTCGTCCACCTGTTCGGCCTGCGGTACATGGCAACCCTCTCGGGCATCGCGTTCTTCAGCCACCAGGTCGGCTCGTTCTTCGGGGCGTATGGCGGCGGGCTGCTTTATGGCGCGCTGGGCAACTACGACCTCGCGTGGCAGGCGGCGGTGGGGATCGGGGTCCTCGCCGGCGTCTTCCAGATGACGATGAACATCCGGCCTTCGCAGCGCATGCTCGAGGAGCGCGCCGCGGTCCCCGCGTAGAAAGCTGTCCCCGGGGCCTACCAGTGGCCCGGCAGGGTCTTGGCGATGGTGAGCTTGCCTTTTTCGAGCTCGATGTAGCCGCCGGTGCACAGGTCCTTGAACACCCGGCTGATCATCTCGCGCGAGGCGCCGACGCGGTTGGCGATCTCCTGCTTGGTCAGCTTGCCGTGGATGACAAGCCGGCCGTCCTCCTCGACCGCAAGCTCGAGCAGCAGCCTCGCCACGCGGCCATAGACGTCCAGCGAGGCCAGGCTTCTTACGTTGTTGAGCAGGCCGCGCGTGCGCAAGATCAGCGTCTTGATGAGCCGAAGCGCGAACTCCGGGTGCTTGACGACGAAATCCCGGAACACCGGCTGCGGGATGATGAAGAACTGCGAGGGCTCGAGTGTCATGACCGAGGCCGAGCGCGGCCCGTGGTCGAGCACCATCTCGCCGAAATACTCCCCAGGCCCGAGGATGTTGAGGTCGATTTCCTTGCCGTTGCGGCCGTAGAGGAAGACCTTGACCCGGCCCGAGTGGATCACGTAGACCGAATCGGTGCGGTCGCCCTCGTGGACGACGATCTTGTTGCGAGGATAGGACTGCAGCTTTGCATGGGCGGAGAGCGAATGCAGCTCCTCGTCCTGCATGCCGAGGAAGCTCGGAAATTTCGGCGTTCGCTCGAAGGCGGTGCGCCTGCGCTCGAGGGTGGTCGTTTCCATGCGTCAACCTCAAATAGAATGCGGCTCTGTCCCCCAGACCCTCCCAATACTTTACTGCATCCGGGCGCCGGGTACTGTGCGTTAAGAGACGAAGGGGCCTCGGGCAGGCGCGGTCCATCAAGGAGAATGAATGGCGGAGAATGTTGCCGGAGAAAGAAAAAACGAACACGGCCAACCGATCGGGCCGGCCGTCGAGGCCTGGACCGAGCGCGCGCGCCCGATGCGAACGCCCATGGAAGGCCGCTATTGCAGGCTGGAGGCGCTCGACGTCGAGCGGCACGCCGAGGACCTGTTCGCGGCCTACATGAAGGCGCCTGACGGGCGCGACTGGACTTACCTTTTCGTCGAGCGTCCGGCCGATCCGGCGGCGT
This sequence comes from uncultured Bordetella sp., assembly GCA_964652785.1. GTDB lineage: Bacteria > Pseudomonadota > Gammaproteobacteria > Burkholderiales > SG8-39 > SZAS-79. The sequence goes on from CAZZDV010000042.1 coordinate 13,052, forward strand.
TTCGCGCCTACCTCGAGCAAGCCGCAGCCAGCAACGATCCGCTGCACTACACCATCATCGATCTGACCGCGGGCGGGGGCAAGCCCGCGGCTGTCGGCACCGCGGCGCTCATGCGCATCGAGCCGGTGCACGGCGTCATCGAGGTCGGGTCGATCACCTACTCGCCGCAACTCAAGCAGACCCGCGCGGCGACCGAGGCGATGTTCCTCATGATGCGGCGTTCTTTCGACGAGCTGGGCTACCGGCGCTACGAATGGAAGTGCGACAGCTTCAACGCGCCTTCGCGCGCGGCGGCCAAGCGCTACGGCTTCCAGTACGAAGGCATTTTCCGCCAGGCCATCGTTTACAAGGGGCGCAGCCGCGATACCGCGTGGTACTCGATCACCGACCGCGAATGGCCGCGCGTGCGCACGGCTTTCGAAGCCTGGCTGGATCTGGAGAATTTCGATTCGGCCGGGCGGCAGAAGCGCTCGCTGGCCGGGATCAGGGAATCGCTGGCCTGAGGTGGCAGCCAGGCGGCCTTGCGGGAGCGGGGCGTCAGGCGACTTGGCGGTCGACGCGCATCGCGGCTTCGAGTTCGCTCACGTCGGTGAGCACTCGCATGGCGTAGCTGTACATGATCTCGCCCTTGGGCGTGGGACGGATGCCGCGGTGCAGGCGCTCGAAAAGCGGCGCGCCGATTTCGTTTTCGAGGCGGCGCACGCGGGCTGAGATGTTCGACTGCACGGTGCCGAGCTCCACTGCCGCGCGAGCGAACCCTTTGCGGTCGTAGACGCTTACGAAACATCGAAGGTCTTTCAGGTCGAGCATGTTGGCCTCACCTGTGACAAGCACGAAACCCCATCTTATAGCAATGCGCCCGCGCGGGCGCGGGCGCATTGGCCGGATTTGTCTAACTTGTACTACAAAAGTTCTACTTTAAACGCCATTTTATAACTGAACTGGTTGCCGTAAAAGGCAACAAATAGCTTGAGGTAAACATGCGCTACGAACTCTACTATTGGCCGACGATCCAGGGGCGCGGCGAATTCGTGAGGCTCGCCCTCGAGCAGGGCGGCGCGGACTACGTCGACGTGGCCCGCAAGCCCGGCGGCATGGCTGCGATGAACCGCTTCCTCGAGGAGGGCGACGCAACGCACCCGCCTCTTGCGCCCCCGTTCCTGGTCAGCGGCAAGCACGTGATCGCGCAGACCGCGAACATCCTGCAGTTTCTCGGGCCGCGCCTGGGCCTGGCCCCAAAAGGCGAATCCGCCCGGCTCTGGGTGCACCAGGTGCAGCTCACGGTCACCGATTTCGTGGCGGAAGCGCACGACGCGCATCATCCGGTCGGCGTCGGGCTGTACTACGAGCAGCAAAAACGCGAAGCGAAACGGCGTGCCAGGCAATTTCGGGCCGAGCGCATGCCCAAGTACCTCGGCTACTTCGAGCGCATCATTGACGCCAACAAGGGCGGCGTTGCGGGGCGCGCCGTCAGCTATGCGGACCTTTCGCTTTTCCAGGTGGTTGCCGGATTGCGCTTCGCGTTTCCGCGCGCGATGCGATCGCTCGAGCCCCGGCTGCCGAAACTGGTCGAGTTGCACGATCGCGTGGCGACGCAGCCACGCCTTGCGCAGTACCTCGCCTCCTCGCGGCGCATCCCATTCAACGAGAGCGGAATCTTCCGGAATTATCCGGAGCTCGATGGCGCAATCCGGAGAGCGTGAATTTCTTCACGCGCACTCGCTAGCTTCCGCACCCGCCGCCCAAAGAGGCGGTGGAACGCCCGGTGCGGTACCCTTCGCGGCATGAAATGGCTCATCGGCGCGCTGGGCGCGCTCATCCTGCTCGTCGCCGCCGCGGTCGCGGTCCCGTTCCTGCTGCCGCTGGAGGACTACATCCCGCGCATCGAAAAAGCGGTCTCCGACCGGCTGAACGAACCGGTGAAGATCCGCAAAATCCGCCTGGTCGCTTTCCCGTTGCCGCATGCGGTGATCGACGGCATCACGGTCGGCAAGAGCGAAGACCTCAAGGTTGGCAAGGTCACCGTGACGCCGGAAATCCTCTCGCTATTGTCCGCGACCAAGGTCATCCGCAGCATCGAGATCGACTCGCTGCTGATGACGCAAAAGGCGATCGAGATGATCCCTTTGTGGTCGAAACAGGAGGGCCCGGTGTCTCAGCCTCCGGCGGTTCGGATCAAGAGCCTGCGCCTGGAGGACGCGTTGGTAAAGCTAAACGCCGCGAACTTCGGACCTTTCGACGCACGGGTGCTGCTCGACGAAGCGGGATCGCCGGCCGAGGCGTCGATGGAGACGAGGGACGGCAAGCTCAAGGCGCTCGTCAGGCCGGAAAAATCGGCCTACCGGATCACTGCGAACGCCAAAGGGTGGAAGGCGCCGGTGGGCCCACCGGTGGTTTTCGATGAGCTCAATGTCGAAGGCGTGGCCACGCTCGCCGACGCAACCTTCAACCGCATCACCGCCAAGCTTTATGGCGGCACGGCCTCCGGCAACGCCTCGATCGGGTGGCAGAAGGGCATGCAGGTCAAAGGCAGCTTCGATCTGCAACAGGTAGAGCTCACGAACCTGGTGCCGATCCTCTCCCCGGGCACCAAGATCAGCGGCCGGTTGAGCGCCAAACCCGTCTTCTCCGCTTCGGCGAAGCAAGCCGCCGGCCTGATGAATGCACTGCGCCTGGCCACGCCTTTCGATGTGCAGGGCGGCGTGCTTCACGGCGTGGACATCCAGAGAGCCGCGATGACGCTGGGCAAGCAGGGAACCTCCGATGGCGAGACCCGCTTCGACCAGTTGTCCGGCCACCTTGCGTTGGAACAGTCGACGTACCGCTTCACGCAGCTGCGGATCGCGTCGGGTGCGCTGGGCGCTGAAGGCCAGCTCGGTGTTTCGCCAAGAAAGGAGCTGTCCGGTCGCGTCACCGCGCAGGTCAAGTCGTTGGGCACGAGCGTCGGGATTGCGCTGAACGTGGCGGGGACGGTGCAGTCCCCGACGGTGATGCCTACGGGTGGAACGATTGCCGGCGCGGCGCTCGGCACGGTGTTGCTTCCCGGGATCGGCACCGGCGTCGGCGCAAAAGCCGGGCAGATGCTCGAAGGATTGTTCGGGAAGAAGTAAGCCCGGAATTGAGTCCCCGGAATTGAGTCCCCGGAATTGACTACCTCAAGGCTTGGGCGGTTGCTCGGGCGGAATGGGCAGGGTGCACTTGCCATGCTCGCCGCCGCATTGCAACAGTCTCGCGCCGCCCATCGTGCCCGCAGCCGCAAACACGGTCACCTTGGACTGCGGGTGTGCGCACCAAGGGGATTTGCCCGGCAATTCCATGCTGGATGGGCGAACCGCCTGCTGATGCAAGCGGTAAAAACTGCACTTCGGCACTGCGCCTCCTCCCCGGCCCCCGCGAGCGGGTCAGGCGTTTAGAACCTTTCGTGCTGGGAGTGACTCACGACCGCGTGCGACCCGATCGGCACCACGGTGGAGGCAACGGATTGCGCCTTGTCCGCCTTCTCCGCGCGTTTGCGTTCCCGCTCGAAGCGCCGCTCGCGCTCGATGATCATGCGGAATTTCTTCTTCAGGTCGGTATCGAATGAAGGGGTGTAAACGAACGACTTGTCGGTGATCCTTGGCATGCTGTCCTCCGGGAAGGTTCAGGCGCCCGCCGGTAAGGGGCAGGCGCCTGCCAGTCTTGCTATGGCAAAGTCTTGCGGCCGGAAATGAAGAACACGACCGCAAGAATCACCCCCACAACCGCGAGGATCCAGGCGATATTGGCCGCAGTACCGGCCACCCCGCTGAAGCCCAGAACGGCGGCAATCAGCGCAATAACGAAGAAAGTAACGGCCCAGGAAAGCATGATGGCTCCTTTGTATTGGTTGAGAAGTTCTCAAACTGTTCGGTTGAAGCTGACGGTGCCACTCTAGTGGTTTGCAAGGGGCGAAAATGTCGGCAAAACACGCCGGATTCTGTAGGTGGACATCCCGTATCGGGGTCTAAATTTCTGATTCCGCTGGGCTATTTACGGCGGGGTTGCGAGCGAACGGGGACTGTTCCGCGCAGGGGAGTTGGGGTAGCTTTCGCCCCATGGACAACCGCATGAACGTGCTGCACATCATGGCCGACCAGCTCAATGCGTCGGCCGTCGGGGCCTATGGCAACCGCATTGTCAAAACGCCGAATATCGACGGCCTCGCAGCGCGCGGCGCCTTGTTCGAAACCTTCTACTGCAACTTTCCCCTGTGCGCGCCTTCCCGCACCTCGATGCTGACAGGGCGGCAGGCGAGCCGGCTGGGGGTCTTCGACAATGCGTGCGACTTTCCTTCGCAGGCCCCGACCCTGCCGCACTACCTGTCGGCGCTCGGTTACCACACTGTCCTGTCGGGGAAGATGCACTTCGTCGGTGCGGACCAGCTTCACGGTTACCAGGAACGGCTGACCACCGACATCTACCCTTCCGACTTCGGCTGGACCCCGGACTGGAGGCACTCGATTCCCGTGGCGTCCACCGGCGTGAGCCTGCGCAGCGTGGTGGAGGCCGGCACCTGCAAGCGCAGCCTGCAGCTCGATTTCGACGACGAGGTGACGGCGAAGTCGGTGCAATGGATCTACGACTGGGGCCGCAAGGCCGACGCCAAGCCGTTCTTCCACACCGTTTCGCTCACGCACCCGCACAATCCGTACGTGACGACGCAGGAGTACTGGGACCGTTACAGGCATGAGGACATCGACCTGCCGCGCGTCGGGCCGATCGCTTTTGAGGCGCTCGACGCTCACAGCCAGCGGCTGTGGAAGGCTTACAAGTTCGGCGAGTACAACATCAGCGAGGAAGACGTGCGCATGTCGCGCCATGCGTACTACGGCATGACTTCATACATCGACGACCAGGTCGGGCGGCTGCTCGGGGTCTTGCGCGACATGGACCTCGAGGACAACACGGTTGTGATCTTCACCTCCGACCACGGGGACATGCTTGGCGAGCGCGGGCTTTGGTACAAGTGGATGCATTTTGAACCCGCCTGCCGGATCCCGATGATCGTCGCAATGCCGGGCGGCAAAGGGGTTCGCGTAAAGGCGCCGGCGTCGCTCATGGATTTCCTCCCTACGGTCGTAGAGATCGCGAGCGCGGGGGGAAAGAAAATCGAGCCGGTCGCGCCGCTCGAAGGGATGAGTCTGCTGCCAGCAGTCAAGGGCGGGGCGTCGCAGCCCTACGACCGTCCGGTTTATGCGGAGATGAATGCCGACGGCACGTTCAGTCCCTCCTTCATGGTGCGCAAGGGCGACTGGAAGCTGATCTCCTGCGAAGGCGACCCGCCGATGCTGTTCGACCTGGCGAACGATCCGGACGAGGAGAGGAACCTCGCCGGCAAACCGGATGTTGCGACGGTGCAGGCCGAGTTGCAGAACCTGGTGAGCACGAATTGGTCGCCCTCGGAGCTCAAGCGGGAAATGCAGGAAAGCTCGCGGCGCAGGTTGTTCGTTCAGTCGGCTCGCGACGCTTCCGGCGCGCCCGCGTGGGACTACGAGCCGCGCAAGGATGCATCGAAGCAGTATGTGCGCGGCGGGGGCGTCTCGTCAGGCGCAACGGCAACCAAAGGCAGGGCGCGGTATCCGTTCGTGCCGGCGAAGGCGCCGGATCGCGATTCTTGATTGGAGCGAAGCACAAAATTATTCGTTCGTCCTGACGAAGGGAACCGCGCGCCCGCCCGACCTCGGCTGGCGCGACACCGATTTCCCCTCCGCTTTCCCGTGGGAGAGAATGGGCTTCCGCAGCGTCAGCACCACTTTCCAGGAGCAACAAGCATGGTCCATGTCATCGCCGTCATCACCGCCAAGCCCGGACAGCGGGATACGATCCTCACGCATTTCCGCGCCAACGTTCCCGCGGTGAAGGCCGAAGTCGGCTGCATCGAGTACGGCGCCGCGGTCGATGCGGAGAACGCGCTGGCCTTCCAGACCAAGTGGGGTCCGGACACCTTCCTCGTGATCGAGAAGTGGGAGAGCATGGATGCGCTCAAGGCGCACGCCGCCGCGCCGCACATGGCCGCCTATGCAGGAAAAACGAAGGAGCACGTCGCCAGCCGGGTAATCCATATCCTGCAGCCCGCATAGAGGTCCTTTTGGCTGATTGATTTCTCCCCGGCGGGGGCATACGTTGGGGTGCGATCGACAAAAAAGCGCGCCCAATGACACGCGAAGACCTCCTCAGGATCATGCCCGCCGCGGCTGCAAGAGCGGACGCCTTCGTCGGTCCGCTTTGCGCTGCGATGGCCGAGTTCTCGATCGACACGCCGTCGCGCCAGGCTGCTTTCCTCGCGCAGACCGGCCATGAGAGCCGCCAGCTCGCCGCACTGGAGGAGAACCTCAACTACCGCCCGCAGGCGCTGCTCGACACTTTCAACACCCGGACGCAGACGCGCTTCACGTCCGAGCAGGCCGAGCTTTATGGCCGCACGCCCGAGCACCCGGCCGACCAGCGCATGATCGCCAACCTCGCGTACGCAAATCGCGGTGGCAACCGCGACGCGGCCAGCGGCGACGGCTGGACGTACCGCGGCGCGGGCCTCATCCAGCTCACCTTCCGCGCCAACCACGAAGCCTGCGCGGACCATTTCGGCATCGCGCGCGACAAGTTCGGCGAATGGCTGCGCACGCCCGAAGGCGCGAGCCGGTCGGCGGCGCGCTACTGGAGCCGGAACGGACTCAACGAGCTGGCCGATGCCGGCGATTTCGTGCGCATCACGATCAGGATCAACGGCGGCCTGCGCGGCCAGTCGGACCGCATCTCGCTCTGGGATGCGGCGCGCGGCGTGATGGGCGTCGCGTGAGGTACCTGGAGCGCATCGACGAGCTGCGGCGCGCCGAGCTGTTCAAGCGCGCAAGCGAATTTGCCGCGATCTATAAGCCGGAGCTGCCCACCGTCGTGATCCTGCCCGGGGGCATGGGCTCACGGCTGCAAAGGGCGTTCGCGCCGTTCGATCCGGACAACCTCCCGCCCGCCGTCGACCTCTACGAGCTCTGGGCGAGCCTGCCGCATATCCTCGACGGGCAGCTGCGTTTCCTCGCGCACAACGAAGCCACCGAGGAGCGGGATCACTACCCGATCGTCCCGTATGGCGAGCTTACGAGCATCGTCAAGTCGTACGACGGGATCTTCGACTACTTCGAGGACAAGGCCAACGTCGTCAGCCTGGGCTATGACTGGCGCCGCGCGCCGGCAAAGGAGTGCGGGTACGTGACGCGCTTCCTCGAGCTGATTGTCGAGCAGGTGAAGTTGCGTTATCCGCATGCGCAGGATCCGCGCAAGCGCCTTACGCTGTACGCGCACAGCCAGGGCGGGCTTGTGGCCAAGCTCTTCGTAAACGAACTCGTAGATGCCGGGGAGGAAGTCTCCAACTGGTTCGAGCGCCTGGTCACCTGCTGCACGCCTTTCTACGGCACCAACTCGCACTTCTCGCGCTATTACACCGGCGAGCCCCTGATCAACATCGTGACCGGCGGCGCCGACGCGGTCGCGAAGATCGTCGCGACGTTCCAAGGCACGTATTGCCTGCTCCCGGCGCCGCGCAGCGTCCTCGGCCCGCGCTTGGCCAAGCTCGGCCTGCAGCGCTATCCGGTGCGTGATTACGACGACCGCGGGATTGACTGCGACCCGTTCGACGGATTTGCCGACATCGCCGGCCGGTATCGCGCCGAGGTGTCACGCGCTCACCTCGTATTCGCGCGCGACCAGTACGCGCAGCTCGATCGCGATCTGCCGCCGGAGGTTGCGGCGCGCGTCTTCCACATTCGAAGCGATGCCAACAGGAAGCAGGACAAGCGCGACCTCGAGCTGCGCTGGAAGAGAGTGGACGGCGCGAATTACAGCGCCGCGAAAGGCAACCCGATTTACGACAACATGAAAAAAGGCGGGCGCGGCGACGGCACGGTTCCGCTCTGGTCTGCCGCCCTTGCCGGCACGCCCGATGCCAATGTCTTCGACCTCGTGGGCGTGGAGCATGGCGGTGCGGCCGAGCACGCATGCTCGCTCTACATTCTCGCGGGCCTCATGAACGGCAGGGACGTGCCGCGCGGCCCGCACGTGGCCGAGGCCGACTTCGAATACGCCTCGCGTACGCGCGCGGCAGAGATCGTCATGCAGTTGAAGGAACTGCCGCCGGCGGCGGCCGAGGCAAGGTTCGAAGCGCTGCCAGAGGACGAGTATCGCGCGATCGTCGACGGCTGGCGCCTGTCGGCCTAGGCGTATT
>CAZZDV010000043.1:0-20796 GCA_964652785.1 uncultured Bordetella sp.
GCTCATCGGCATCGTGAAGAAGAACGCGATCATGATGATCGACTTCGCGCTCGATGCGCAGAGGAACGAAGGCAAGTCCCCGCACGACGCGATCCGGCAGGCGTGCCTCTTGCGCTTTCGCCCAATCCTGATGACCACCATGGCCGCGCTGCTCGCGGCCCTGCCGCTGATGCTCGGCTCGGGCGTGGGCTCGGAGCTGCGCCACCCGCTGGGCGTCACCATGGTCGGCGGGCTCCTGGTGAGCCAGGTGCTGACGCTCTTTACGACGCCGGTGATCTACCTCGGGTTCGACCGACTTTCCCGCCGCATGCGTGAAAAGATGAAGCAACGCGCGGCGAGGCCGGCGGCATGAGTACGAATTTGTCTTCAAACGATGAGTCCCGGGTAAGGGGCATGACTTCGAATTTGCCTTCCCGGGTCTCGTGCTTTTGTGAAATCTTTTGCTTGCGCGAACGCGCAAGCAGTGATTTCACAAAAGCACGAGATTATGAAATGCAAATCAAGGCGCGGCTCGCATGAACATCTCCGAGCCCTTCATCCACCGGCCGGTGGCCACTACGCTGCTGACGCTGGGCATCGCGCTGGCGGGCGCCCTGTCGTTCGGCCTGCTGCCCGTGTCGCCCCTGCCGCAGGTCGATTTCCCGACCATTTCGGTGCAGGCGCAGCTGCCCGGCGCGAGCCCGGAGACCATGGCTTCGAGCGTGGCCACGCCGCTCGAGCGCTCGCTCGGGCGCATTGCGGGCGTGACCGAGATCACGTCCTCGTCATCGCTGGGCTCCACCCGCATCACGCTGCAGTTCGACCTCAGCCGCGACATCAACGGCGCGGCCAACGACGTGCAGGCCGCGATCAACGCCGCGCGCACGCTGCTGCCCACGGGCATGCCGAGCAACCCGACCTACCGCAAGGTCAATCCGGCAGATGCACCAATCATGATTTTGTCGATGACCTCCGAGACGATGACGCAGGGGCAGTTGTACGACGCCGCCTCGACGATCCTCGCGCAGAAGCTCTCGCAGGTGAAAGGCATCGGGCAGGTCACTGTGGGGGGGAGTTCCTTGCCGGCGGTGCGCGTCGAGCTCAATCCGCAGACGCTCCACAAATACGGCATCGGGCTCGAGGAGGTGCGCGCGGCGATCGTCGCGACCAACGCCAACCGGCCCAAGGGCTTCGTCGAGGACGGGACAAGGCACTGGCAGATCCTCGCCAACGACCAGGCGCGCAAGGCGGTCGAATACATGCCGGTTATCATCGCGTACCGCAACGGGGCGGCAGTGCGCCTGTCGGACGTGGCCGAGGTGGTCGATTCGGTGCAAGACCTGCGTAACGCGGGCTCGGCCAACGGCAAACCCTCGGTGCTGCTGATCCTCAACCGCCAGCCGAACGCCAACATCATCGAGACGGTGGACCGCGTGAATGCGCTGCTGCCGGTCCTGAGGGCCTCGATCCCGAGCTCGATCGACCTCAAGGTGGCGCTGGACCGCACGCCCACCATCCGCGCCAGCCTGCTCGAGACCGAGCGCGCGCTGGTGATCTCGATGGGCCTGGTGATCCTCGTGGTCTTCGTGTTCCTGCGCAACTGGCGCGCGGCCCTGATCCCTGCGGTGGCCGTGCCGGTGTCCCTCATCGGCACCTTTGCCGTGATGCACCTGCTCGGCTTCAGCCTCAACAACCTTTCGCTGATGGCATTGACGATTGCAACCGGGTTCGTGGTCGACGACGCGATCGTGGTGCTGGAGAACATCTCGCGCCGCATCGAGGAGGGCGTGCCCATCATGCAGGCTGCGCTGCAGGGCTCGCGCGAGGTCGGCTTCACGGTGCTTTCGATGAGCATCTCGCTGATCGCGGTTTTCATCCCGATCCTGCTCATGGGCGGCATCGTGGGGCGCCTGTTCCGCGAATTCGCGGTGGTGCTGTCGGTTGCGATCCTGATCAGCCTGCTGGTCTCGCTCACCACGACGCCGATGATGTGCGCGCGACTGCTAAAGCCAGAATCCGAGCAGAAGCACGGCCGCCTCTACCACGCCAGCGAGCGCGTTTTCACATGGATGCTGCGCGCCTACGAGGTGACGCTCGCCTGGTCGCTCAGGCACGGCATCTTCATGATGGTCCTGCTCGCGGCGACGATCTGCCTCAATTTCTACCTCTACAGCGTGGTGCCCAAGGGCTTCTTCCCCCAGCAGGACACCGGCCGGCTGGTGGGCAACATCCAGGCCGACCAGAGCATTTCGTTCCAGGCGATGCGCGTCAAGGTCGCGCGCTTCGTCGAGATCGTGCGCTCCGATCCCGCCGTGGAAACGGTCGTCGCGTTTACGGGCGGCGCGCAGCGCAACCGCGCCTTCATGTTCGTGACGCTCAAGCCGCTCAAGGAGCGCAAGCTGTCCGCCGACCAGGTGGTCGGCCGCTTGCGAACGAGCCTCATGCGCGAGCCCGGCGCGAGCCTGTTCCTCGTGCCGGTGCAGGACATCCGCATCGGCGGCAGGCAGGCGAATGCGCAATACCAGTTCACGCTGCAGGCCGACGAGCTGCAGGATCTGCGAAAGTGGGAGCCGCGAGTACGTCGTGCGCTGGCCACGCTGCCGGAGCTGGTGGACGTGAACACCGACCAGGAGGACCGCGGGCTTCAAACCTCGCTGGTGATCGACCGCGACACCGCGGCGCGCATGGGCATCACCACGCGCATGATCGATGTCACGCTGAACAATGCTTTCGGCCAGCGCATCGTTTCGACCATTTACAACCCGCTCAACCAGTACCGCGTCGTCATGGAGGCGGCGCCGGAGTTCTGGCAGGACCCCGAAGCGCTCAAGTACGTTTACGTGTCCGGCCCGAAAGGGGTGCAGGTGCCGCTGGCGGCGATCAGCACTTACGGGCCCTCGACGGCGCCGCTCGGCGTGAACCACCAGGGGCAGTTCGCGTCCTCGACGATCTCGTTCAACCTGCCCCCGGGGGTGTCGTTGTCGGATGCGACCGTGGCGGTGAGGCGGGTGCTCGACGAGATCGGCGTGCCCTCGACCGTGCATGGCACTTTCCAGGGCACGGCGCGCGCCTTCCAGGCCTCGCTGGAGAGCCAGCCGTGGCTGATCCTCGCGGCGCTGGTCACGCTCTACATCGTGCTCGGCATCCTGTATGAGAGCGTCATCCACCCGATCACGATCCTCTCCACGCTGCCTTCCGCGGGCGTGGGCGCGCTGCTGGCGCTGCTCGCCTCGGGCACCGAGCTCAGCATCATCGCCTTCATCGGCGTGATCCTCCTCATCGGCATCGTGAAGAAGAACGCGATCATGATGATCGACTTCGCCATCGACGCCGAAAGGAAGCAGGGCCTCCCGCCCGAGAAGGCGATCTTCCAGGCGTGCATGCTGCGCTTCAGGCCGATCATGATGACCACCATGGCGGCACTGCTTGGCGCGGTGCCGCTGGCCATCGGGGTCGGCGAGGGCGCGGAGCTGCGCAAGCCCCTTGGCATCGCCATCGTCGGCGGCCTCGTGTTCAGCCAGATTCTCACCCTGTATACGACGCCCGTGGTCTACCTCTACCTCGACCGGTTCGGGCTCTGGGCGCGCAAGCGCCTGGCCCGGTTCTCGAAGCGCGCATCGATGCAAAGCCAACCCTTATGAAAGCAAGGTTTGTAGCGTTTCCTCTGATGTTCGCAGCGCTGCTGGCCGGCTGTACGGCGGGGCCGGACTATGTGCGGCCCACGGTGGAAGTGCCGGCCGCGTACAAAGAGGGGACGAAGGATGGAATGCGCTGGCAGCAGGCGCGTCCGCGCGACCACGTGTCGCGCGGCAACTGGTGGTATGCCTTCGGCGATCCGCAGCTCGACACGCTGCTCGCGCAGGTCAACGTGTCCAATCAGACTTTGATCGCCTCGGAGGCGCAGTTCAGGCAGGCGTTGGCGCTTGCGGCCCAAGCCCGCGCAGCATTGCTCCCGACGTTGGGCGTGGGGCTGTCCCAGACACGCTCGCAATCCTCGCGGACGACGGGGCCGGTCCTCGGCAGCTCGACCGCGAGGCGCACGGTCTATTCAGCGCCTTTCAATTTCTCGTGGGAGGCCGACCTCTGGGGCCGCATTCGCCGCACGGTCGAAGCCGGGGAAAGCAGCGCGCAGGCGAACGCCGCCGACGTGGAGAATGCGCGCCTGAGCCTGCAGGCGCAGCTCGCGCAGAATTATTTCCTGCTGCGCGCGATCGATTCGCAGAAGCTGCTGCTCGACACCACGGTGCAGGCGTTTGCCAAGTCGCTCGAGCTCACCAACAACCGCTACAAGATGGGCGTGGTGGCGCGCATCGACGTCGCGCAGGCCGAAACGCAGCTCAAGTCCACACTTGCGCAGTCCCTCGACCTCGGCATCCAGCGCGCGCAGCTGGAGCACGCCATCGCGGTGCTGACCGGGCGAGCGCCGGCCGCGTTCGCCATTGTGGCGGAAGAGCACTACTCGAAGCCCCCGGCAATACCGCTCGAGCTGCCCGCGGATTTGCTCGAGCGCAGGCCGGACATTGCCGCGGCCGAGCGCCGTGTCGCCGCGGCGAATGCCCAGATCGGGGTGGCCGAAGCGGCCTGGTTTCCCGCGGCCACGCTAAGCGCCACCTTCGGCTTGCAGTCCGCCACCGCCGCGCAGTGGTTCACGCTGCCGAGCCGCTTCTGGTCGCTCGGGCCCGCGCTTGCAATGACGCTCTTTGACGGAGGGCGCAGGCGCGCGGTGAGCGACCAGGCGCTCGCGGCCTACGACGAAAGCGTCGCGAACTACCGCCAAACCGTGTTGACCGGCTTCCAGGAGGTGGAAGACAACCTCGCGGCGCTGCGCATCCTCGAGGAAGAAGCGCAAGTGCAGGCCGAAGCCACCGCCGCCGCGCAGAAGGTGCTGGAGTATTCTCTGAACCAGTACAAGGCCGGCATCACGAATTACCTGCAGGTGGTGACCGCGCAGGCCACCGCCCTCTCGGCGCAGCGCGCCTCCGCCGACCTTCTCGCAAGGCGCATGACCGCGACCGTGCAGCTCATCAAGGCGCTCGGTGGCGGGTGGGACGACTCGGCGCTGCCCGGCCCCGAAGGGCTGCGCCGTCGCGGGGAAGTAAAATGACAATCGGGCGCATTCGAACCGGATGCCCACCGCACTGGAGACCGGCATGATGGAACTGCTCGCGGACCCGCAAGTCTGGGTCGCATTCCTTACCCTCACCGCGCTCGAGCTGGTGCTGGGCATCGACAACATCATCTTCATTTCGATCCTGGTGGACAAGCTGCCGCGCGAGACGCGCGAGCTCGCGCGTCGCCTCGGACTGGGCATGGCGATGTTCATGCGAATAGGTCTCTTGCTGGTGCTCGCATGGATCATCGGCCTCACCGCGCCGCTTTTCAGCGTGTTCGGCAAGGAGATCTCGGGGCGCGACCTGATCCTGATCGGCGGCGGCTTGTTCCTGCTTTGGAAAAGCACCGGCGAGGTCCACCAGTTGCTCGAGGGCGAGGAAGGCGAGCGCTCCTCCACGGTGCGCTCGACCTTCGGCGCGATAATTCTGCAGATCATAGTGATCGACCTGGTGTTCTCGCTCGACTCGGTCATCACCGCGGTCGGCATGGTGAAGGAAGTCGAAGTGATGATCGCGGCGGTCGTGGCATCGGTCGCGCTCATGATGGTCTTTGCCGGCGCGATCGGGCGTTTTGTCTCGGATCATCCGACGATCAAGATGCTGGCGCTGTCTTTCCTCTTGCTGATCGGCTTGCTGCTGGTGGCAGAGGGCTTCGGTCATTCGGTGCCCAAAGGCTATGTTTATTTCGCAATGGCTTTCTCGGTGGCGGTCGAGATGCTCAATATCCGCATGCGCCGCTCCCGTGCGAAGCCCGTGCATCTGCACGAGCCGTACGTCCGGGATGCAGAGAAGCCGTGAAGGTTTGTTTGCCGCCAACTATCCGCGGCGGCGCCGAAACAGCTCTTTGCGCGCGGCTGAAGTGATGGCGACGACCGCGGGGTGCGTCAACCGGCGCTCCACCGAAATCGCGTAGAACGCTTCCGTTACCGCCTCGGTGCGGCCGATCGCCACAACGCCGTATTGGCGCCGCACCTGCTCGGCGATGGCCGAGGGCGCCGCGAAGATGCCCGCGCCTGCCCGGCCGAACGCTTTGAGCAAGGCGCTGTCTTCGAATTCCCCGATGATACGCGGATGAATCCGCTCGTCGTCGAACCAGCGGGTCAGCCTGGGCCGCACCGCCGAATCCTCGCCCGGCAGGAGCAGGGGCGCGCCATCCATCGACCGCGGGAAGCGACCTTCGAGGCTTCGCGCCAGTTTCGGTGCTGCGAAAAACGTAACGTCGCATTCCCCGAGCAGGTGGTTGAATCCCTTGATATTGACCGAGGCAGGCATGGGACTGTCCGCAATGACGATGTCCAGGCGATGAACGGCCAGATCCGCAAGGAGGCTGGTGAGCTTTCCTTCCCGGCATACGATGCGCAGCGGTGCCTGTTCCTTCACCGCGGGCTCCAGCAGGAGGTAGGCCACGACTTTCGGCACGGCGTCGGCGACTCCGACCCTGAACTGTAGCGGGCGGCCTTCAGATGGACTGCGCAGGACGCCCTCGAGCTCCTCGCCGAGGGTGAATATTTCGTCGGCGTAGCTCAGCACCGTTCGTCCAGCTTCGGTGAGCTCCAGACGCCGCCCGACCCGCGCGAAAAGCTTGTAGCCCAGGACCTCTTCGAACAGGCTGATCTGCCCGCTTATCGTTTGCGGCGTCAGGTGCAGCCGCTCGCTCGCGCGGGCGATGCCGCCCGCTTTGGCGACCACCCAGAAGTAGCGCAAGTGCTTGAAATTCAGCCCGGCCATCGGCGGATATTCATTCGGGTTTCTCGAAGAGATCGGACATTATATTCGAATTGTCAGGAAACTCAGCCGAGCCCATGCTGGTCGCGTTCTTTACTCGGGCGGATCGCCAGAGTAACCAGTACCCATGAAAAGGAGTGGCACATGACAGGTTTCGGAAGCGGCCTCACGGGAGGCTTTGGATTGTTCATATTGGCAGCGGCGGGGCTGGTCCTGGTGCTGTATCTGGTGCCGGTTCGGCTGTGGATCGCGGCATGGGCTTCGGGCGCCTACGTGGGACTGTTCACGCTGATCGGCATGCGACTGCGCCGCGTTCCGCCCGGCACGGTGGTGACGGCGCGAATCAGCTCCGTGAAAGCCGGCATCGACGTCTCTGTGAACGACCTTGAAGCCCACTTCCTTGCGGGCGGCAACGTGGTGAGGGTCGTCAACGCGATGATCTCCGCCGACAAGGCGAATATCCCGCTGCCTTTCAAGCGCGCCGCTGCGATCGACCTGGCCGGGCGTAACGTGCTGGAAGCGGTGCAGATGTCGGTGCTTCCCAAGGTGATCGAGACGCCGAAAATCGCCGCCGTCGCCAAAGATGGCATCCAGCTCATCGTGGTTTCCCGTGTCACGGTACGCACCAACATCGACCGTCTTGTCGGCGGAGCAGGCGAGGAGACGATCATCGCGCGCGTCGGCGAGGGCATGGTGAGCACCATCGGCTCGGCCGTAAACCACAAGAGCGTGCTCGAGAATCCCAATCACATCTCCAAGCACATCCTCTCCAAGGGCCTGGACGCGGGGACCGCCTACGAAATCCTGTCCATCGACATCGCGGACGTCGCCGTGGGCGAGAACATCGGCGCCAAGCTTCAGATCGACCAGGCGAACGCCGACAAACAGATCGCCCAGGCCAAGGCCGAGGAGCGCCGCGCCATGGCTGTGGCGCTGGAGCAGGAGATGCGGGCACGCGTGGTCGAGGCCGAGGCCGAAGTGCCGCGCGCAATGGCCGAGGCATTTCGCCAGGGCAACCTCGGCATCATGGACTACTACCGCATGAAGAACCTGCAGGCCGACACGGACATGCGCGGCGTGATCGCGGGCACCGGGGATGAATCGATCGCCTTGATGAAGAGATAGGCGGGACTGCCATGCCGCGATCCACTTCCGAACTGTTGCTCTACGGCCTGATCGTAGCCGGCTTTCTGTTGTTCAACTACGTGACCCAGCAGCTCGCGAAGAAAACGCGGCAAGAGGAGGAGCGGGCACTGCCGCACGAAGCGGCGTCGTCGCCGGAGGGCGCGCTGCTGGAAGATATCCGTGGGCGCGAGCCGGAGGCGGACCTGCCCGTGGCCGTGGGACCTCTCGAGCCGGCGCGTCGCATCGAGTCGATATTCGCCGTGCCCGCGCTTCTGCCGCGCCGCGTTGCCAGGGGTGCACTGTTTCGCTCCCGGCAGGACCTGCGTCAAGCCGTCGTGGGCATGACGGTACTGGGGCCTTGCCGCGCGCTGGAGCCGCCTGACTGGCGCTAAGCGAGGGGCCGGCCGCGGTGCTCGGCCGGGTTCGTTCTGAACGCGCTCGATGCCAGGCTAATCACTAAACTCAAAAGACCGGTTTACATGCAAGCAAGAACATTTTTCGCGCTTTGGTTGAGCCTGATCACCGCTTCTTTTTTTGCACGCGCGTCGACTGCGGCGGATTCCGCCACTTCCCCGGCGGCGTTGACGATCGAAGCCCTCCAGCGCCTGGGTCTCGAGGGCAACGGAGTGGTTCGAGCCGCGCGGGCCCAGTTGAGGGCCGCCGAGGCGGGCATCATCACCGCCGGGGCCTATCCCAATCCGGAAATCGATCTGCAGGGGGGGCGCGACCGGGCGCGTCTGCCGGGAGTAACCGCCCGCGACAGCAGATCGATGTTCGTTACCCAGCGTATCGAGAACCCCGTGCTGCGCGGCGCGCGCATCGGCGGGGCCGAGGCCGGTGTCGCAGTGAGCCGTGCAAGGCTCGACCAGGTGCGTGCCGACCTCGCGGCAGAGCTGCGGGTACGCGCCTACGAACTGCTGCTGCGCCAGGAAGAGGCGCGCGACACGGCCGGGAACCTCATGCTGATCGAGGAAGTGCGCCGTCGCGTCAAGGTCCGCGTCGATACCGGCGAGGCGCCGCGCTATGAATTGATCAAAGCCGAAGCCGAGGTGCTGGTGGCGCGTAGCCGCAGCGAGGCGGCGCAGTTGCACGCAAAGCGGGCCCGGGTGGTGCTGGTGCAACTGGTGGGCGGCGCGCTGCCGGATCAGTTCGAAGTACGCGCATCGCTGCTCGACCCGGTCCGATTGCCTCCATTGGAGGCACTGCGCGCAGAGGCGTTGCAAGCGAACCCGGATTTGACGCGCCTGGAGGCCGAGTTTAACCGTGCCCGGATGCGCATCGGCCAGGAACGCGCGGCGGTGCTGCCTTCGGTGCAGCTCAAGATCGGCCAGCAACAGGATGCCGAGATCCGCTCCAATCTCCTGGGCTTGAACGTGATGATTCCCTTTGTCGACCGCCGCCGCGGCCCGATCGGTGAGGCCGTGGCCGAATCCGAACGCGTGCGGGCGAGCCTCGATTTTCGCCGCTTCGAGATCGGACAGCAGCTCGAGTCCGCCTGGCAGGCCACGCAGATCGCCCAGCGCAAAGTCGAGAGTTTCGAGGGTGGTGTGATCAAAGAGGCCGAAGCCGCGTTGCGGGTCGCCGAAGCGGCGTACCGCTTCGGCGAGCGCGGCCTGCTCGAGGTGCTCGACGCTCAGCGCGTGCTGCGAGGCGTGCGCGCAGAGCTGCTTCAGGCCCGCTTTGAATTGCAGTCCGATGCCGCCGAGATCGACCGGCTTCGCGCGCTTTATCCCAGGGAAAAGCCAGGACCATGAGAATGAAAATGCTGTTGAATGGAATTGCCGCCCTGGCCGTGTTTCTCGTCACGGGCTGCGATGGTCGCGACGTCGTGGAGCAGCCATCGAAGGCTCCGCAATCCCGGGAACGCGATCCGCTGGTTGTCGTGCTCAATCCGGAAATGGCCGAACGCGTGAAAACCGCGTCGCCCGCCATGGCCGAGATTGCGGAGACGCTTCAGGTGCCCGGCCGGGTCGAGGTCGACGAGCACAAGCTCGTGCGTGTTGGCTCCAACGTCACCGGCCGTATCGTCGAGGTGTATGCGGGAGTCGGCGACATGGTCGCGTCCGGAAAACCGCTGGCCCAGATCTCCAGCCCGGAACTCACCCAGGCGCAGCTTGCCTATCTCCGAGCGTACTCACAGTTCAACCTTGCAGAGCGCGCGGCCGATCGCGCGCGGCAGCTGCTGGCGGCCGATGTTGTTGGTAGCGCCGAGCTGCAACGGCGAGAATCGGAATTGCAGGTGACCCGCGCCGAACTCAACGCGGCTACCGACCACCTGCGCATCCTGGGCGTGGGCAACGGGGCTCTCGGTGACCTCGCGCGCAGTGGGCACCTCCTGCCGGCGGTGGCCATCACAGCCTCGAAAGGCGGGACGGTGATCGAGCGCAACGTCGCTGTCGGCCAGGTGGTACAGCCTGCGGACAAGCTGTTCTCGGTCGCCGACCTGTCGACCGTCTGGGTGGTCGGCGGCGTGCCGGAGCAGGACGCGCGCATGGTATCCGTCGGCCAGCCGGTGGAGATCCTCGTGCCGGCGCTCCTCGATCAGACTCTCATGGGCCGCATCGTCTTTGTCGCCGATACGGTGAGCCCTGACACGCGAACGGTGACGGTGCGCACGCTGGTCGAAAATTCACAGCGCAGGCTCAAGCCGGCAATGCTCGCCAGCATGCGCATCGCGGGCGTCCCGCAAAAGCGGCTGGTGGTGCCGGGTGCGGCGGTGGTGCGCGAAGCCGGCCTTGACCATGTGTTTGTCGCGCTCGGCAACAACCGCTTTCGGCTGGTGCCGGTCGAGCTCGGCCCGGCAGCCGGCGCGCTGCGGCCGTTGCTGAAAGGCCTTTCCGCCGGGCAGGTGATCGTGGTCGATGGCGCTTTCCACCTCAACAACGAGCGCAAGCGCGCCGAACTGGAGCAGTGACATGCTGACTTCTATCGTGCGCGCTGCGCTCAAGCAGCGCCTGGTGGTCGTCGTGGTGGCGCTGATCCTGGTCGGCTTCGGTTTGCGCGCCGCGCAGCAGCTTTCGGTCGACGCATTCCCCGATGTCACCAATGTGCAGGTGCAGATCGCCACCGAAGCGCTCGGCCGCAGCCCGGAGGAGATCGAGCGGCTGGTCACCGTCCCACTGGAGATCTCGATGACCGGCCTGCCGGGGCTGGTGGAGATGCGCTCGCTGAACAAGAGCGGGCTGTCCATCATCACCCTCGTATTCACTGACCAGACCAATGTCTTCTTTGCGCGCCAGTTGGTGATGGAGCGTTTGCTCGAAGCCGCGGCCAGGGTGCCGCCCGGCATCACGCCGGTGCTCGGACCGGTGTCGACCGGTCTTGGCGAAGTCTATCAATATACGCTGGACCGCCCGGACGACGGCCAGCGCGCGCTCACAGTCGAGGAGCTCACCGAGCGGCGCACCGTGCAGGACTGGGTGGTGCGCCCGCTGCTGCGTTCGATCCCCGGCGTGGCCGAGATCAACTCGCAGGGCGGCTATGTCAAGCAATACCAGGCGCTGGTGAATCCGGATCGGCTGCGCCATCACAACCTGACGCTGCAACAGGTGATGGACGCCATCGAGCGGAACAACGCCAACGCCGGCGGCGGCGTGCTGCCGCAGGCGGCCGAACAGTACCTGATCCGCGGCGTGGGGCTGATCCGGACGGCCGAGGATATTGGCAATATCGTGCTCAAGGAGCAGGGCGGGCTGCCGGTGTTCGTGCGCGACGTGGCCGAGGTGAAGATCGGCGCCGAGGTGCGCCAGGGTGCGATCATCAAGGCAGGCCATACCGAGGCGGTGTCCGGGATCGTGCTCATGATGCGCGCCGGCAATGCCAAGGAGATTGTCGAGAGGGTGAAGGCAAAGGTCGCCGACATCAACGAGCGCGGGCTGCTGCCGGGCGGACTGAAGATCGTGCCGTACTACGACCGCACCGACCTGGTCGATGCCGCGCTGTGGACCGTTGTAAAGGTGCTGCTCGAAGGCATCCTGCTGGTGGTGGTCGTGCTGTTCGTGTTCCTCGGCGACGTGCGCTCGAGCCTGATCGTGGTGGCCACGCTGGTCATCACGCCGCTGATCACCTTCATGGTGATGAATCAGCAGGGCCTTTCGGCCAACCTGATGTCGCTTGGCGGGTTGGCGATCGCGATAGGATTGATGGTCGATGCCACCGTGGTGGTAGTGGAGAACGTCTTCCACCGGCTCGGCCACGCCAAAGATTCGCGCGAATCGAGGCTGCATGTGATCCTGGAAGCCACGACCGAAGTCGGCGTGCCGGTCATCTTCGGCATCGGCATCATCATTCTGGTGTTCCTTCCGCTGATGACGCTGCAAGGCATGGAAGGCAAGCTGTTCAGCCCGCTTGCGTTCACCATCGCCATCGCGCTTGCGGTGTCGCTGATCGTTTCGCTGGTGCTCTCTCCGGTTCTATGTTCGTACCTCCTCAAGGGTGGCGCGGACCGCGACACCAGGCCGATCGCGATCCTCAAGGCCGGCTACCGCTGGCTGCTGGAAGCCGCGCTCGAGCGCGAGAAGACCACGGTGCTCGTGGCCCTCGGGCTGATGGCACTGTCGCTTGCGCTGTTTCCGTTTCTCGGCAAGTCGTTCATCCCGACCCTGAAGGAAGGCGCGCTCACGCCGCAGATCAACCGCGTGCCGTCGATCTCGTTCGAGGAGTCGATCAAGATGGAAATGGAGGCGATGAAGATGATCGCCGGGGTGCCGGGTGTGAAAAACGTGGTCTCCAAGCTCGGCCGAGGCGAGTCGCCAGCCGACCCGGCCGGGCCGAACGAGTCCGATCCGATCGTGACGATCGATCCCGCGTCCGGTCGCGGCCAGGACGAAATCGACGCGGACATCCGTAAGCGGCTTGCGGTGCTGCCGGGGGTTCAGATCGTCCTGTCGCAGCCGATCCAGGAGCGCGTGGACGAGATGGTGACCGGCGTGCGCTCGCAGCTCGCGGTGAAGATCTTCGGCGACGACCTGCCGGCGCTTCGCGATCTGTCCGAGCAGGTGGCGCGCATTCTCAAGGCGGTGCCCGGCGCGCGCGACATCCGTGTCGAGCGTCTGTCCGGCCAGCAGGCGCTGACCATCGATATCGACCGTCGCGCCATCGCGCGGCATGGCATCAACGTCGCCGATGTGCACGAGATCATCGAAACGGCCATTGGCGGCAAGGAAGTCACCAGCCTCTTCGAAGGCGAGCGGCGCTTCGGCATCGCAGTGCGCTTTCCGGAGGCGGCACGCAACAGCGTCGAGGCGATCCGCAATATCCTCCTGCGCGCGCCCGGCGGCGCGATGGTGCCGCTGCATGCGCTGGCCGCGATCAACATTGTCGACGGTCCGGCGCAAGTCTCCCGCGAAAGCGCGAAGCGCAGGGTGGTGGTCGGCGCCAACGTCGACGGCCGCGATCTGGGCGGCTTCGTGGCCGAGGTGCAGGCCCGCATCGCCAGCCAGGTGACGTTGCCGAAGGGCTACTTTCTCGAGTGGGGTGGCCAGTTCGAGAACATGCAGCGCGCCATGGCCACGCTTTCGGTGATCGTGCCGCTCACCATCGCCGCGATCTTCTTCCTGCTGTTCCTGCTTTTCAACTCCGTGAAGCTCGCGGCTCTGATCATCCTGGTGCTGCCGTTCGCCTCGATCGGCGGCGTGATGGCGCTGTTCCTCAGCGGCGAGTACCTGTCGGTGCCGGCCTCGGTCGGCTTCATTGCGCTGTGGGGAATTGCGGTGCTCAATGGCGTCGTGCTGGTTTCGTACGTGGTCAAACTGCGCAACGAGGGGCTGGAGGTACTGCAAGCGTTGCGGCAAGGTTGCGCGCAGCGCTTCCGCCCGGTGCTGATGACCGCCACGGTGGCGATGCTCGGATTGGTGCCCTTTCTGTTTGCCGACGGACCCGGATCCGAGGTGCAGCGCCCGCTCGCCATCGTCGTGATTGGTGGGCTGATTACCTCGACGCTTCTGACGCTGGTGGTGTTGCCGACGTTGTACCGCTGGTTCGACGAGAAGCCGGTGGAAGCCTGAGGAGCGCATGCGATGAAAGAGATACGTGCCATTATTCGCCCCAGCCGCCTGGGACAGCTGCGCATCGCACTGCGGGAAATCGAGGACTTCCCCGGGATGACTGTATTCGAGGCCGAGGGAGTCACCGCGCCCGCATCGGTGAGCAGGCTGACCGTGCGCGAGGAACTCACCGACTTCAGCAAAAAGGCGATGATCTGCGTTCTTTCGCGCGACGAGATGGTCGAGGTGATCGCCGAAACAATCATCCGCGAATGCCGGACCGGTCAGGTTGGCGACGGACTGATTTGGGTCGTGCCAGTCGAGTGGACACGCCGTATCCGAGACACCGAGCGGGCCTGATATTGCCGTGTCCTCGAACTAACGCTCGAAAGGAAATGCGATGAAATGCGTCTTGTCGTACCTGAATACCAATCTGGGCATCGTCATGGTGCCGCAATGACGCTCAACCCGCTGGTCGGCGTGGTCATGGGCAGCTCCAGCGACTGGGAGACCATGCGCCACGCGGTCGAACAGCTGACAAATCTCGGCATTCCCTTTGAAGCCCGGGTCGTGTCGGCCCACCGCACGCCGGACCTGCTTTACGAATACGCGGAGGGCGCCGTGCCGCGCGGGCTGGCCTGCATCATTGCCGGGGCCGGCGGTGCAGCGCATCTGCCCGGAATGCTTGCCGCCAAGACCCGAGTGCCCGTGCTCGGCGTACCGGTGCCGTCGCGTCATCTCAAGGGAATCGACTCGCTGCTGTCCATTGTGCAGATGCCCAAAGGCGTGCCCGTGGCAACCTTCGCCATCGGCGAAGCGGGCGCGGCGAACGCCGGGCTGTTCGCGGCCGCGCTTCTGGCGCGGCATGACGCGGCGATCGCCGAACGGCTTGAAGCGTTCCGCGCCGCCCAGTCGCAGGCGGTTCTGGCTATGGTGCTGCCGGAGCAAGGATGAGCCGGCGCAGCATGATTCTGCCCGGCGCGACGCTGGGCGTGATGGGAGGCGGCCAGCTTGGCGGCATGTTTGCGGTTGCCGCGCGCACCATGGGGTACCGCGTGATGGTGCTCGATCCCGATCCAGAGAGCCCGGCCGCCCGGCTGGCGGATTGTTTTCTTGCAGCCCCCTACGACGATCAGGTTGCGTTGTTACGGCTGGCGAAAGAATGCGCGGCCATAACCGTGGAATTCGAGAACGTTCCAGCCGCGAGCCTGGAGTTCCTCGCCAGTCACATCCCGGTCCGGCCTTCAGCGGCCGCGGTTTCGATCGCGCAGGACCGGATCGGGGAAAAGACGTTCCTGCGCGACAACGGCTTCGAAACAGCACGCTTCGAGGCGATCGCCCATGTCGACGAGCTGGGGCCGGCGCTGCGCCGGATCGGCTCCCCCGCGCTCCTCAAGGCGAGCCGCCTCGGATACGACGGCAAGAGCCAGGTCCGGGTGGACGACCTCGCCTCCGCAAAGCAGGGATTCGCCGATATGGGCGGGGCGGCTTGCGTGCTCGAGGAGCTGGTGCTGCTCGAAACCGAAGTTTCCGTCGTGCTCGCTCGCGGGGCCGATGGAGAGGTCCGCTGTTACCCCGTCACCGAGAATCGGCACCGTGACGGCATTCTCGACCTGTCCCTGGTTCCCGCGCGTACTGAACGCGGGATCGAACGCGGGATCGAACCCCGCGCGCTCGCCGTGGCCGTGGGGATCGCCGAAAGGCTCGACTACTGCGGGGTGCTGGCGGTGGAGTTCTTTGTCTGCGCAGACGGCCGGCTGCTGGTCAACGAGCTTGCGCCGCGCCCGCACAACAGCGGGCACTGGACCCTCGACGCCGCCGCGACTTCCCAGTTCGAGCAGCAGGTGCGGGCTTTATGCGGCCTGCCTCTGGGCGACACCCGCCTGCTGAGCCCCGCCGCCATGGGCAATCTGCTGGGCGATCTCTGGCGCGACGGCGAAGCCCCGGCCTGGGACGCGATCCTGCGCCACTCCGAAGCAAAGCTTCATTTGTATGGCAAGAAGCAAGCCCGGCGCGGGCGGAAGATGGGGCACTTCACCTGTCTCGGCGAGACGCCGGAGGCGGCGCTCGATCTGGCCCTCGAGATCAAGGAGGGACTGCGAGAGGAAATGCCGCCGGCGCGCTGTCAAGGAGCGGCCCGGTAATGCCGTTCGAACCGGTCGTGCTGTTCTTCGTGCTGGGCGCGGCTGCCGGGCTCCTGCGTTCCGATCTCAAGTTGCCGGCCGCACTTTACGAGACGCTCGCCATCTATCTCCTGCTCGCCATCGGGCTCAAGGGCGGGGTGGAACTCGCGCGCCACCCCCTTGCAGCGGTGCTGCCCCAGGCGCTGGCGGCGGTAGCGGTGGCGGCGGCCATCCCTCTGCTGGCGTTCCCGGTGCTGCGCGGCCTGGGCAAGATGAGCCGTGCGGACGCGGCTTCCATTGCGGCGCACTACGGCTCGGTGAGCGTGGTCACCTTCGCGGTCGGATCGGCTTATCTTTCCCGCCTCGCCCAGCCCTTCGAGGGCTACATGGCGGTGTTCCTGGCACTGCTTGAGTTCCCGGCGCTGCTCATCGGCGTGCTGCTGGCGCGGCGCGCTGGGCCAGCAGCGGGCCACGCAGCCTGGGGCGTGCTGCTGCGCGAAGTATTCCTCGGCAAGAGCGTGTTCCTGCTGCTGGGCGGCCTGGCCATCGGCTGGATCGCCGGGCCGGAAGGTATCGACTCGTTCGCACCCCTGTTTTTCGATCTGTTCAAGGGCGTGCTGGCGTTGTTCCTGCTCGAAATGGGGTTGGTGGCCGCCGGACAACTCGGTGATCTGCGCCGCTTCGGCCCGTTTCTGATTGCCTTTGCGGTGCTGACCCCTGTCTTCTCAGGCGCGCTTGGCGCCGCGACCGGCTGGCTGATCGGGCTATCGCCGGGCGGCACCATGCTGCTGGCGACGCTGTACGCCAGCGCCTCCTATATCGCCGCCCCGGCGGCCATGCGCATCGCCGTGCCGGAGGCGAATCCCGCGCTGTCCATCGGCGCATCCCTCGGCATCACCTTTCCCTTCAACCTGCTGGTCGGCATCCCTCTGTACCACTGGATGGCGACAACGATCCACCGTATCGGAGGCTAGCCCATGCAAGGCACAACGCGAAAACTCCTGACCGTCATCTGCGAGGCCCGGCTTGAGTCCTCCCTGACGGCGGACGTGATGCGCCTGGGCGCCCACGGCTACACCGTCACCGACGCCCGTGGGCGCGGCTCGCGCGGGGTGCGCAACGCGGTGTGGGACAGCGCCGCCAACATCCGTCTGGAAGTGGTGTGCGAAGAACGCGTCGCGCAACAGATCGCCGAGCACCTGCAGAATCACTACTACGACAACTTCGACATGATCCTTTTCAGCGCGGATGTGGAAGTGCTGCGGCCGGAGAAGTTCTAGATCGTGAACTGGCGTGTCGAGGCCTCGCCGCAAGCGGCGAGCCGCGTTCAACGGCGCGGCTGACGACCGGACGAGGTTCAGCCGTGGATGTAGCGCTGCAGCTGCTCGATGGTCGTCTCCTGGTCGCTCATGATGTCGTCGATGATGTCGCGCATCGAGATCATGCCCAATACCGTTTCGCCTGCCAGCACCGGCAGATGGCGAATCTTGTCATGCCGACTCTATCGCCCGATGAGCAGGACGAGTTCTCTCGAGAACCGGCTCGCGCCTGCGCCTGGGCAGCACGACGCCGGCCTCGATGGACAGCGGATCAAGCGCCTTGAGCCCCTCTGGCCGAATGCCCCAATGCTCGACGGCAGCGAACATCAACATCGATTCGCTCTTATGGATATACCCATCGGCATGGATTACGGCACTGCACAGGCTCAGCACCTTGCGCTGAAGTGCGGCGTCGCCGATCTCGGCCATCCACGCCTCGATCATCTTCGGGTCGATGCGACATTCGTCTGCGCCTTCGGCCTTCGCCGTCGCAAGCAGGTCCGCGCACAAGTCGGAGATCACCGACTGGAACTCTGCGCTCGTCAGTCCGAGCCACTCGAGGCCTTGAAACTTGTCAAGCATATCGAGCTCGGATCGCTGGACTTCGCCATCGCAGACCAGCGTCAGCGCGACAATGCGGGCGCAGGCGTGTGGGCTGTCGATGGGATAAAGGTTCGGGTTGTGGGGACGGTTCTCGGGTCGCCCTGCGGCGCCCGTCGTCTGGGTGTAGGTTCGCATCGCAATCGCTCCATTTGGCGTCACGAACACCGTGACGCGATCACTATAGGAGTGACGACGCTGCGCGTATATTCGAATATTCGAGTGTCTAACTTCCAGAAACCCGAAGTGACTCGAATCAGCCTAGCGCACGTTCGGCAAGGCGCCGTCGTCGAATTAGCCAACGATACGCGGACGAACCCTCTGCTCGTCGAACCAAAAGTAACGCAGGTGCTTTAAGTTCAGCGAAACCATGGGCCGACGTTAATTCGGGTTTCTCGAAGAGATCGAACATTATATTCGAATTGTCCGGATACTCAGCCGAGCCTATTCTGATGGCGTTTTCATGAAAGGAGACGGGCACCATGCAGATCGAACCGCGACGCAATCGCACGGCGCGGCAACCCTGCCTCAACCCCAAAGGACCACCAGATGGAACAACTGACCTCGCTTGACGAACTTCGGCGCCAGATCGGGGTGCTGGCTTGCGTCGATGAAACCGAAGCGCCCTTCGTGAGCTGCTATATCAACCTGGAGCAAGGCGAAGCCGGCTACCGCAAGGCGTTCGAGGAGCGAGCCTCTGTCCTGCGCGCCGCATTCGACGGCGATGCGCGAGCCGATTTCGAAGCGGCGAAGGCTCAGATCGAAGGCTACCTGGCCGCGAAATTACGGCGAGGAGCGAAGGGCTTGGCCTTGTTCGCCCGACAGTTTCACGGCGGAGCCTTTTTCCTGCCGATGCAGTTCGCGGTTTCGGTGCCCGATTGGATTGCGGTCGATCCTTCGCCCCACATTTATCACCTGATGGCGTTGAAGGACACCTATCACCGCTACCTCGTTATGATCGCGACGCAAGGCCGGGTGCGGATTACCGAGGTGAGTCTGGGCGCGGCGACGGTCCAGGCCTGGACCGAGCAGCCCAGACTGCGTGAGCGAGTCGGGAGGGAGTGGACGAAGGCGCATTATGAAAGCCACCGCAGCGAGCGTACTTCGCTCTTTCTGAAGGAGCAGATCGATCTGCTCGAGCGCCTCATGGCGGCGGGCGGGCATACCCATTTGATCCTGGCTGGCGACCCGCGTTTAACCGGTGAGATACGGCGCGCACTGCCCAAATCCGTGACGCCCAGACTGGTGGACACGATCTCGGCCGCCAGCCGCGACGCCCCGGAGGACGTGGTCGCGGCCACCCTGTCTGCGTTCGTCAAATGGGAGGAGCAGGACTCGCGGGCGGTCGCGGCACGTTTCGT
This sequence comes from uncultured Bordetella sp., assembly GCA_964652785.1. GTDB lineage: Bacteria > Pseudomonadota > Gammaproteobacteria > Burkholderiales > SG8-39 > SZAS-79. The sequence goes on from CAZZDV010000043.1 coordinate 19,328, forward strand.
GCACGGCATCCGTACGCAGGGGCTCGCAGCGGCCGGCGCGGCAGCCTGCCTGGACGCGCTGCGACAGGGGCGGGCCGACGTTCTCCTGCTAGCCCGGGATCACCTGCCCGAACAGGGATGGCGCTGCGCCTCATGCGGCGCGCTGCGCATCGAGCCGGACGCGCCTGCCGGCTGCCCCGAGTGCGGCAAGCGGGCGCTGCGGCCCATCGACGCCACGGAGGAACTGGTGAGGCTGGCCGGACAGCGGGACTGCCCGGTCGAGGTGGTGGATTCCTGTGACCCGCTGATGGCCTTGGGCGGCGTTGGCTGCCTGCTGCGTTATCGTGAGACTACCCGGAAGCAAGATCATGCTTGAGAGCATCGCTAACGGGTGGATGTGGGCGGGCTTCGCCGTGTTTGTGGTCGTGGCGGTTGCCATAGACCTGCTGGTAATGAAGAACCAGGGCGCGCACCGGGTATCGGTTCGGGAGGCGCTCAACTGGTCTGTCCTCTGGATTTCGTTATCCTTCGTCTTCTGCGGCCTCTTGTGGTGGCATCTTGACGCGAACGCCGGCCGCGAAATGGCGAACCTCAAAGCGACGGAGTTTCTCACCGGCTATCTGATCGAGAAATCGCTGTCGGTCGATAACATCTTCGTCTTCCTGATGATCTTCACCTACTTCGCGGTGCCGGCGGAGTACCAGAAGCGGGCGCTCATCATCGGGGTGGTCGGCGCAATCATCCTGCGGGTGATCATGATACTCGTCGGCGCGTGGCTCATCGCCAAGTTCCACTGGATTCTCTATCTGTTCGGTCTGTTCCTGCTCGTCACCGGCATCAAGATGCTGATCTTCGCCGATCACAAGCCGGACCTCGAAAAGAATCCCGTCCTCAGATGGATGCGCGGACATCTCGCCATTACCAAGGAGTTCCACGGCGAGCGGTTCACGTTCATGAAAGATGGCGTTCGTTGGTATACGCCGCTGTTCATGGTGCTGGTGTTGATCGGCGTGACGGACGTGGTGTTTGCGGTGGACTCGATTCCGGCGATCTTCGCGATCACCAGCGATCCATTCATCGTCATGACCGCGAACATCTTCGCAATTCTCGGCCTGCGGGCGCTTTACTTCCTGCTTGCGGACATGGCCGAGCGTTTCCGCCTGCTCTCTTACGGGCTCGCGTTGGTGCTGGTGTTCGTCGGTACCAAGATGCTCATTGTCGATTTCTACAAGATCCCGGTTTTCTGGTCGCTGGGCGTGGTTGGGGTGATTCTGCTTGCGTCGGTGGTACTGAGCCTGGCCTGGAAGCCGGCGCCGAAGGCGGCGCCAGAAACCAGGAGCTGAGCGATGGGGCGCCTGGAAACGGCTTGCACATTTGAGGGAGCTTTTTGCAAAAGACTCGTTTCGAAGATTTCGACCGAAAGCCCCACGCCATTCACACAACCGACTTTTGAAGGGAACGACAGATGAACCGCGAAGAACAACAAGCCA
>CAZZDV010000044.1:0-1775 GCA_964652785.1 uncultured Bordetella sp.
GAGCTGGCCGGCCAGCTCGACTGCATCTTGAGCGAGCGCGGACCCGCGGGTGCCTGGCCGAACGCCGGAACGGCGAAGGCAAGCGCGAGCGTTGCGGCCATCAGGGACTGCAGTGTTCTTTTCATTCGATACTCCCTCCAGTGATTGGACAACGAAATTTTAAACTCATTTGCTTTCCTTCTTTTCCTCGGCGGCGGGCTCTTCGGGGGTGCTCGAACCCTTGTAGTCCTCTTCGAGCGATCCGCCCTTCATCATGCCTTTCTCTTCGTCCTGCTCCTCTTTCGTGGGCGGGGCCATTCGCTCGGCGCGCGTGCGTTCGGCCAGCGTCGTGGGCAGCCACATCGCGACCTGCGGGAACTGGAAGATGACCAGGATCGCGATCACCTGGATGAACATGAAGTCGAACATTCCGCGGTAGATCGTCCCGAGGCTCCACGAGGGCACCACCTGCTTGAGGTAGTAGGCCGACATGGCCACCGGTGGAGAAAGGTACGCGGTCTGCATCACCACGGCCACCAGCGCGCCGAACCAGACGAGGTCGTACTTGAGCCCGACCACGACCGGATAGAAAATCGGCAGGAAGACGAGGATGATCGCCGGCCACTCGAACGGCCAGCCGAGCAGGAAGATCAGTAACAGCACCAGCAGCAGCATCATGAACGGCGGCAACGGAAGCGACAATAGCGTGTCGGTGATCCATTGCGCGGTGCCCAGGCGCGCGAACACGGCGCCGAAAATGTTCGAGGCCACGGCAAGGAACAGCACCATGCTCGAGGTGTTCATAGTGCTGATGCAGGCGCTCCTCAGCCCCGCGAACGTGAACCTGCGGTACGCAACCGAAAGCACGAATGCACCCATGACGCCCACCGAGGCGGCCTCGGTCGGGGTCGCGATGCCCATCAGGATCGAGCCGAGCGTGGCCGTGATCAGCAGGCCCAGCGGCACCATGCCGACGAACACCTCCTTGATCACGACCGCGACGGAGGTCGGCCGTTCGTCCATCGGCACCGCTGGACCGAGCTTCGGGTTGATGTGGCTGCGCACCAGCGTGTAAATGACGTACATGCCGGCCAGCAGGAACCCGGGTCCGAGAGCCGCGGCATACAGGTCGGTCACCGACACGCCGAGCACCGGACCCATGACGATCAGCATGACCGAAGGCGGGATCAGGATGCCGAGCGTGCCGCCGGCGGCGATCGCCCCCGAGGCCATGCGTGCGTCGTAGCCGGCCTTGATCATGATCGGCGCGGCCATGATGCCCAGCACCGTCACCGCGGCACCGACGATGCCGGTGGCCATTGCGAACACCGTCGCCGTGAGGATGACCCCGAGATACAGCGACCCTCGCACCGGCGCGAGCAGGTCGCGGAAGGCCTTGAACAGGCGCTCCATGAGCCCGGCCTGCTCGGTGAGGAACCCCATGAAGATGAACAAGGGAATCGCCACCAGCTCCTCGGACTTCATCATGCCGAGGGTCTGCAGGTAGGCGAGGTCGAACACGCTGTCGCCCAACCCGGCCCAGCCGAAGCCGAGGGCGATGATGATGAGCGTGAACGAAATCGGGAAGCCGACGAAGATGACGCTGATCATCGCGACCAGCATCACCAGCCCGAGCGCGACCTGTCCGGTCATATCTCGCCGCCTTCCTTGTGCTCGAACGGCCGGCCGGTGCGCATGGCGTACCAGCTCTTCATGACCTCGGCCGTGCCCTGGATAAGCAGCAGCGCGGCGGTGAGCGGCACGATGGACTTCAATGGCCAGAGGATGGGGCGCCA
>CAZZDV010000044.1:1875-4996 GCA_964652785.1 uncultured Bordetella sp.
GACCGCGCCACGACCTCCCAGAACACCACGATCGCAAGCGGGACGCAGACCCACGAGACGGCCCTGCCTGTCCACTCGGTGAAGGTATCGATGACCTTGATGGTCATGAAATACCCCGGGTGGAAATCCTCCCTCTGCGCCATTCATTGCCTCTCGGTGTTGTTCTTGTCAGACCAGGAAGTTGCCGGCCTCGAATCGAACCAGCGCATCCTGCCCATCGTACGCGACTCCGGCCGGATCGCGGCCTTCGGCGACCGCATCGACCTGCTTTTCGAGGAACCGGCGCAGCAGCGCGATGCCCTTGTCGCTCGTGGCCAAGTGTTCTTCGGAGTGGTGGGCGATCGGCCCTTGGCTCACCTGCGTTTCGTAGTCGCCCGGAAAGCGCTGGTGTTCTTCCTCGCTGAGCTCCGGCCAGGTCTTGCCGTTGAACTTCGAGCGGAATTTCGACAGCTCGCCTTTCTCAGTGACGCGACCGGCCGTGTAGATGCGGTAGGTCGTGTCGTCGATCGGCAGCACCCAGCCGATCGATTCGACCGCGCCGTACTTGCCGACGCGCGGATTCGGCACGACGCGCAAGGTGGGGACGGCCGCCTCGGTCACGCGCAGGAAGGTCTTGCCGCCTTCCATCGGGCGGGTGGAGGTGACCTTCACGCCGATCCCGGTGGTGTCGAAGACGACCTTGGGCATGCTCGCCATCTGGGAGGTGAACTGCATGCCGGAGAACGAGCCGTGCAGGATCGGCACGTGGAAAGGGTCGACCACGTTCTCGTAGTGCTGCAGCCAGTTGCAGGGCGCGATCGGCGGGCCGCCCGAGCCGATGCTGGTATCGTCGGTTTCGATGAACTCTCCCTCCCCGAGGCTCTCGAGGCATTCATAGCGAGGCAGCAGCGGCTTCTTTTCAGGTGGGCCAAGGTAAGCAAATACGAGGCCATAGCGCTCTTCCAGCGGGTACCACGGCTGGCGAACCTTGTCGCGGCGCGGGCCGCCGCCTTCCTCGCAGGGCTGCTCGAGGCAATGGCCTTCGACGTCGAAGAGCCAGCCGTGATAGCAGCAGCGCAGGCCGCGCTCCTCGGCCTTGCCGTAGTAGAGCGAGGCCCCGCGATGGGCGCAATGCGGGTAGACGAGGCCGGGCCGGCCGGCGCCGTCGCGGAACAGGATCAGGTCTTCGCCGAGCGCGCGCACCTTGCGCGGGACGGTGCCCGCATGGGAGGCGAGCCCGACCGGATGCCAGTAGCGCCGCAGCAGCTCGCCCATGGGCGTGCCGGCGCCGACTTCGGTGAGTTCCCTGCGCCAGGTTGGTGCCTTGCGCCCGTAGGCGGTCCCGCTATCCATGCCTGGCTTCCCCCGCCGGACCATCGGATGCCTGCGCGAACATCTGCGCGACCGCTTCGGCATCGAAGCGGTACTCGTGGTTGCACATCTCGTTCTTGATGAGGACCTCGCCCTTCTCGGCGAGGATCGAATCGACTTCCGCGCGGCCGAGGTTCCTCAGCATGTCCTTCACCTTTTCGGCATCGTAAGGGCAGTGGTATTCGACCGGGTCGAGTTTGTAGACGCGCAGCAGCTCTTCGGGGAAGAGTTTCGTAAGCAGGGCATAAGGCTGCACGTCGCGCGTTTCGTGCAGCGTGAGCGTCGCGGCGAGCTGCGTCATGCGGTTCCAGCCGTCGGGATCGCGCTCGTCGGCTTTGGGGAGTTTTTCGAGCAAGAGCCCGCAGATCGCCTCGCCATCGGCAAACAGGCGCACGAAGGAGGGCAGCTGCTCGGACTGCGTGAGGTAGTGCGCGAAGATTTCGGACAGGTCCTCGCCCTGCAACGGCACCACGCTCTGGTAGATCTGGCCGCTGGCGGCGTCCTCGAGCATCAGCGCGAATCGCCCTTCGCCGATGAGTTCGCGCACGCTGCCCGAAGCGGCCGGCTCATGGTGAGCCATGCCCCTGATCTTCAAGTCCGAGGTGCAGTCCGCAACGAGCAAGGGCACAGGGCCGTTGCCGCGAACCTGCAGGGTGGTTCGGCCGGAGCCCTTGCGGTTGGCGCCCAGCAGTACGCTGAGCGCAGTGGCCTGGCCGAGCAGGTCGGCGACCAGCGGCGGATAGTCGCGCCCGTCGAGCATCTTCGTCCACGCGCCGGTGAGGCACACGAGGCGCCCGCGGATGTCGAGCTCCTCGAAAAGGAAACGCTGGACGTAATCGGTCTGCATTACTGGCCTCGCGCCCTACTCGATCTTGGCGCCGGAGGCCTTGATGAGCGCTTCCCACTTGGGAAAGTCGCGTCTGTAGTTGGCCAGGAATTCTTCCGGTGAATTCACGATCGGCGCCTGGCCTTGATCGAGCATGCGACGGGTGATGTCGGGATCGGCGATAACGGCCTTCAGCTCGCGCTGGATGCGATCTATAGCCGCCTTGGGCGTTCCTCCCGGAGCATAAACACCCACCCAGACCGGTAGCTCGAAGCCTGCGATGCCTTGCTCGGCGAAAGTCGGCAAGTCGGGCATTGCATCCGAGCGGCGCGGGCCGGTCATGCCAAGCGCCTTGATCTGGCCGCCGGCGACCTGGGGCTTTGCGCTCGTCGGACTCGAGAACGTGAGGTCGAGGTTTCCGTTCCTGACGTCGACGATCGCCGACACGTCTCCCTTGTACGGAACATGATTGAGATTGACCCCGTAGTCACGCTTCAGGATCTGCCCGTACAAATGGCCGGACGAGCCAACGCCCCATGAGCCATAGTTGATCGGCCGATTCTGGGCTTTTGCCCATTCGATCAATCCCCTCACATCCTTGTAAGGCGCGCTCGAGGGCGCGACCAGCAGGACGCTCCCGAAGGACAGCTGCGTGATCGGGGCGAGATCCTTCACGGGGTCATAGGGCAATTTCTGGTGCATGACGGGATTGTTCACGGTCGTGGACATCGTCGTGATCATGAACGTGTGTCCGTCAGGCGGCGCTTTTACCAGGGCTTGAGTGCCGATGATCGTGCTCGCGCCAGGGATGGCGTCCACGACTACGGGCTGGCCGAAGCGCACTGCCAGGCGCTCCGCGATCGTGCGCGTCAGTACATCGATTGCCCCGCCGGGCGCAAACGGCGTAATGAGCCTGATCTGCCGCGAAGGGAATTCGGATTGTGC
>CAZZDV010000044.1:5096-7271 GCA_964652785.1 uncultured Bordetella sp.
CACCGCGTCGCCGAGGATCTGGACGGCTTCGATCAGCAGCACGTCCTTGGCGCTCTCGCGCACCTTCTCTGCCGCAAGCTCGATGGCGAGGCTGCGCTCGCCGGGCTGCAGGCCGTCGTCGCGAACCGGGTTGCCGCTGCCGTTCGAGGCGTCCTTGCCGGCCTCCCGCTTCGAGTCGCGCGATGCGAGGCGCGCTTCCTGCACGGCCAGTTCCTTGCGGCGCGCGGTCTCGTTCAGCGAGACCTGGTTCTTTGCGCGCTGGACCTTCGATTCGGCGATGTCCTCCTGCAGGTACTGGAACGCCTTGTCCTTGCGCACGCGGGCCTCGTGCAGCGCAACCAATGCGGGCAGCACTTTCTTCAGGTCGCCGGCCGGCGCGAACTCGACGGGCTTGATCTGCACCCACGGCAGCGCGTTCTCGTAGCTGGATTCGCCGACCGTCTCGGCATCCGGCGCCGCCGGGAAGAGGATGTCCGGCGTCACCCCTCGCAGCTGCGTGGTGCCCCCGTTGACGCGGAAAAATTGCGCGATGGTTATCTTGAGCTCGCCGAGCTGGCCCTTGGGGGCCTTGGCCATCTCGTCCAGGTTGACCAGCGCCTGCACGGTGCCCTTGCCGAAGCTCGGCTCGCCGATGATGAGGCCGCGGCCGTAGTCCTGGATGGCGGCCGCGAAAATCTCAGAGGACGACGCCGAGCGCCGGTTGATCAGCACGGCCAGCGGGCCCTCCCACGCCACGCCGGCTTTCGTATCGGCCCCCACCGAGACCTGGCCGTTGGCGCTGCGCTGCTGGACCACCGGGCCCTTGTCGATGAACATGCCGGTGAGCTCGATCGCCTCGCCCATCGAGCCGCCGCCGTTGTTGCGCAGATCGATCAACACGCCGTCGACCTTGTCTTTCTTCATCTGCTCGAGCAGGCGCGCCACGTCGCGGGTCGCGCTGCGGTAGTCCTGCAGGCCTTTCTGCCGGCCGGTGAAATCCTCGTAGAACGTCGGCAGGGAGATCACGCCGATGCGGCGCGTGGTCTTGCCGTCCGTCGCCACTTGGATGGTGGACTTGGCGGCGCGCGCGTCCAGGCTGATCGTCTTGCGCACGAGCGACACGACCTTGCGCTTGCCGTCGGGCGCCGCGTCCACCGGCAGGATGTCGAGCCGGACCACCGAGTCCGCCGTGCCGCGGATCAGCACAACCGCATCGTCCACTCGCCAGCCGAGCACGTCCGTCATCGCGGCGTCGCCTTGCGCAACGCCGAGGATGCGGTCCCCGGCCCTGAGCTGCCCCGAGAGGATCGCGGGCCCGCCCGGCACCAGGTCGCGGATGGTGATGTAGTCGTCGAGCTCGGTGAGCGAAGCGCCGATGCCCACCAGCGAGAGCTGCATCGAAATGCCGAACTCGGCCGAGGCGCGCGGCCCCATGTAGCTGGTGTGCGGCTCGATGGCCATGGTGTAGGCGTTCATGAAGACCTGGAACGCGTCGGCGCTCTTGACCCGCATGACCTGCTTCATGAGCGTGTAGTAGCGCTTGTCGAGCAGCTCGACGATGCTCTTGTCGTCCTTGCCGCCGAGCTTGAGGCGCAGCCAGTCGTTCTTGAGGCGCTTTCTCCAAAGCTCGCGCATCTCGGCTTCGTTCTTCGCCCAGGCTTCCTTCTCGCGCGCGAACTGGTAAGTTTCAGCCGCCTGGAAGTCGAACCCTTTCTTGAGCAGCGACCGGGCGTACGTGAAACGCTCGACGGCGCGCTGCCGGTAGAGGTTGAACATCGCGTACGGGATGCCGAGGTCTTCCTTCATGATGGCCTCGCCGAGCCTGGCCCGGTTGGCCGAGAGGCGGTCGATGTCCTCCTGCACGAACAGCAGCCTCTCCGAATCGAGCGCCTTGAGGTACTGGTCGAAGACCCTGGCCGAGAGCGATTCGTCCAGCGGCATCGGCTTGTAGTGAAAGCGCGAGAGCACCTGCGCCGCGACGCTCGCCGCCTTGGCCTCCTGCACGACAGGCTTGAGCTCGGGCGGGTTGGCCGTGGCCGCGGGCTGGGCATTCAGCCCCGGGGCCGCGAGGCCAAGGGACAGTGCAATCCAGAGCAAGTTCAGCTTCATTCTTGGGTTTTTTCCGGGGCGCCGGCAGGCTGTGCGGCAAGTGTACGTAATGTTGAGCCCCGGCACCGGATCACAAGAGCCGATTTT
>CAZZDV010000044.1:7371-20480 GCA_964652785.1 uncultured Bordetella sp.
TTTTGCTTGAACCCCGCTGCCTGAGCGGCCAAGCGGGCGAAATGTTGCCATCGGCATGCCCGATTGCGCCAGAGCCCGCTAGAGCCCCATGTAAGCCTGCCTTACCCGGTCGTCATGCAGCAGCGACTCGCCCGTGCCGGACATGACGATGCGCCCGTTCTCCAGCACGTAGGCCTGCGCGGAGATCTTGAGCGAGACCGCGACGTTCTGCTCGACCAGCAGGATCGTGATGCCCTTGGCGTTCAGCGCGCGGATGATGTGGAAGACTTCCTGCACCACAGTGGGGGCGAGGCCGAGCGAGGGCTCGTCGAACATGATGAGCTCGGGCTGCCCCATGAGGCAGCGGCCGATGGCGAGCATCTGCTGCTCGCCGCCGGACATGGTGCCCGCCAGCTGGTCGCGGCGCTCGGCCAGGCGCGGGAACAGGGCGAAGACCTCGTCCATGGCCTGCCCGGCCCTGGCGCGCGCGCGCGGGACCATCGCGCCCATCTCGAGGTTCTCGACCACCGAGAGGGTGGGGAAGATCTGGCGGCCTTCGGCGACCTGGCCGATGCCGAGGTTGCAGGTCGTGTACGACTCGAATCCCGTGATGTCCTTGCCCTTGAAGCGCACGCGCCCGCCGCGCGGTTTCTCGATGCCGGCAATCGACCGTATCAGGGAGGACTTGCCCGCGCCATTGGCGCCGACGATGGCCACGATGCGTCCCTCTTCGACCTTCAGCGAAACTTCGGAGAGCGCCTGTGCGTCGCCGTAGTACAGGTCGAGGTTCTCGATCTCGAGCAGTGCGTCCTTCCCGGGGCTCATACCTCGGTTTCCTCGCCGAGATAGCACTCCAGCACCGCCGGGTCGCGCACCACTTCCTGCGGCGTGCCGCGCGCGATGATCTCGCCGTGATGCAGGACGACGATGTGCCGCGCGAGCGCCATGACCGCGCGCATCACGTGCTCGATGAGCAGGATCGTGAGTCCGTCCTTTGCGTTGAGTTCGCGGAATACTTCGACCATGAGGTCGCATTCGGTCGGGCGCAGGCCGGCCATGACTTCGTCCAGCAACAGCAGGGTCGGGCGCGTGGCCAGCGCCCGCGCGACTTCCAGCCGCTTGCGGTCCGGGAGGGTGAGCGACGAAGCCGGCAGGTCGCGCTTGGGTCCGAGGCCGAGGCGATCGAGGATGTCGCTCGCGGATCTGCTCGCCTCGGACAGGTGCTTGGTGCGATTGAAAGCGCCGACGATCACGTTGTCGAGCACCGAGAGCCCGGCAAAGGGCTTCACGATCTGGAAAGTGCGGCCGATGCCCGCGACGCAGATCTGGTCGGGGCGCAGGCCGTCGATGCGCTTGCCGCCGAACAGGATCTCGCCCGAATCCGGGGCGAACACGCCGGCGATCATGTTGAAGCACGTGGTCTTGCCGGCGCCGTTGGGGCCGATCAGCGCGACGATGCCGCCCTGCGGGACCTCGAGGCTCGCATTCGCCACCGCCTTGAGGCCGCGAAACGATTTCGAGATCGAGCGGGCTTCGAGCAGGCTCATGACCCGCAACTCATGACTTCGTTACCCCGAGCTTTCTCGCGAGCGTCGGCCAGATGCCGTGCGGCAGGAACATGACGACCATGAGGAGCACCACGCCGTAGAACACCTGCTTGATGCCCGGTACCTCGACGCCGAAATACGCGAGCACTTCCGTGATGCTGTCGGCAAGGACGGTCAGCACGAACGCGCCGAGGATCGGGCCGAACAGCGTGCCGATGCCGCCGATGATCGGCCCCAGGATGATCTCGATCGAGCGGCTGATATGGAAGATCTGCTCGGGAAAGAGGTTGTTGTAGTAGAAGGCGAAGAACACGCCCGACACGGCGGTCATCGCCGAGCTGATGAGCACCGCGATCATCTTGTAGCGGAAAGTGTTGATGCCCAGGGCCTGCGCGGCCTCCTCGTTCTCGCGGATCGCCTGCCAGTAATAGCCCGCGCGGCTCTTGAGCAGCCAGGCGCAAATCGCGAGCGCCCCGGCCGCGAGCGCGAGGATCGCGTAGTAGTACATCGCGGGCGGCCCGCGGAAATTGAGCAGGTCCATCTGCTCCCTCTGCGCCACCTTGAGGAACAGGCCGCCCGAGCCGCCGGTCCACTCGATGTGGTCGAAGCCGATGCGCGTGAACTCGGCAAACGCGATCGTGAGCAGCGCGAAGTACACGCCCGAGATGCCGAAGCGGAAGGCGAGAAAGCCGATCGCCGCGCCGAGCGCCATGCAGACCAGGATCGCGACCCACAGGCCGGCCCAGGGCGCGATGCCGAGATTGACGAACATTGCCGCCGACACATAGGCGCCGACACCCACATACAGCGAATGGCCGAGCGAGAGCTGGCCGGCAAAGCCCATCATCACGTTCCATGCCTGCCCGACGAACGCGAAGTACAGGATCAGCGTGGCCACCGAGATGACGTAGTTGCCCGCGAACGCGGGCAGCAGGACCAGCACGACACCAAGCACCGAAAGGAGGATGCGCGCGCGCGAGTTCACAGTTTCCTCCCGAGCAGGCCCTGCGGCCGGAACAGCAGCACGAGGATGAGCAGCGCGAAGCCGAACATGCTTTTCGCGGAGGGCGCGAAGAACAGACCCGCGAGTGCTTCGGACACACCGATCAGGATGCCGCCGAACAGCGCGCCCGGCATCGAGCCCAGCCCGCCGATGATCACGATCACGAACGCGAGCAGCGTGTATCCGGGGCCCAGGGACGGGGTGACGTCCACCAGCAGGATCATCATGCAGCCGGCCACCGCGACGCAGGCCGAGCCCAGGCCGAAGGTCAGCGCATAGAGGTGCTTGACATTCAGCCCCACCACCTTGGCACCGAGGTTGTTGTCGGCGCACGCGCGGATCGCCTTGCCGGTGCGCGTGTGCTTGAAGAAGATGAAAAGGCCGGCGCTCGTCGCGAGCGCCATGCCGGCCGCAAATACACGGGCCTTGTCGAAAAGGATCTTGCCGACCTCGTACGACTCGAGCTGGTAGTCCACCTGCACGTTCAGCGCGCTCGGCCCGAAGATCATGAGCAGGACGTTGACCATGATGATGGCCACGGCCACCAGCAGCATGAACTGGGAATGCTCCGGCCGCGTGATGAACGGGTTGATGAGCCCGGCCTGCATTGCATAGCCGAAGCCGAAAAACACGATCGCAACCGGAATCACGGCGATGAATGGGTCGAGCCTGAACGCCCCGAAGAGCGCGACCGCCGCGTACATGGCGATCGTCATCATTTCGCCATGCGCGAAATTGACCACGCGCACCACGCCGAAGATCACCGACAGCCCGAGCGCCATGAGCCCGTACACGAGGCCCGTGAGCAGCCCCGCGATGACTACGTTGGCGATCAGGTCGATCGAGGGCATCGGCGCGAAAATTAAGTGGGGTCAGATCCGACTTATTTGACAACTCGGATCTGACCCCACTTTCCGTTGGTGGGCTCGGGCTAGGCCTTGTAGCTTGGCATCGGGAACACCGGCCGCGCTTCGGCCGCGCTCAAAGGGAGCACCACGGTCGGGCGCCCGTTGAGGATCTGCGCGCACGCCGAGAGGTTGCCCTCGACCTGGCCCTTGGCGTTGAACTTGATCGGGCCGCCCAGGCCGATGCGGTCGGTGATATTGGTCTGGCGGATCGCATCGGCGAGCGTTTTCGGGTCGGTGCTGCGCGCGCGCTTGAATGCATCGGCGGCGATGAGGATCGACTCGAAGGTGTACGCCACGTTGGTGCCGTGGAAGACGAATTGCTCCTTGGGGTTCTGCTTCCTGAACGCGGCGTCGACCACCTTGGTCATGTTCATCTTCGGGTTGAACCAGGGCGCGTTGGCCATGCAATATTCGGCGTTCTTGCCCAGGACCTTGGAGAACTGCTCCTCGTAGATTCCCGGCGAGCCCGGGCTGATCACCCCCATCGGGTTCCAGCGCTGCTTGATCATCTCGCGGCGCAGGATGATCGCGTCGTTGAGGCGGCAGACCAGCAGGAGGAAGTCGGCGTTGGCGGCCTTTGCTTTCGACACTTCGACCGTCAGATCCTTGGCGGCCGGATCATAGGAGATCGTGTCCACGATCTTGAAGGGCAGGTTGGTGAGCCCCGGCATGATGGCCGAGATGCCCTTGAACATGGCCTGGCCGAACGTGTCGTTGACGTGCATGAATACCGCGGTGCGGGGGGCGACCTTGGTCTCGCGGAAAAGATCCCCGATCAAGGCCAGACCGTTGCGCACCAGTTCCGGAGCGGTGGGGAAATTGCGGAACACGAACTTGTAGCCCTGCTCGGTGATCGGCGGGGCGGCTGCGATGTTGATGACAAACGGTACGCCGCGCTGCTCGGCCACCTGCGCGATCGCGGAGGCGGCGCCCGAATCGAACGGGCCGACCAGCACATGCGCGCCTTCCTGGATCAGGCGCTCGGCGCGGGTGCGCGCGGTGTCCACGTTGGTTTCGGTGTCGGCGTTCATGAGCTCGATGTCGACGCCGAGCAATTCCTTGATGACGCCGGGGGCGAGGTCCGCGCCTTTCTGGCAGGACTGGCCGATGAAGCCCTGGAACCCGGAGCGCGGCAGCAGCACGCCGACCTTGAGCTTGGTGGCCTGCGCGCGGGCGATGCCGAACGGGGAAAGCGCGGCCAGCGTGCCGCTCGCGGCGAGGGCGGCGTTGAACTCGCGGCGGGTGAAGTTGCGTTGGGTCATGACTCCTCCTGTGGATGTGCGGCGTATTGTCGCCGTTATTCTGGGTTATCCGGCAAACACCGCGCAATGTTGCGCTGCGCAAATTATTGTCCGGCAAGTAAAACAGTCGCCGCAGCGATTGTTATAGAGAATTACAATCGCCCGGTCAAATGAAAACGCCTCCCTCATCGCGCGGTCCCCGCCCGGGCAGCCTCGTCCGCGTGGAAGGCATCGACTACGCCGACCTCGGCGAGCATTTCGGCTATGCGCTCAAGCGCGCCCAGATTGGCTCGTTCGAAGCGTTTGCGCGAGCGACCCGCAGTTCTTCCAGCCTCGAAGAGATCACGCCGCCGCGCTACACCGCGCTGGTGATCCTCGCCGGCAATCCGGGCATCAGCCAGAGCGAGCTTGGCGAAGTGCTCGGCACGGCGAGGTCGGGGGCGATGATGCTCGCCGACTGGCTGGAGCAGCGCGGCCTGGCCGAGCGGCGCCACAAGCCGCAAGACGGGCGAGCCTGGGGATTGTTCCTCACCACCAAGGGTGAAACCCTGGTGCGCAAGCTCAAGCGCAGCGTGCGCGCGCACGACCTCAAGTTTGCAGAACGCCTCGACCCGGCCGAGCGGCGCGAGCTCCTGCGACTGCTCGAAAAGCTCACCGGTTGAACATGGCCCAGGGCGCGAACCGGTTTCGCGGGATTTCGCTGGGACCCGCGAGCGTCACGGTGCGCCCGGACCCCCAGGGCGGCTGGCATCTGCAGTCGCCGGCCCCGCTGAATCCGTATCCGGCGCGCCTGACCGAGCGTTTGGTTCAATACGCAAACGAAGCGCCGGATCGCACATTCATCGCGAAGCGCGCAGCTTCGGGCGAGTGGCGCGGGATCTCGTACGCGCAGGCGCTGCGGCACGCACGCAAGATCGGCCAGGCGCTGCTCGATCGCGGCTTGTCGGCCGAGCGGCCGCTCATGATCTTGTCGGAAAACGATCTCGAGCACGCGATGCTTGCGCTCGCGGCGCTGCATGTCGGCGTGCCGTTCGTGCCGGTGTCGCCCTCGTATTCGCTGGTATCGAAGGACCACGGCAAGCTGAAGTATGTCGTTGGCCTGATGACACCGGGACTGGTTTTCGCCTCGGACGAATCGCGTTTTGCGGGCGCGATCGAAGCGGCGGTGCCCGCGGCCACCGAGCTGGCTTTTACGCAACGCTCGTCCGAGCGACGATCGACCCGCTTCGAGGCGACGCTGTTCGAAGAGCTTGCCGCCACCGCGCCTGCCGCCAAGGTCGACGAAGCGCATGCCGCGATCCGGCCCGATTCGATCTGCAAATTCCTGCTGACCTCCGGCTCGACCGGCTTGCCCAAGGCGGTGATCCACACGCAGCGAATGCTCACCAGCAACCTGCAGATGATCGTCGACTCGCTGCCTTTCATGGCCGAGGAGCCGCCGGTGCTGGTCGACTGGCTGCCGTGGAACCACACGTTCGGCGGTAACCATAACTACGGCCTCGCCCTGTACAACGGCGGCACGCTGTATATCGACGAGGGCAAGCCGGTCCCGCAACTGATCGGCGAAACGCTGCGCAACCTGCGCGAGATTGCGCCGACGGTGTACTTCAACGTGCCGCGCGGGTTCGAGGAGATCGCGCGGGCGCTGCATGCGGACGAAGCGCTCGCGAAAAATTTCTTTTCACGCGTGAAGATGTTGTTCTACGCCGCCGCGAGCCTCGGCCAGCCGATCTGGGACAGCCTGCACGAGGCGGCCGAGAAAACCTGCGGCGAGCGTATCCTCATGATCACGGGCCTGGGCATGACGGAAACCGCGCCGTACGCGTTCGTCGCCAACTGGGAAGCCGGGCAGTCCGGCGGCATCGGACATCCGGGGCCGGGCGTCGAAGTGCGCCTCGTCCCGGTCGACGGGAAACTGGAGGTGCGCTATCGCGGCCCGAACGTGACGCCGGGCTTCTGGCGGCAGGAAGACCTGACCCGCGCCGGGTTCGACGAGCAGGGCTATTACAAGAGCGGCGACGCCGCGCGCTTCCTCGATCCGGCCGACCCGCAGAAGGGCCTCGTGTTCGACGGCCGCATCGCCGAGGATTTCAAGATCAGCTCGGGCACCTGGGTCAGCGTCGGGCCGCTTCGCGCGCGCATCATCGCCGCCGGGACGCCTTGGGTGCAGGACGCAGTCATCGCGGGCCACGACCGGCGCGAGCTCACCGCGCTCATCATTCCGCGCATGGGCACGCCGAACACACCCGAACTGCGCGACGCCTGCCGCCAGGTCCTCGATAAAATTGCGCAGTCGGGCACCGGCGCGTCGACAACCATCGCGCGCGCCGTGCTGTTGACGGAACCCCTTTCGATCGACGCGGGCGAAATCACCGACAAGGGTTCGATCAACCAGCGGGCCGTTCTCGAAGCACGCGCCACGCTGGTCGATGACCTGTACGCCAAACCCTCGCCATCCCACATCATTCACCCCACGCCTGGAGCACCGCAGTGAAGAAAATGAACGTAGACGAGCTCATTGCCATCGACATCCATACGCATGCCGAGAAATCGACTCGCATCCTGCCCGACGAGGCGGCCAAGGAGGGGCTCGAAGCACGCGGCCGCTATTTCCGCTACCAGCCCACGCACCAGACGATCGACCAGATGGCCGCGTACTACCGCGAGCGCAAGATGGGCTTCGTGTGCTTCACCGTCGACCGCGAGCGCGGGCAGGGCCTCAAGAACAACATCTCCAACGAGGAGATCGCCGAGAGCGTGGCCGAGAACGCCGACGTGGCGATCGCCTTTGCGAGCGTCGACCCCTCGCGCGGCAAGATGGGCGTGAGGATGGCGCGCGACCTCATCGAGAAGTACAAGGTCAGGGGCTTCAAGTTCCATCCCACGGTGCAGGCGTTCTTCCCGAACGACCACGACTGCTACCCGCTCTACGAAATCATCGCCCACTACAAGCTGCCGGCCCTTTTCCACACCGGCCAGACCGGCATCGGCGCCGGCATGCCCGGCGGCGGCGGGCTCAAGCTCAAGTACTCGAACCCGATCTATCTGGACGACGTGGCGGCGGATTTCCCCGACATGCCGATCATCATGGCGCACCCCTCGGTGCCCTGGCAGGACGAGGCGCTGTCGGTCGCAACGCACAAGCCCAACGTCTACATCGACCTCTCGGGCTGGTCACCGAAGTATTTCCCGCCGCAGCTCGTGCAGTACGCCAACACGCTGCTCAAGCACAAGGTGCTGTTCGGTACCGACAACCCGGTGATTTCTCCGGACCGCTGGATGGAGGATTTCGCCAAGCTGCCGATGAAGCCCGAAGTGCTGCCGCTGATCATGAAGGAGAACGCGGTCAAGCTGCTCAGGCTGAAAGAGAGTGCGTGAGCTGGTGATTTACGAGTCTGAGAAACAGCGGGCTTCCGGCGTCAGGCTGCGCGAAGCCTGGACCTCATTCGAACAGAGCGCCCGAATCCACTTTATGATTCGTCCGACGTGATTGATAATGGAACTAGAAATGCTGCCATGTTTACACAACACCCCGCGCCTAGAGTGACTCTCCAGCCAAAATACTGACATCGGATGAACCCGGACCCGGCCGCATGGCGTTCGATTGCAACGCTGTACAACGCGCTGGTGACCGCCTTCGTGGTATCGCTGGTCGTCCGCCGCGGGCCGGAGGTGGCGCGCGAGTACGTCTTCCGCCATTTCCGCCGCCAGCACCTTGATAAATTCCTGCCGGGTCTGGCCAAGCTCGGACTCACTGACGAGCCGCATGCGGTTGCGTGCGCTCTGTATCACTACCACTCCAACGCGCTCGGCGGTGTGAAGACCGAGTACTTCCGGGAGTCCGACCTCAAGGCGTGGGTGCGTTATCCGCCGCCGCGCTGGATGTGGCGCGGCACCGCGATCGCCGCGATCCCGCACGAGGTCTCGGCGGCGATGCTGCATGGATGGCACGGGCACAACGGCGTGAGCCTGGGCAATCCTCGCCTCGGGTTCGTCTGCACCGGCATGACGGTCGACGGCCTGCCGGGCCTCGAAGGCTACTACCTCGAGCACGATCGCGACCTCGCGCCCGGGGAGCGCGTTCGCTTTTCCTATGGCGAGTGGATGCCGCAGTTCGACCCGGCCGCCGCGCCGAAGCTCGAAGCTGCAACGTGGCCGACCGACCGGCTGGAGCGCACGCGGCGCCGCTACGCGATGGATTACGTGCGCACGATGCTTGCAGTCGCGGAGGACCTGCTCGGCCCCGCGGAGGCGCGTGTTGAAGTCGGCCGCGTCGCCAGGCTGGTCGGCCTGCAGTTCGAGGAGGAAGCGACCAAGGAATTTACGGCTGATCGCGCCGACAGCGCCACGGCCTTCGCTGCGTGGCTCGCGGCGATGCTCTCGGGGCAGGGGGAAGACGTGACTTCATCGCGCCACGGCGCGACGCACGTCGTGGACCTGCCGCGATGGGTGCTGGTGGAAGGGCTGGAACTCGAAGACCCGCTGCGGGCCTTCACCGCATGGAACGATCTCTGGATCGGCGCAGGCGCCGCGCACGACCGGTTTCTCTCGGTGGAGTCGACCGCCGTGCTTGGCAAGGCGGGACTCGCGGCGCGCTGGACGATCGCGCCGCGGGCCTGAGCGTCCGCAACTACTGGATGCGCACTTCGCCGGTCTCGCCCATGCCGGCGGGCGGCTTGCCGGTGACGACCGCCTTGGCCATCTTGAGTAGCTGCGTGACCTTGTTCTCCTTCACGTCCCAGTAGTGGGCGTGGGAGATGTCCACCTCCACCAGCGCGAGGTCGGGATCGTCCACGCCGCCGGGAAACCACGCCTGGGCCATCTTCGACCAGAGCGCCTGCTTCTTCGCCTTGTCATCGACCACGCGCGCGTTGCCCGAGACCGACACGTAGGTGTCCTCGCCCGGGTCGGCATAGCCCACGTTCACCGCCGGCTCGGACTCGATGTCGGACACCGGGTCGCTCTTGCGCGACATGAAGAACCACAGGCGGTCGTCCTCGTCATCCTTGCCGTTCTGCGTCGTCATGGGGCGCGAGTGAAGGTGCCCGTTGTCGTGGCGGGTGGTGAACATCGCGAATTTCATGTCCCGGATGAGGTCCCACAGCTTCTCCGGGGAATTGGTTTCGTTGCCTGCCGGCTTGCCTGTCATGCCCATGTGCATCCTCTGGTCGGTTGTGATGTTGCATTAAGGCTAGGGACTGCCCGGCAACCGGTCTGTGCGGCAGCACACGGCAGGCAGGGCGCTAGTTCAGGGCGCTAGAGAGCTTCCTGCGGTACTCGGAAACGAGGTCCGGGTCGGCCGCGGCCAGGCCGAAGATTGCGACCATCTGCTTTCTGGCCGCACCGTCCTTGAAGTCCTTCTGCCGCCGGATGATTTCCAGCAGCTCCTCCATGGCCTGCCGGTAGTTGCGCTGGCCGGCGAGGTGGTTCGCGAGCCCGAGCCTCGATTCGAGATCGCCGGGGTTCGAGGCCACCGCGCGGGCGAGTTCGGCTTCGCCCGGGCCGGAGTCCCCGGAGCGCGCGAAGGCGACGCCCTGCCTGAGCGAGGCGACGCGGTCGTCCAGTTTCACGTCGGGCTTGACCTCGGCCAGCAGCGCTTCGGCTTCGTCGAGCTTCTGCTGCGGGATCAGCACTTCGGCCAGATCGAGGCGGGCGTGATCGCTTTTCGGGTCGAGTTCGATGGCTTTCCTGAGCGCGTCCGCTGCGCCAGGGTGATCGCCGGCGGCGATGAGCTCTTTTGCGCGAGCGCGCTCGAGCTCGGAAGGCGTTGGGATGAGCTTGTCGATGAAAGCGCGCAGCTGCGGCATCGGCAGCGCACCGACGAACGAGCCGACCTGCTTGCCGTTGCGGATCGCCCGCACGTCGGGAATCGAGCGCACGCCGAACTCCTGCGCGAGGTCGAGGCTCTCGTCGGAGTTGACCTTGACGAGCTTGAACTTGCCGCCGTACTCGGCCGCGAGTTTTTCGAGCATGGGCTTGAGCACCTTGCAGGGCCCGCACCACGGCGCCCAGAAGTCGATGACGACCGGCACGTCCCTGGAGGCCTCGATGACCTCCTGGTTGAAATTGCGGGCATCGACGTCCACGCTGTTGCGCATCTCGTTCGTTGGCACTTCCGGCGTCACGGTCTTTCTCCCGGGAAAGGGTAAAACAGCAGATGTAGGGAGCCTAGGCGGGATTCAAGCCCATGTAAAATACGTTTTCCCAACAGAAGCATCCCGGCCGGAGCCGCAATGACCTACCTCGTCACCGAGAACTGCATCAAATGCAAGTACATGGACTGCGTCGAAGTCTGCCCGGTGGACTGCTTCTACGAGGGCGACAACATGCTCGTCATCAACCCGGACGAGTGCATCGACTGCGGCGTGTGCGAGCCGGAATGCCCGCCGGGAGCGATCATCCCGGACTCGGACGAGCGCGGCGAGAAATGGCTCAAGCTCAACACCGACTTCTCGGCGAAGTGGCCGAACATCACGCGCAAGGGCACGGCCCCCGCGGATGCCGAGACGTTCAAGGACGAGGAAGGCAAGTTCGAGAAATACTTCAGCCCCGAGCCCGGCAAGGGCGAATAGGGGGCTTCCCGATGGAGCGGACCGGATGGAGTTGACCCCGGAAGAGCAGGCCATGCTCTCAGGCTCTCACGGCGAGGCGGTCAGGAAGGCGCTCGACTACCAGGTCGAGGTCGGCAAGTTCTGGGGCGCCAGGCGGTTCGTGCCGGTGACCAACGTCCACATGATGGGCGACATCGAAGTCATGGGCGACGGCGGCCTCGAATGGCTGCAGGACACCGCCAGGCTCGGCGCCCGGTGCGTCGTCGGCACCACCACCAACGCCCGCTGCATCGATTTCACGCACTGCAAGCGCATGGGGCAGGACGAAGGCGAGGCCGTCAAGGAGAAGGCGCTGATCGCCACGCTGCAGCGCATGGACGTCGTCACGACCGACACCTGCATCAACTACCAGACCGTCTACCAGCCGCATTTGGGTGAGCACGTGGCCTGGGGCGATACCGGCACGGTGATCTACGCCAACTCGGTGTTCGGCGCGCGCAGTAATTTCGAATCGGGTCCCGCGGCGCTGGCTGCCGGACTCACCGGGCGCACCCCGGCCTACGGATTCCACCTCGATGAGCATCGCAAGGGCACCTTCACGGTCGAGGTCAAAGCGAAGCTCGACGACCTCGCCGACTGGGGCGCCGTCGGCAAGCTCGTCGGCGAAACGCACCAGAGCTATTACGCGGTGCCCGTGTTCCATGGGCTGCAGCGCGCGCCGGGCGCGGACGAGCTCAAGCACCTCGGTGCCGCGCTCGCGAGCTACGGGTCGATGGGCATGTTCCACATGGTCGGGGTCACGCCCGAGGCGCCCAGCATCGAAGCGGCCCTCGCCGGCAACACGCCGACCGAGCGCATGGTCATCGGCGATGCGCAGATCGAAGCGGTCTATCGCGGCTACAAGCTCGGCGATGGCGATGCACGGCTCGTGGTGTTCTCGGGGCCGCAGCAATCGCTGTTCGAGATGAAACTGCTGGGCGAGCTCTTCGACGGGCGCAGGGTCAAGGACGGATCGAGTGTTTTCGTAACCACGAACAGCGCGGTCCTCGCGCAGGCCAGGCAGCTCGGGTATGCGCAGAAGATCGAAGCGGCGGGCGCCACGATCCTCGAAGGCGTGTGCTTCTACATCCTGCAGAACCTCTCGCCGATGCGCATCGCCAACAAGTGGACCAACATGGTCTCCAACTCGGCCAAGATCGTGAACATCATCGGCGCTCACCGGTTCAACACGATCCTGCGGCGCACGCGGGATTGCGTGGAGATCGCGTGCACGGGAAACCTGAAGTGAGCCTGGCAGGATGAGTGTCGCCATCAGGGTCGAGCGCGCGTACGGGCCGGTCGTCGAAGGCGAGGCGGTCGTGTCGGAAGAAGGGTTCTCCCCTCGCTACGACCTCGACCGCTGGACGGGCCTCATCACCAAGCCCGGCCACAAGCTCGAGGGCACCAACATCAAGGACAAGATCTGCTTCTTCCCCACGGCCAAGGGCGGGATTGCGGCGGGCTGGGCTTTTTTCGACATCAAGTGGAAGAAAATCGCGCCCAAGGCGTTCATCTTTGGAGTGACGAACCCCGTGATGGTGCAGGGCGCGGTCTTCGCCGGCATCACGATCACCGAGGGCTGGACGCCGCACCCGCGCGAGGCGGTGCGCACCGGCGACTGGGTGAGGGTCGACCCGAAGGCGAAGACCATCGAGATCCTCAGGAGGGCATCATGATACGGACGATTGCGGCAATCCTGTTTGCAGCGCTCGCGATCGGCGGGTGCGCATCCTACGACGGGCGCACGCTGGCCCCCGGAAGCTCCACGGCGCAGGTCGAGGCCGGCATGGGCCAGCCGGCGGCGCGCGTAACGCAGCCCGATGGCAGCACGGTGCTCTACT
>CAZZDV010000045.1:0-20194 GCA_964652785.1 uncultured Bordetella sp.
TCGCCGCCGGCCTGCATGCGCGCCCACGCCGAGCCGCGCTCGGGCACGGGATGGTAGTTTCATGTGGCCTCCTCCAGTGGCACAGAGCATACGGGAGCCATGGCTCCCGGCCCGCTAGCGATTGCGAAACTGGGGCTTTCGCTTCTCGTTGAAGGCGGCGATGCCTTCCATGCGGTCCTCGGTACCGATGAGGCGATTGTAGGCCTCGACCTCGATGCGCAGGCCGGTGCGCAAATCGGTCTGCAGGCCGAGGTGGATGGATTTCTTGGCCTGGCGCACCGACATCGGCGCGTTGCCCGCGATTGTCCTCGCCGTGTCGAGCGCAGCGGGCAGCAGCTGGTCGGGGTCGACTACGCGGTTGACGATGCCCCATTCGAGCGCCTCGGCGGCCGTGAAGGGCCGTCCCGTGAGGATGATTTCCTTGGCGCGGCGCTCGCCGACCGCGCGCGGCAGGTTCTGGGTGCCGCCTGCGCCGGGCATGATGCCGATGGTGACTTCGGTCAACGCGAACCGCGCGCCCTGCACCGCGTAGGCGAAGTCGCAGGCGAGCGCCATCTCGAGACCGCCCGCATACGCGTGCCCGTTGACCGCCGCGATCACCGGAACCGGCAATTCCATCAGCGTCCAGTAGGCTTCCTCGAAGATCTCGTGCTGGCGCTGCCAGGTTTCGACCGTCATGCCATTGCGTTCCTTCAGGTCGCCGCCCGCGCAGAATGCCTTGGTTCCGGAACCGGTCAGCACCACGGCGCGCGTGTCCCCGGCGTCGCGCGTAAGCGTCACCCACAAGTCGCGCAGGTCGAGTCCCATCTGGGTGTTGAGCGCGTTTGCGAGCGCAGGCCGATTGAGCGTGACGAGCAGCACGTGCGGCTCGGGCGTAGTCACCTCGAGCGTTTGCCAGCCGGCAGGCAACGTCATCTGGGCAGGTCCCGTTTCAGTCGCGCTTGTAGGGGCGGGTAACCGTAAGGCGCACGGAGAGCCCGGCGCGCACCGCGACATCGATCAGGCGATCGAGGCTGAAGCCGTCGCTTTTCTCGTTCATCAATGCGCTGACCTGCGGCTGGGCGAGGCCGAGCTGCGCGGCGACTGCCTTCTGGGTATGGCCGGACTGGGCCAGGCGCTCCGCGATCGCGGACAGGACCTGCGCGCGCATCTGCTCGCTTGTGGGTACTGTGGAGCGTCTGTTCGCCATGCGCGGTTCTCCTTCCGGTTGCTTCGCGGCCGGGCCAGTATAACAAAATAAATATTTTGGGTGCTCTGCGAGCCGCGCCCACAGCCAATCTAGCCATTTGAATGTTATGAATTTCGGCGCGGTTGAGGCGCCCGCGGGTGGCGCATGCGGCGGCCGGATGCGCGAGTGTTCATGATAGACTCCGCTTCGCATACGCGGGCTCTCGCACCCTGCAACCGGCCCGCAGTGGCAATACCTCCCGTCACCGATCGCGGCTTTCCCTCGTGCGGATCCTCCTCTCAAATGACGACGGCTATTTTGCGCCGGGCCTGGCCATGCTCGCGGAGCACCTCGCGCCGCTGGGCGAACTCATCGTTGTCGCGCCCGAGCGCGACCGCAGCGGCGCTTCGAACTCGCTGACCCTGGACCGGCCGCTGATGGTGCGCCGCGCCGCGAACGGGTTCACTTATGTCAACGGCACGCCGACCGACTGCGTGCACCTTGCGGTTACCGGGTTTCTCGAAGTGCAGCCCGACATCATCGTCTCCGGCATCAACAACGGCGCCAACATGGGCGACGACACGATCTATTCGGGCACGGTCGCGGCTGCAACCGAGGGTTTCCTGCTCGGCATCCCGTCGATTGCGATTTCGCTGACCAGCCATGTCGGCAAGAACATGCGCACCGCCGGGCTCGTGGCGGCGCAACTGGTGAAGCGTTTCCAGCGCCAGCCTTTTGCTGAGCCGGTGCTGCTCAACGTCAACGTGCCCGACATTCCCGAAGACGAAATCACGGGCATCGAGGTGACACGCCTGGGCAAGCGCCACAAGGCCGAGCCGGTGGTGAAGTCCGTCAATCCGCGCGGCCAGACCATCTATTGGATCGGCGCAGCGGGCGGCGCGCAGGACGGCGGCCCGGGCACGGATTTTAATGCCGTGGCCAGCGGCGCGGTTTCGGTCACCCCGTTGCAGGTCGACCTCACGCATCGCGGGCAGGGCGCGATGGTGCGCGACTGGATGGGCAAGTAGGCGCAATGCGCGACGCGAAAAATTTCGCGGGCATCGGTATGACCTCGCAGCGCACGCGCGAGCGCATGGCCAACCGGTTGCGCGACGAGGGCATCACCGATGAGCGCGTGCTCTCGGCGATGGCCGCGGTGCCGCGCCATGTCTTCGTGGAAGAAGCGCTCGCTTCGCGCGCGTACGAGGACACGGCGCTGCCGATCGGCCTTGGCCAAACCATTTCTCAACCCTACGTAGTGGCCAAGATGATCGAAGCCCTGCGCGCCGGCGGCCGGGATCTCGGCAAGGTGCTCGAGATCGGCACAGGGTGCGGCTACCAGGCCGCCGTGCTCGCGCACGTTGCCCCCGAGGTGTATTCGATCGAACGCATCCAGGCGTTGCTCGACCGCGCCCGAAGCAATTTGCTGGGGCTCAAGCTGTCCAACCTGCGCCTGACCTATGGCGACGGCAATCTGGGGCTCGCGAAAGCCGCGCCTTTCGATTCGATCATCATCGCCGCGGCTGCGCCCGAAGTCCCGCCGGCCCTCTTACAACAGCTGGCGGTGGGTGGCAGAATGATCCTGCCGCTGAAGATGCCGCAGGCAGGGCGAGGGACGCAGCGGCTGGTTCTGATCGAGCGCGGTCCGCGCGGTTACAGCGAGAAGACCATGGATGCGGTGAGGTTCGTTCCACTGGAGACAGGCAGGCTTTGAACACAAGCGCAATTCGTACAACGGTCCCGGTTGGCAAGGTGCTCCCGTTTCATGGCGCGCTTGCAGTGTGCGCGCTGAGCGTGCTCGTCGCGGGTTGCGCATCACGCTCGACGCCGGCGCCGGTCATCGACCGTTCGCCCTCGGCGACCGCCAAGCCGGCGCCGCCGGTAGCACAGCAGACGCCGGTGCCGGGCGCTCCGGGTTCTGCGTTGACTGTTTCGCCCTCCGGAACCTACCAGGTCAAGCGAGGCGATACGCTTTACAGCATCGCCCTCGATCACGGCGCCGATCCACGTGACCTCAGGGAATGGAACCGGATGGACAACCCCGACCGGCTCCAGCCCGGCCAGGTCATTCGAGTTGCGCCGCCAGAAGGCCAGCAGCAGCCGCCCGTGCAGGTGGGCGCGGCGCGCGGCTCTGGCGCCATCGATTCGCGTCCGCTCGAATCGCGGCCCCCGGACTCCAAGCCGATCGCCACGCGTCCGCCCGAAACGAAGCCCGCGCCCGCGGTGCCTTCGGCCGCGGTCAAGAACGATCCCAAGGCTTTGCGCTTGCCCTACTCGAGCGAAAACCTGGCGATGCTGCAACGGGGCGAGCCCGCGCCGCAGGCCGCCCAGCCGGCGGCTCCTCAGCCGCCCGCGAAACCCGTTGCTTCGGCACCGGCCCAGCCCGCGCCGCCTGCAAGCACAGCGACGGAAGCGCGCGAGGGCGAGGCGATCGAATTCATCTGGCCGGCGCGCGGCAGGATCCTCGCCGGGTTCTCGGAGCCCACGAACAAGGGCGTGGACATCAGCGGCAAGCCGGGTGACCCGGTCGTCGCTGCGGCCAGCGGGCGCGTGATCTACATCGGCACCGGCATCCGCGGCTACGGCAAGCTTATCGTCATCAAGCACGACAACAATTTCAACAGCGTGTACGCGCACAATCGCGAGATCCTCGTGAAGCAGGACCAGGCCGTGACGCGCGGCCAGCAGATCGCCGAGCTCGGCGACACCGACGCCGATACCCCCAAGCTGCACTTCGAGATCCGCAGGTCGGGCAAGCCCGTGGATCCGATGAAATACCTGCCGCCGTCATGACCCCGCAGCGCCGCGACGCCTCCTTGCCCGAGGGCGGCGGCGCCGGCGACCTTTCCCTCTATCCCCTCGCAACCGGGGGGTACCGCTCCTGGACCTGGTAGAGGAGGGCCGTCTCGGCCTGTTGCACGCCATCGAGAAATCCGACCCGGAGCGGGTCTAGGAAAGGCGGGAGCCGTTTCGGGCGCCGACGGCTAGCGGTTCATCGCGAGGCGCAAGGCCTGCGCGAGGTCATGGACCGCCGCGGCATAGAACGAGCTGCGGTTATAGCGCGTGATCACGTAGAAGTTGTTGAGCCCCACGCGGTACTCGGTGGCGCGGTCGGGCGTGACGAGGTCGATGAGCGCACCCGGCGTTTCAGGGTTCGGCCCCGGTTGCGCATGGATCGTGATGCCGGCCGCGGCGAGCTGGGCGAGCGTGCGCGCCGGCTTGATTCCCTCGGCGATGAGCGGCGCCGGGTCCATGCCGCCGATATCGGCCGGGAAAACAATCGGCTCCCCGCGCACCCAGCCATGCGACTTGAGGAAATTGCCCACCGACCCGATCGAGTCGGTGGGGCTCGAGCGCAGGAGCGCAACGCCGTCGCCGTCGAAATCCACCGCCCACCGGCGGTAGCTGCTCGGCATGAACTGCGGGATGCCGATCGCGCCCGCATACGATCCGCGGATCTCCAGCGGGTCCAGGCGCGCCTCGCGCGAAAAGAGGAGGAAAGCCTCCAACTCGGAGCGGAAGAAGTCCGCGCGCGGCGGGTAGTCGAATGCGAGCGAGGCCAGCGCATCGATCACCCGCCACTTGCCCATGTTGCGGCCGTAGTACGTCTCGACGCCAATGATCGCGACGATGATTTCGCGCGGGACCCCGTACTCGGCCTCGGCGCGGGCGAGGGCTTCGGCATGCTGTGCGGCAAATCGCACGCCGTCGGCGATGTGGCGCTCGTTCACGAAGATCGGGCGATAGTTCCGCCACGAACGCACGCGCGGCGAGGAGGGCGGACGGATCGCCTTGAGGATCTCGGGTTGCCGCGTGGTCAGCGCGAAGAGCGCGTACAGGTCGCCTTCGGGAAACCCGTGTCGCTCCACCATCTCGCGGATGAAGGCCCGTGTCTCTGGACGGCCCGAATAGCCGCGCTCGACCGTGCTGGGTTGTGAGGCAAAGGCGGGCGGAGACGCCAATGCGAGCAAAGTGCAACAGCCGAACAGGAAACGCATCATGCCGGACGGAACTCCCGCACTGTTCGTTTGAGTTCGGCGAGGTCTGCGTCATGTCGCACGACCCCATAGCGCAACGCGATGTAGCGTTCGCCGACCGAAACAATGGCCGCGGCTACCGCGGGAAATCGTTGTGCCGCGCGCCCGGTGAAATCGAGCGGGCCTTCGTGCGGCTCGCGGGGCAGGCCCGCCACGGCGAGCTTGCGGCAGAACTTCAGCCACAACTGCTGGACGGGATCGGGCCGCACGAGGCGCTTGAGCGACCAAGCGAGCAAGGCAACGATGATGAGGCCCACGGCGGTAAAGAGCATGGTGGCCAGGTTGCGCCAGTCCGCGTCGGTAAAGCCGATGCGCGCGAGGAACTCGCGCTGGCGGTCGGTGTTATAGCCGAGCACCCACAGGTTCCAGCGGTTGGTCAGGGCTTCCCAGTTGTAGCGCATCGATTTGAGCCACGCCGCGTCCATGCGCATCAAGTAGGGGACTGGGTCGCCCGTGGGCACCGAGTTCGCCATGCCCGAGTCCAGGCGCCCCGGCATGGACACGGCCGTCGGATCCACGCGCACCCATTTGTCCTTGATATACACCTCCGCCCAGGCGTGGGCCTCGGCCTGGCGCACTGTGACGTAGCCGTCGAGCGGGTTGAAGTCACCGCCCTGATAGCCGGTCACCACGCGCGCGGGCACGCCGGCCGCGCGCATGAGCACCACGAAGGCGGAGGAGAAGTGCTCGCAGAAACCGCGCTTGGAGTCGAACAGGAACTCGTCCACGCTGTCGCGGCCGAGCATGGGCGGCAGCAGCGTGTAGATGAAGCGCTGGTCGCGCAGCCACCCGATCGCGTGGCGGAGCATGGCATCGTGGTCGGTAATCGTGCCGCGCCATTCCAGCGCCATCGCGGCGGTGCGCGGATTGAAACCCGGCGGAAGCGCCAACGCGCGCGCGAGGCTCCCTCGAGATTCCTCCGCGGGGCGCTGGCCGCCCGCGACCGAAACCATTTCATAGCGCATCCGGTTGCGGATTTCGCTGACCGAGATGATCTGGCCGTCGTGCGAAAGCCAGGCGTTCGGCGGCAGCGAGGCAGCCGTCTCGAGCGCGAACAGCCAGTTGCGGTTGTGCGGTTCGAGCACTACCGAGTACTCGAACCTGGCCTCGCCGCCGGTGACCTCTTCGGCCTGCTGCCAGCGCCGCGGCCCGGTTCGCCAGGTGCGTCCGTCGTAATCCCACAGCACGGGGCCGCGCCAATAAAGCTGCCTTGGCGAGGGGGCCTTGCCGGTGAAGAGGGCGCGGAAGGCAATTGCGTCCGAGACCGAGAGTTGCGAGAGCGTGCCCGGCGACATGGTATCGGTGAGCCCGGTGACGCCGGAATACGCATCCTGCGGCATGCCCCACAGCGGGCCTTGCACGCGAGGGAAGAGGACGAACAGCACCGCGGCGATCGGGATGGCGTGCGTGAGCAGCAATCCTGCCGTGCGCAGGTTCGAGACCGGCTTGCGCTGCGGTGCGCTGAACGAGACGAGCGCGCCGGTGATCGCCACGAGCGCGGCGAACATGACGAGCGCGGTCGGGATCGACTGCGTGAAAAGGAAGTTCGTGAGCACCAGGAAGTAGCAGAGGAACACGACCATCGTGGCATCGCGGTGCGTGCGCATTTCAAGCAGCTTCAATCCCGCGAAGATCATGAGGAGTGCGATGCCCGAGGCGCGGCCGAAGATGGTGCGGTACTCCAGCCCGATCGCCACCATGCCGAGAACCGCGATCGCGAACAGCACCCAGGCCGAAGGCAGCCGCCGCTGGGTGAACGCGAAATAGCTGCGCCAGGCAAACAGGCAGATCGCGAAGGCCGTGAGCCACCATGGGACGCGCATGGCATGCGGCGCCATGACGAAGACGAGGCATCCGCACAGCCATCCAAGGTCGCGACCGGTCACTGCGCGCTGTTCGGGCGCAAGCGGATGGGCGGCGATTGTCGCGGCCATTACGAGTCGTGCAGCGCGAGCGCCGTGAGGCACGTGGCGCGGTGGGTGTCGCCGTGCGCTGGCTGGATGATGACGCCGGGCAGGCGCAGTCCGTAGCGAAGGCCCCCTGTCTCGGAGGCCAGCACCCAGCCGGTCATGCGCGAAAGCTTCGATTCGAGCTCGAGGCCGGGCGGCAGCAGGGACCAGTCCAGCCAGAGTTCCGCCGAAGCGTCGCCGGTGAATTGCTTGGTCAGCATGTCCTCGCTCCTCGCTACTGCTTTCCATGCGACATGCCGCGGGGAGTCGGCCAGCTGGTAGGTCCGAAGGCTGGAGAAATCGTCATTGCCCTGGAGGGCAGCTTGGCGGGAACCGAAGCTCGCGTCGGGGCTGGATGGCGGCAGCGCGGTTTTCTCCGGGCGCGGATAGACGAGGCAGCGGAAATCCGGCTGCACGTAGCTCCAGGCGCGAAAGAAGCCGATCGGGTAGCGCGTTTCCAGCCGGACGCGCGAAATCGCGAGCCATCCACGCCGCTCTGCGGGCACGGGGAGGACGATCTCGGCGGTCGCCGAAGCCGGGATATCCGTGACGGTCTGGGCGCCGGACTTCTCATGCCGGACCATCACCGCGGGCCGCACCCAAGGGGCGGGATTCTCGAGGAAGAGGCGGAACTGCGCGGCCTCGCCCGCGAAGACGGGCTCCGCGCGTCCGGTGACGATGACGAGGCGCGCGAGGTTCCTCACGGTATGCACCATGCCCGCGATCGCAAGGCCGGCGAGCAGGAACGTGAGCATGAACCCGAGCGACAGCACGTAGTTGATCGAGCCGACGAGCATGATGACGAGTGTCGCGGCGAACATCATGCCGATGCGCGTGGGCATGATGTAAACGCGTCGATGGCCAAGCGTGATCGGGCCGTGTTCGGTCGCGCGATGGCTGTCCGACCACCATGCGCGCAGGCGCGCAAGCAGTCCTTTGCGGTCCGCCGAGGAGGCGGTCAGCGTGCCGGCCATGTCAGCTCGTGGCTCCCGCGTAGCCCCATTTGCCCTTCCATGAGGCGAGCACGAGATTGGGGTACTCCGCCTGGCCCAGGCTGCCGTTGTAGCGGCCGAGCGCGCGGTAGTAGTCGCCTTTCTCGATGTCGAGGTAGTGGCGCAGGATTGCGCAGCCGTAGCGCACGTTGAGGCGCACATGGAAAAGGTTGTCGCCGGGCCGGCCGAGCACCTTCACCCAGAACGGCATGACCTGCATGTAGCCCCGCGCCCCCGCGCTCGAGACGGCGTACTTTCGAAAGCCGCTCTCGACTTCCATGAGGCCGAGGACGAGCTGGGGATCGAGCCCGGCGCGCAGTGCCTCGTGATGCACGGTCTTCAGCAGTTCGGTGCGGCCCCTGCGGTCGGGGATGCGCCGGGAAAGGCGCGAAGACATTTCATTCAGCCAGTAGCGGGCCTGCTCGGGGTCCTTGAAGAGCAGGTGCGGAGCGGATTTGTCGCTGACCGCGGCGGACATCGCAGCGCGCACGTTTTCGGCCATCGGTTCGTACTGTTGCGCGCCCGCATGGGCCCAGCCGCAAGCGGCCAGCAGGAACGCTGCGAAAAACGCTCTCACGCGTAGTTCACGCCGCGGCGAGCCTCTCAAGGATGGCGGCCACGGCCCCTGACTGAGGCAGGAGCGAAGGCTTCTCGTCGCGCCTGCCCTTGTACTCCACGGTGCCGGCGGCAAGACCCTTCTCGGATACGACGAGCCGGTGCGGCACGCCTATGAGCTCCATGTCGGCGAACAGCACGCCAGGCCTCTCGTCGCGGTCATCTAGCAGGACATCGATGCCCGCGGCGAGGAGGTCGGCATACAGCTTGTCGGCCGAAGCCTTGACTGCCGCGCTCTTCTGGTAGCCGATCGGCACCACGCAGGCCTCGAAGGGCGCGATCGGCGCGGGGAAGATCGTGCCCTTGTCATCGTGGTTCTGCTCGATAGCGGCCGCCACGACGCGCGTCACGCCTATCCCGTAGCAGCCCATCTCCATCGAATGCGAGCCGCCTTTCTCGTCGAGGTAGGTGGCCTTGAGCTTGTCCGAGTACTTGGTGCGCAGCTGGAAGATATGCCCGACCTCGATGCCGCGGCACAGTTCGAGCTTGCCCTTTCCGTCGGGGCTCGGATCGCCCGCCACGACGTTGCGGATATCGGCAACCTCGTCCGGCTCGGGCAGGTCGCGGCCCCAGTTGACACCGGTGAGGTGAAAGCCCGCGTCATTGGCGCCGCACACGAAATCCGAAAGCGCTGCGACAGAGCGGTCGGCCACCACCTTGAATCCGCTCACGCCGACCGGGCCGATGTAGCCCGGCACGCAATGCATGTGCTCTTCGATCTCCGCCGCCGTGGCGAAGCGCAATCCGTTGAGGAACGCAATCTTCGAGGCCTTGACCTCGTTCAGCGAATGGTCCCCGCGCAGAAGGAGCAGGACGAACTTTTCGTTCGCCATCAATGCGATCGCTTTCACGTTGTTCTGCAGCGGGATGTCCAGCAGCTCGGCCACCTGTTGGCAAGTGGTCTTGCCGGGCGTTGCCACTTTCTGCATCGGCTTCGAGGGCGCAGCGCGACCCGATGCGGGCGCAACGGCCTCGGCCAGTTCGACGTTGGCCGCGTAATCGGAGTCGGGGCAGAACGCGATGGCATCCTCGCCTGAATCGGCCAGCACCTGGAACTCGTGCGAGCCCGTGCCGCCGATCGCGCCGGTGTCCGCCGCAACGGCGCGGAATGCCAGGCCGAGGCGCCTGAAGATGCGCGTGTAGGTGTCGTACATGTTGCGGTACTCGCGCTCGAGATCGGCGAAGTCGGCGTGGAACGAGTAGCCGTCCTTCATGACGAACTCGCGGCCGCGCATGATCCCGAAGCGCGGGCGGCGCTCGTCCCGGAATTTCGTCTGGATCTGGTAGAAGTGCATCGGCAGCTTGCGGTAGCTCTTGAGCTCGCTGCGCGCGATTTCGGTGATCACTTCTTCGGAGGTCGGCTGGAGCACGAAGTCGCGGTCGTGGCGATCCTTGATGCGCAGCAGCTCGGGGCCGTATTCCTGCCAGCGGCCTGACTCCTGCCAAAGCTCGGCCGGTTGCACGACCGGCATCGAAAGCTCAAGCGCGCCGGCGCGGTTCATTTCCTCCCTCACGATGGCTTCGACTTTGCGCACGATCCTGAGGCCCAGCGGCATCCACGTGTAGATCCCGCTCGCCAGGCGCCGGATGAGCCCGGCGCGGAGCATGAGGCGGTGGCTGGCAAGTTCGGCTTCGGAGGGTGCTTCCTTGAGCGTGGAAATGAGGTAACCCGATGTTCGCATTTAGCTTTTAATCGTTGCGAAAGTGTGGAAAAATCGACCCAAGATTCTAACTGATGGCGGTGTCAGGATGCTCGATAAAGATGGGTACCGCCCCAACGTCGGCATCATCCTCTGCAACACGCGCAACGAAGTGTTCTGGGGTAAGCGGGTGCACCAGCATTCGTGGCAGTTTCCGCAGGGCGGGATCAAGCATGGCGAGACGCCCGAGCAGGCAATGTTCCGCGAACTGGAGGAAGAAACCGGGCTCAAGCCCGATCACGTGCGCATCCTCGGCCGCACGCGCCAGTGGCTGCGCTACGAGGTCCCCGACCAATGGGTGAGGCGCGACTGGCGCGGCACCTACCGCGGGCAAAAGCAGATCTGGTTTCTCTTGCGCATGACCGCGCGCGATTGCGACGTGAAGCTGCGCGCCAACGAGAAGCCCGAGTTCGATGCATGGCGGTGGCATGACTACTGGGTGCCGCTGGAATCGGTCATCGAATTCAAGCGCGACGTGTACCAGCAGGCGTTGACCGAATTGCATCGCTTCCTTTCGATGGACCAGCGCAATCGCCGCCGCCGCGACGAGGCGATCCCGCGCTAGCAAACGACATGTGTATAGCCGGGTTCAATCGAGGAGATTGCCAATTTCGATTTGATTAATGGGTGCGCGGGTTCTAGCCTAGAATCCTATTCACTGAACGAAATCCGAATTCTCAAAGCAGCACCTACAGGAGGCGCATATGACACAAAATGGGCAGCTCAAGGGGTCCAAGACGCTCGACAACCTGAAAGCGGCGTTTGCCGGCGAGAGCCAGGCCAACCGCCGCTATCTCTATTTCGCAGCCAAGGCCGACGTGGAAGGCCAGAACGACGTCGCCGCGCTGTTCCGCTCGACCGCCGAAGGCGAGACCGGCCATGCCCACGGGCATTTGGACTACATCGCCGTGGTGGGCGACCCGGCCAGCGGCCTTCCCATCGGCAGCTCGCGGCATAACCTCGCGGCTGCGGTAGCCGGCGAGACGCACGAGTACACCGACATGTACCCGGGCATGGCCAAGCAGGCGCGCGAGGAAGGTTTTGCCGAGATCGCCGACTGGTTCGAGACGCTTGGCAAGGCGGAGCGCTCGCATGCGAATCGCTTCCAGAAAGCGCTCGACGCGCTGGTCGACTAACGCGCTCAGCCGCCACTACGGGCGGAGCCTCGCGGCTTCGCCCGCTTCATTTCAAAAACCCGAAGACATGCCACGCATCGCCAGAGACAGCCTGCTTTCGCTTGAAGCCTATGCGAAGGCGCGCAACGAATTCCGCGCGAAGGTGATCGCGCACAAGAAAGAGCGCACCGTCCACCTCGGCGAGCACGTTACGCTCATCTTCGAGGACGAGCTCACGATCCGCTACCAGGTGCAGGAAATGCTGCGCATCGAGAAGACCTTCGAAGAAGCGGGCATCCAGGAAGAGCTCGACGTGTACAACCCGTTGGTCCCCGACGGGGACAATTTCAAGGCCACGATGATGATCGAGTACCCCGACGTGGCCGAGCGGGCGCGCATGCTCGCGAAGATGAAGGGCATCGAGGACCGTGTGTGGGTGCAGGCCGAAGGCTGCGGGAAAGTGTTTGCGATCGCCGACGAGGACCTGCCGCGCGAGAACGCGGAGAAGACCGCGGCGGTGCATTTCCTGCGCTTCCAGCTCGACGACGAAACACGCAAGTCGCTCGAGTACGGCGTGTCGCTGACCGTCGGCGTCGACCATCCGGTCTACTCGGCCACCGAGGATCCGCTGGGGCCGCAGGTGCGCGCTTCGCTGGTCGGGGACCTCGCTTGATCATCTTTGCGCGCATTGGCGCCTTCGTTGCCGCGGCCGCGCTATTCGGCAATGCTTTCGCACAGCCCAAGTCCGACTGGGAGATCAAGATGGAAACGCGCGACTGGCAGGAGGCCGAGATCAAGCTGCCCGCGTACCCGAAACCCGCCGACCTCATCGAGTTCGAAGCCAGCGCCGCGAGTACGTTCAGGTTTTTCGTCGACAGCCAGTCGATCACTGCGGGCCGTGATGGCGCGGTGCGCTACACGATGATGGCACGCAGCTCATCCGGCGCGGAGAACGTGAGCTTCAACGGGCTGCGTTGCAAGACCAATGCGCACCGGGTCTATGCAACGGGGCGTTCGGACAAGACGTGGACCCCGGTGCCGAACAGCGACTGGAACGAACTCCAGCAGAAAACCGTGACCCGGCAGCACATCGCGCTGATGCGGGATTTCTTCTGCCCCTCGGGCTCGCCGATCCTCACGCGCGAAGAAGGCATCGAGGCCCTCAGGCAGGGCATCCATCCGCATGCGGTCAGCTACCAGCCGGGACTGGGCAAGCGCTAGCACCCGAACTCCGGCTTGATCGCCGGGCTAGATCAGGACGAGGTTGTCGCGGTGGATGAGCTCCGGCTCGTCCACATACCCGAGGATGGGCTCGATCTCGCTCGAGGGCTTGCGCATGATCTGGCGCGCCTCGGTCGATGCGTAATTCACCAGGCCGCGCGCGATCTCCACGCCATCCTCGCCGGTGACGGCCACCACGGCGCCGCGCTCGAACTCTCCCGACACCGCCACCACCCCGATCGGCAGGAGGCTTTTGCCGCCTGTCGAGAGGGCGCGCACCGCACCGGCGTCGAGCATCAGCCGGCCGCTCACGGTGAGGTGATCGGCCATCCACTGCTTTCTCGCGGCCAGCGCCATCGTGCTCGCCTTGAGCTGTGTGCCGATGCGTTCGCCGGCGGCAAGTCGAACGAGCACTTCCGGCTCGCGGCCGGAAACGATCACGGTGTGCGCGCCGCTGCGCGCCGCGCGCTTGGCCGCCAGGATCTTTGTGAGCATGCCGCCCTTGGAAAGCGCGCTGCCGGTGCCGCCTGCGAAAGTCTCGAGGATCGGGTCTCCCGCGGTCGCGTCGGGGATGAATTTCGCGCCGGGCTCGCGGCGCGGGTCCGCATCGTAAAGCCCGGGCTGGTCGGTGAGGATGACCAGCACGTCGGCTTCCACGAGGTTGGTCACCAGCGAGCCGAGCGTATCGTTGTCGCCGACCTTGATCTCGTCGGTGACGACCGTGTCGTTCTCGTTGATGACGGGGATCACGCCGAGATCGAGCAGCGTGCGCAGCGTCGAGCGTGCATTGAGGTAGCGCTGCCGGTCGGCCAGGTCGGAATGCGTGAGCAGCACCTGCGCGGTCGAGATGGAGTGCTCGCGAAAGCACGCCTCGTAGCACTGCACGAGTCCCATTTGCCCCACGGCCGCCGCGGCCTGCAATTCGTGCACTGCGTGCGGACGCTTCGTCCATCCCAGCCGCTGCATGCCTTCGGCGATCGCTCCGGAGGACACGAGGATGACCTGCTTGCCGGAGGCGCGCAGCTTCGCGATCTGGGCCGCCCAGCGCGCAATCGCCGCCTGGTCGAGGCCGCGTCCGTCGTTGGTGACCAGGGATGAGCCGACCTTGATGACCAGCCGCTTGGCGGCCGCGACGACGCTTTCGCCCGCCATGGTCCCGGTGGCGGCGCTAACGCTCACTCCCCGTGTTCCTTCTGCGCGGCGGCGATGAGGAACTTCGCGACCTTCTGGCTAAGGACTTC
This sequence comes from uncultured Bordetella sp., assembly GCA_964652785.1. Taxonomy (GTDB): domain Bacteria; phylum Pseudomonadota; class Gammaproteobacteria; order Burkholderiales; family SG8-39; genus SZAS-79. The sequence goes on from CAZZDV010000045.1 coordinate 14,039, forward strand.
GCAGCCTTCGCCCTTGATCGCAGACACCTTGAACCACGGGCCTTTCCAGCGCATGGACTTGATGAATTTAGCGATCTTCTTGTCGTGGTCCGGATCGAGGTCGATCTTGTTGAAGACCAGCCACCGCGGCTTGTCGAAGAGCGCCTTGTCGTACTTCTTGAGTTCCTTGACGATCGCCTTGGCATCCTTGACCGGATCCGCGCCTTCATCCAGCGGCGCGATGTCGACGATGTGCAGCAGCAACCGCGTGCGCGATAGGTGGCGCAGGAACTGGTGGCCGAGGCCTGCGCCTTCGGAAGCGCCTTCGATCAGGCCGGGGATGTCGGCAATGACGAAACTCGAGGCCATGCCCACGCGCACGACGCCAAGCTGCGGGCTGAGGGTGGTGAATGGGTAGTCCGCAACCTTGGGGCGAGCGCTCGACACCGCGCGAATGAACGTGGATTTTCCAGCGTTCGGGAGACCGAGCAGCCCCACGTCGGCGAGCACGCGCAGCTCGAGTTGCAGCTCGCGTTCCTCACCCTCGGTGCCCTTGGTGAACTGGCGCGGCGCGCGGTTGGTGCTCGACTTGAAATGCAGGTTGCCCAGGCCGCCTTCGCCGCCCTTGGCGATGAGGGCGCGCTCGCCGTGGCTCGCGAGATCGGCGATCAGCTCGCCGGTGTCCCTGTCCTTGATGATCGTGCCCACCGGCATGCGCAGCTCGATGTCCTCCGCGCCCTTGCCGTACTGATCGCGGTTGCGGCCGTTCTCGCCGTGCTTGGCGCGGTGCTGGCGCGCGAACCGGTAGTCGATCAGCGTGTTGATGTTGCGGTCGGCGATCGCCCAGATGCTGCCGCCGCGGCCCCCATCGCCACCGCTCGGGCCCCCGCGGGGGATGAATTTCTCGCGGCGGAAAGCGGCGACGCCATTGCCGCCCTTGCCTGCGTAAACCTGGATGCGTGCTTCGTCTATGAACTTCATTGGGTGTCCAGAAACAAAAAAGCCCTACCGTTCGATAGGGCTTTTTCGGGTCCTGCGGGTTGGCCTGCTTATGCAGCCACCACGCTGACCGTGTGCTTGCCCTTCTCGCCCTTGATTGCAAACATCACCTTGCCGGTGATCTTCGCGAACAGGGTGTGGTCCTTGCCCATGCCGACGTTCGGCCCCGGGTGAACGCGGGTGCCGCGCTGGCGCACGATAATGCTGCCCGCCGGGATGAGTTCGCCGCCGAAAGCCTTGACGCCGAGGCGCTTGGCTTGGGAGTCGCGGCCGTTGCGTGAACTGCCGCCTGCTTTTTTGTGTGCCATGGAGGGCTCCTATAGTCCGACGATATCGTCGATCTGCACTTCGGTGTACGACTGCCGGTGTCCCTGCGACTTCCGGTAGTGCTTCCTGCGGCGCATCTTGAAGATATGCACCTTGTCGCCGCGGCCTTGCGAGACCACGGTGGCCTTGACGCTCGCACCGTCGACGAACGGGGCGCCGACCTTGACCGAGTCGCCTTCACCGATCGCGAGGACCTCCGCGAACTGCACCGCCGAGCCCACTTCCGCCTGGAGAAGCTCGATCCTCAGTTTTTCGCCGGAACTGACCCGGTACTGCTTGCCGCCGGTCTTGATCACTGCGTACATTACGTTTCCTTTATTGCGGGCCTGATTTTCACCGCGCCCCGCCAGGGCACCATGCCCGCCGCACCGTGGTACTGGCTATGCGGCCTTCTGGCGGGTGGCGCGGCTCTTTTGCCGCATCGATCCGAAGAACCTTCAATTTTAACGGATTTCGGGTATTCCAGTCAAAGCGGGGAGCGGGGCGTTATGCTAACCTCTGCCTCCCCCGCCCGGACCCTTCCGGACGCAGCGAATCCGAAATTTATTCAATCGTATCAAGCACAAAGCCTTGACCTTGCCCCCGATTCCCGGTTCCGTCGCGCTCGACATGCAGCGCGTGGACGCGCTAATCCGCGAGCGGCTGCGGTCCGATGTCCTGCTGATCCGACAGATCGCCGAGCATATCGTTGCCGGGGGCGGCAAGCGCCTGCGTCCCGCGCTGCACCTCATGGCGTGCACTGCAGCGGGGTTCGACGGCCCTTCGCGATTCGAGCTCGCGGCGGTCATCGAGTTCATCCATACCGCGACGCTGTTGCATGACGACGTGGTCGACGAATCGGACATGCGGCGCGGCCGCAAGACGGCCAACGCCGCATTCGGCAATGCCGCGAGCGTGCTCGTCGGCGATTTCCTTTACTCGCGCGCCTTCCAGATGATGGTCGGCATCGACAACATGCGCGTCATGGAAGTCATGGCCGAGGCCACCAACACGATCGCAGAAGGCGAAGTGCTCCAGCTCCTCAACGTGCACGACCCGCAGGTGGACGAGGCGCGGTACCTGGAGGTGATCCATCGCAAGACCGCGAAGCTCTTCCAGGCCGCTGCCCGGCTTGCAGGGGTGTTGGCGGGCGTGCCGCCCGAGACCGAAAAGGGCCTCGCGGATTACGGCATGCACCTGGGCACGGCTTTCCAGCTCATCGATGACGTGCTGGACTACAGCGGCGACGCGGGCGCGATCGGCAAGAACGTAGGCGATGATCTCGCCGAAGGCAAGCCGACGCTGCCGCTCATCCATGCGATGCGCACCGGAACTCCGGCGCAGGCGGCATTGATCCGCAACGCCATCGTGAACGGGGGGCGCGAGGAATTCGCCCAGATCGTCGCGGCCATCGACGCGACCGGCGCCCTGGCCTATGCGCGCAAATCGGCGCGGGCCGAGGCCGACGCGGCACAGATAGCGATACGGTGCTTGCCCGACTCGCCCGCGAAGGACACGCTTGTGCGCCTCGCAGACTACGCAGTCGTACGCGACAACTGATCCAGGAAAGGAGATCTCCATGGGAGCGCCCGACGCAGTGGCCCCGAAAGTCCCGCTCAAGCCGAGCAAATTGAGCATTGCACTGCTCGACGAAATCCACGACGCGTTCAACACGCGCGACGCCGACCAGATCATGGCGTACTTCCATCCCGAGACGACGTTCTACCCCGCGCTGGGGCCCGAGCCGGTCGGACGCACGGTGCGCGGCTGGGCGACGGTGCACAAGTTCCTCGCTGACCGGTTCAAGGTCATCCCGGACATGCAATGGGAGACGCTGGACCGGTATGTGTGCGACGAGAATCGCGCAGTGACCGTGTGGATGGTCACCGGCAAGTCGACCGACGGCACGGTCCTGAACTACAAGGGCTGCGACCTGTGGGAATTCAAGGACGGCCTTGTGTTCAACAAGGACACTTTCTGGAAGATCGTCCAGAAGTAGGCGCGAAGGCGCCCGGCCTCTGGAGAGCGGGGACCTAAAGGCCGGCGCTTCGCTTTCTCTGTTAAAATCCGCGACCTTTCCGCGGCGCCTCTTTGCCTGAGGTGCTGGCCGCGAATTCGGGGTGTAGCTCAGCCTGGTAGAGTACTGCGTTCGGGACGCAGGAGTCGGAGGTTCAAATCCTCTCACCCCGACCAATCCTTCCTTCGGTGTATCAAGCGCTTGGCTTGCGCAGTCGAATTTTGGCCGGTCAGCCGAATCCGTATTGGGCACATTTTGGGCGCATCGGGTTCAGGCGGAGGCGTCTCATCGGGTTGTTTCGACGCCGCGGCAAGCGGATGGCAGGCGGTCATTCGTAAAATTGGCTGCCCAAGCAGAGCAGGGGGTCGCGACTCGCGCGGATGCCGAGGCTTGGGGGCGCGAGCTTGAAACCGAGTCCGACCCGCAAACTTTATGCGACGGGCGAAACTACCGCCGGATCAAGAAACAGTCCTTCGTAGACGAATGCCCGCGAAACAGTCTCGCAGTCCTTCTCCGACACACCCTCGCGGCGGAACGCGGTGTACCAGCGGTCCCTGACCGTGGCCGCCATCGCGTCAAAGAGGGTCGCTGCTTCCTCTTCTCGCAGCCGAAATGCCCCCGCCGACGAGACCAGGTTGACTCGGTTCGCGTAGCGTCCATATTTTCCGATCGTCATCGCGAGATCTCGCCGCTCGACGCTCACGTGAGGCATTGGGGTAAGGTCGTATGCTGGCGACAGCTCGAATGATCGCCCGGGTGCGATCAGAGCGTGGTTCCGTGGGTGGTCGTCGGTGTTCGAGACCAAGGCGCTAAACACCATCCGGCGATAGAGCTCCCGAAGATCGTCATCAGGGCGGCGGCTCCAGCGCTTCAGCTCGTCGGCGAGTAGCGCATAAGACCACCGCTCGCGATCACGATGGGAGTCCTCGGACCTAAGTACCGTCAGTCCGCTCACCATCCGGTGCCGCAGGTACCCCTCGTCTTTTTTCTCGCGGTCGAACCGTTTTACCAGGAGTACGTCCCGCGCGCCGACGATCTGGACCCTCGACTGCGCAACCCGAAGCCCACATTCGCGGGCGAGGGAGAGCATCGCTCCCTCGGCGCGCGTAACGTTCCAGCGATCGTCAGGATGCGGGAATTTCGCCACCCAGAGACCGTCCTCATCCTCGACGACGTTCTTCGGCCGCGCTCCGCCGAGCGACGTGCCCGGATTAACGAGTGCTTCGACTTGTTCCGCGACCGCGGGGTCGGCACCATTAGCCGGCGCCGCATCGCGGATATACCGGTCGGCCTCATGCAGTAGCACCTCTAGTTGCAGCACTCGATTGAACCGCCGGGCCGGCGCGGGTGGCTCGACGTTGAGCCCGAAGGAGAGAGCGCCCGCTCGATCCTCCGGCGAGTGAAGGAGATAGTCGATCTCCGACAGTTCGGTGCGCTTAAGCTGCTTTTCGATCACGCTGCGCCCCCACGAATCCGGGGATGCGTCCCGCAACGCGCCAAAAATTCCGCGCATCTTGGCCGTCTCGAAAGTGCGCGGCACGATCGCCAATTCGAACGGATCCAAGGGCACTGCCTTTGCATTCTCACGATATGAACGGCCATAAACGAACCGTCCCACCGGTACGCCATCATGCGATTCGAGCCGATAGCGCCCGGCAGTAACTGTCTCGAGCGTCTCCGGGAGCTGGATATAGACGAAGCACTCCTGGGATTTAGAAGTCATCGCTCAACTCCCCGGTTTGTCCGCGCACGCGCTTTGGCGTCAGGCGAGCTTCGAACGCCTTGCCTTCTTCGTCGCGTTCAGGCGCGAGAGGATTGGCCAGTTCCTCAAAGATCCCGAGCGCCCACGCACAGGCGAAGTAGCTCCCGATGCCCGTGGTAGAGGCGCCGCGTTCGACTGACTGCATCGTGACCTTCGAGATTCCCGCTTTATCCGCGAGCTCGACCTGTTTGAATCCTCGCCGCTTACGGGCTCGGGCAATGTTCCGTCCAAACCGCTCTATGGCGAGAGCGACTGTGGTTGGGAGCGTGTGGCTCGAAAGTTTCTGTTTCGGCATGATAGAACGTGCCTTAGTTAGATTTGTGCACGTTTTATACTACCTTTGAATACTCCCGATGTAAATTGATAAGCATAATAAACCATGCCTTAAGTCTGTTAAGGCATGGTTTAACTATCTAACGGCAGCTTGCCCTTGAACACGAACGGCTGGATCGACATCGTCGAGCCGCCGGTGCCGAACAGCGTGTGCTCTCATTGAAGAACGGGATCGGTCGAGAGCTTGAAGCGCTCCGGCCTACGACATCAAGCTTCTGGCACGAGCGCCTTCGCCACGATCCGGCGAACCGCTGGCTGCGGCGCGTGTTCGTCGAGCTGTTCGCCGAATAGATTGGCGCCGCAGGCGGCTCGAGATTTTGGAGGGGTACTGCGTCGTTTATCGGGGCAAGCACCGCACTCGCCCAGCTGGTCGGCATGCTTACCCTCGGAATCGCGCTGTCCCATGCAACGCGCGCCCCGGGCCCGGGCTGGCAATGGCGGAGCGCGATCCTCGCCTCCGGCGATGCAGCTGGAGCTGGATTGTTAAACATTCGTCGTTACAGATCCAATGAGCTAGCGGATTTCATGCCAGTTTGATTGCCGGATTTAGAAAGCGTATGCCCTGATGGCATCGGCTCGACCCGCCAGGTACATGTCGCCGGCGCACCAGCCCGGTGCGCAAGAGCAGGGCGCCGCGCATCGCGATCCCCCTACCCCTGAGCACATTTATTGCCGATACTTCTCCCAGCCCCTTCGGGAGAAGTGCCAGTGTCGATCCATGTCCGCCTGAACCACGTCACCCATTACCGCTACGACCGGC
>CAZZDV010000046.1:0-19871 GCA_964652785.1 uncultured Bordetella sp.
TCAGCTGCTCGCGGAACTCCGGCGTGGCCTGGAAGCGCTGCAGTTCGGCATTCAGGCCCAGCTCCTTCTTGGACACTTCCATGAAGAGAAAGCGTCGTGCTGGTCGCCATGAGGAGCGTATAGCCGTCGGGGGCCGCTTTGGCGACGAGGTCGGCGCCGATCAAAGTCCCCGCGCCCGCGCGGTTCTCGACCACCACCGGTTGCTTGAGTGCGGTGGCAAGACGCTCGCCGATCACGCGCGCAAGCACGTCCGTGAGCGCGCCGGGCGGATAGGGCACGATGAAGCGCAACGGACGGTTCGGATAGCCCGCCGTGGGATCCTGCGCGAGTGCGCTGCACGCAAACAGCATGAGCGCCAGAAAACCGAGTATTCTTTTCATGTCCCCTCCGTGGATCTCCTGCGCGGGCTCAACGCCCCGCGGCGAGCGCCAAGGCTAGTGCGCTCGGCGGTTAAAATCAATTTCCGCAGTCTTCGTTTCGCAAAAGCACGCCCGCCTGCATGGACCTTTCCGGCCTGATCGAGGACCACGGCTATGTCGGCCCGGTCCTCGGCAGCTTCATCGGAAACCGGAGTTCGCTAAGGATGTCGCGGCCATTGCTGTGCGGTATGTTTCACCCGCAGGATTTCGACGGTCTGTTTCCGTTTCAGTACCCGATAGATGAGAATGTAGTTGGCATGGGCCACCAGTTCTCGCGTGCCGCGCTTGCGGCCGGCACGGTACAGCGCTGGATGCTCGCGTAGCTTTTCGGTCTTGGATTGGATCTCCTTGGCGAACGTGACAGCACGCTCCGGGTTGTCTTGCCAAATCCTTTCGATGATCGCCATAAGGTCGTTTTCAGCCTGCGGTCGCCAGCTCACTTTATGCACTTACTTTGTCCTTGCCGGCTTCCCTAAACTGGCCAGTTTCGCCGTAACGTTCTTCATCACCTGGTCATGCCCGATACTTGGCCGGGGATCGTCAATCGCTGCCTGAATCTCGGCTTTAAGCCACTTGTCATAGGCGGCGGCTTGATGGGCTTTCTTCATTGCCTCCGATGCATCCGGCCGGGTGCGACTCGTCGAGCTGCCGGCATCCCACCGCGCCGCGTCCACGTCGAAGCGCGCAATGCCCACGCCTTTAAGGTAGCCAACGAGCGTTTCGAACTTGCGGAAAATGCGGACCTGCCGGCTGCGCTGTGCCGCCAGTGCGCGCTCGGTCTTGCCATCCTTGACAAGAACGCCCCAGCCGCCCGGTTGACCGACAATATGGGCGCTGCGCACGGCGCCGGCCTCGACCAGTTTGGCAAAGGTGGCGTGATCGATCGTTCCGGTTGTCATGGTGAACTCTTCGGCTATTGGAACTGCAGGGCGCATCGCCGATATTATGAGTGCAAATACTAGGTATTCGCAAGACCATCGCCCTCGACGAAATACGGCTTGTAACCGTAGCCAGGTTCGGATCGATGCTTCGAAACAGGTTGCGGCCGGGGGCCGGGTCCGTCCGTTCGCTGTCGCACCGAGGGTCGTCGCTCTGCGCGTGGACAGCATGGAAAATTGCCCCGACAATTGACGCCCCGCGAATGTCGAAGGAAAGCCATGAGAGCGTTCGGCGTGGTGCCCCGCGAAGCCATGTTGAAGATGAGCGGCCTTGAGTTCATGCAGGGGCTCATCGCGGGCACTTACCCGTGGCCGCCGATCATGAAGACGCTCGATTATTCGCTCGATCGCGTCGAGCACGGCGTGGCGGTGTTTTCGGGCGCCGGCAAGTTCGAGCACTACAACCCGATCGGCAGCGTGCATGGCGGCTGGATCGCCACGCTGCTCGATTCGTGCATGGGCTGCGCGGTGCACACCACGCTCAAGCCCGGTCAGGGCTACACGAGCCTGGAGATCAAGGTGAATTTCGTGCGCGCGGTGCTGGACACGTCCGGGCGCATGACGGCCGAGGGCCGCGTGATCCATGCCGGGAAGTCCACCGCGACCGCCGAAGGGAAACTCACCGATGCGGGCGGCAAGCTGCTTGCGCACAGCACGACGACCTGCCTGATTTTTTCGAACTGACGGTGCAAGGGTTGCTCCGCGAAGCCAGGCGTCCGAGTTGAAGGAAGGCGCTGCCAGAGCGAACTCCACGCCGATACCGAAGGGCATCTGGGCGCTCGGCTTCGTGAGCCTGCTGGCGGACATCTCCTCCGAAATGGTGCACGTATTGCTGCCGCTGTTCATGGTGACCGCGTTGGGCGCAAGCGCACTCATGATCGGATTGATGGAAGGCGCGGCCGAGGCAACCGCGCTGATCGTCAAGGTGTTTTCCGGAACCTTGAGCGATTACTTTGGCCGTCGCAAGCCGCTGGCCGTCGCCGGGTATGCCCTGGGCGCCTGTGCGAAACCGCTGTTCGCAATCGCGCAGACCACCGGCATGGTGCTGTTCGCCAGGATCGTGGACCGGACGGGCAAGGGCATCCGAGGCGCGCCTCGCGACGCACTGATCGCCGATATCGCACCGGCCAATGTGCGCGGGGCTGCGTTCGGCCTGCGCCAGTCGCTCGATACGGTTGGCGCGTTCGTCGGCCCCCTGATCGCGATCGGGCTGATGCTCGCGTGGTCGAACGACTTCAGGGCTGTCTTCTGGTTCGCCGTCATTCCCGGGGCGTTGGCGGTGGCGCTGCTGGTCGTCGGCGTGAGGGAACCCGAACGCCAGCCCCGACAGGTGCGCACGAACCCTTTGCGGCGTGAAAACCTGAGGCGACTAAGCCGTGCCTACTGGTGGGTGGTGGCGATCGGCGCGGTCTTTACGCTGGCGCGCTTCAGCGAAGCGTTCCTGGTGCTCAAAGCGCACGAAGGCGGCATGGCGCTGGCGTGGGTCCCGCTTGTCATGGTCGCGATGAATATTGCCTATGCGCTTTCTGCCTACCCGTTCGGCAGGCTCGCGGACCGCATGCATCACGGCACGCTGCTGGCGCTCGGATTGGGCGTGCTGATCGCCGCGGATCTCGTGCTGGCTTACAGCACCCACTGGAGCGGTGTCGTCTTCGGCGTGTCCTTGTGGGGCCTGCACATGGGGATGACGCAAGGGCTGCTGGCCACGATGGTGGCCGATGCGGCTCCCGCGGACTTGCGCGGCACCGCCTTCGGCTTCTTCAACCTGGTGAGCGGCATCGCGTTGTTCGCCGCAAGCGTGTTCGCCGGGTTGCTCTGGGATGGGCTGGGATCGTCGGCCACGTTTTTTGCGGGAGCCGCATTCTGCGCGATCACGCTGCTCGCGCTGCGTTTCGCTCCGATCCAGAAAGCATGACCCGCTGGTGGCAAACCTTTGCCGCGGATCCGCGTTTCGCGGCTGCCCGGCGCCGGTATTCGCCCCAGATCGCGTTTCTCGGAGCCCGTCTGGCCCGGGACAACCGCCTGGGGCTGCGACTCACGCTGAGCGTCCTGCTGTTTATCGGTGCGACCTGGTTGTTCGGGGGCATTGCCGAAGACGTCGTCACGGGCGATCCGCTGATCGAGGTGGACCGCGCGATCACCCGCTGGTTTCATGCTCACGCGAACCCTGTGCTCACCCGCTGGATGCTGATCGTTACGAACGCGCATGGCACCGTCGCCATCAGCATCATGGGGCTCGCGTTCGGGCTGTACTTGTGGTGGGGAAAGCATCGATACTGGTTTTTCTCGCTGGCTTTCGTGCTGCCGGGCGGCATGCTGCTCAACGTGCTCCTGAAGCAGGTCTTTCGCCGCGATCGCCCGAACTTCGATACTCCGCTGCTATCCCTGGCCACTTACAGCTTCCCGAGCGGTCACGTCACTGGCGCCACCTTGCTCTACGGCCTGCTCGCTGCCTTTCTCGCGTCGAGACTGCCAACGTGGGGCAGTCGGGCCGCCGTTGTCCTTTGTGCGGGATTTCTCGTGATAGTGGTCGGGATCACCCGCATCTACCTCGGCGTCCATCATTTCAGTGACGTGGTTGCCGCGGCCGCGTGGAGCGTCGCGTGGCTCACGATGTGGCTGGTCGCCGTGGATGCCTTGCTACCATCGAAATCAATCTCCTTCCAACATCCGCCGCCCGAAATCCCTTAACACCTCCCGCGCGCAGTTGTGCCCCGGCGCGCCGGTGACGCCGCCGCCCGGGTGGGTGCCCGAGCCGCACATGTACAGCCCCGCGAGCGGTCCGCGGTAGTCCGCATAGCCGAGCATGGGCCGCGCCGAGTAGATCTGGTCGAGCGACAGCGCGCCATGGAAGATGTCGCCGCCGATGAGGCCGAATTTTTCCTCGAGATCAGCGGGTGAAAGCGCAGTCTGCGCGATCACGCTCCGGCGGAATCCCGGCGCGTGGCGTTCCACCACATCGAGGATGCGCCCGATCGCCTCGTCCTTGCGCGTGGTCCAGTCGGCTGCGGGATCGAAGTGCTGGCAGAAAAGGCTGGCCACATGCGCGCCCTTCGGCGCGAGCGAGTCGTCGAGCGTGCTCGGGATCAGCATCTCCACGATCGGCGCCGTCGAAATCCCGCCGGCTTTCGCCTCCAGGTAGGCGCGATCCATGTAGTCCAGCGTGGGGGCCATGATGATGCCCGACGCATGATGCGGCCCGGCTTCGGGCAGGCAGGTGAAGCGCGGCAACTCCGAGAGCGCCACGTTCATGCGGAAGGTGCCCGAGGCGCATTTCCAGCGCGCCATGCGCGCGCGGAACTCTCCCGGCAGCGCGCTTTCGTCGATGAGGCCGAGGTACAGGAGCTTCGGGTTCACGTTGCCGATGACGCACCGCGCGGCGATCTCGGCGCCGCCGGCGAGCGTGACGCCGTTGGCCTTGCCTGCGCTCACGTTAACGCGCGCGACCGGGGCGTCGCATTCGATCTCCACGCCCAGCCGCTTCGCCTCGGCGGCCATCGCCTGGGTGATCGCGCCCATGCCGCCGATCGCGTGGCCCCACGCGCCCTTTTTGCCGTTCACCTCGCCGAAACAATGGTGCAGCAGCACGTAGGCGGTGCCCGGGTGATGGGGGCTGGCGAAATTGCCGACCACGGCGTCGAAACCGAAGGCCGCCTTGATGGCCGTTCCTTCAAACCAGCCGTCGAGCATTTCGGTTGCGCTCTGCGCGAACAGCGCGAGCAAGTCGCGGCGCGACTCCATGTCGAGCTTCTTCGCCAGGCGCCCCGCCCTGAAAGCGCGCATGAGATCGAGCGCACCCCCGCCGACATTCGGCGGGCATTCGAGCACGAGGTTGCGCAGCACATCGGCCACGCGCTCGAGCATCGCCCAGTATTCGGGCAGCCGCTCGGCGTCGCGGGCCGAGAACCTGGCAAGCTCCGCCTGGGTGGCCGCTTGCGTGGGACCGACTTTCAGGTAGCTCGAATCGTCGAGCGGCAGGAAATTCGACACCGGCCGCTCGACGATGGAGAGGCCATGCTCGGCGAGGCGCAGGTCGCGGATGACCTTGGGATTGAGCAGGCTCACCGTATAGGCCGCGACCGAGTTTCGAAAGCCCGGATGGAACTCCTCGGTGACCGCCGCGCCGCCGACCACGCCGCGCCGCTCGAGCACGCGCACCTTGAGCCCGCCGCGCGCGAGGTAGCATGCACAGGCCAGGCCGTTGTGGCCGGCGCCAATGATGACGGCGTCGTAACGGCCGGTGTTTGCAAGAGTCATTCGGGGAGCGCGGGAGGCGGACGATATACTGCGCAGTATATGACCACCTCCTACCCGACCGGCGACACGCGCAACCCCGCCGACAACCGCAACCTCGCCCTGTTCTGCGATTTCGAGAACGTGGCGCTCGGCGTGCGCGAGTCGAACTACTCGAAATTCGACATCGGCCTCGTGCTCGAGCGCCTGCTGCTCAAGGGCAGCATCGTCGTCAAGAAAGCCTATTGCGACTGGGACCGCTACAAGGAGTTCAAGGCCGGCATGCACGAGGCCTCGTTCGAGTTGATCGAGATCCCGCATGTGCGCCAGTCCGGCAAGAATTCGGCCGACATCCGCATGGTCGTGGATGCACTGGACCTGTGCTACACCAAGGCGCACGTGGACACGTTCGTGATCATCAGCGGCGACTCGGATTTTTCGCCGCTGGTGTCCAAGCTGCGCGAGAACAACAAGACGGTGATCGCGGTCGGGGTGAAGAACTCAACCTCGAACCTGCTGATCGCCAACTGCGACGAGTTCATTTTCTACGACGACCTCGTTCGCGAGCAGAAGCAGCAGCAGCAGCCCAAGCGCGCCGAGAAGAAGCCCGCGCGTGGCAAGGCCGCCACGGCTGCGGCCGCATCCTCCGCCGCAGCCGCGGCGCCCGCGCCCGCAGCGGCGCCCGAAGAGAAGGACCGCAAGCAGGAGGCCTTCGACCTCGTGCTCGCCACGACCGAGGCGCTTGCCGGAGAGCGCGGCGCCGAGGACAAGATCTGGGGCTCGATGGTCAAGCAGGCCCTCAAGCGCAGGAACCCGGGGTTCTCCGAGAGCTACTACGGTTTCAAGTCGTTCAACTTGCTGCTGGAAGAAGCCGCGGCGCGTAACCTCCTCCAACTGGAACGCGACGAGAAATCCGGCGGTTACCTGGTGAAAGCCGCGGCCGGCTGATGCGTATCAAGTCCGTCCAGGCCACCTGGCTGCACGTCCCGATCCCCGAGAAGCAGCAGCACGTCTCCGACTTCGGCCGCGTCGCCTCGTTCGACTGCACGCTGGTGCGCATCGAAACCGAGTGCGGGCTCGTGGGCTGGGGCGAATCGAAGGAAGAAGTCGGCAGCGCGGGCAACAACCGCACGGTCACCACCGCGATCAACGACAAGTACGGGCCGATGCTGGTGGGCGAAGACCCGCGCGACATCGTCCGCCTGAACGAGCTCATGTACAACGGCGTGCGCGGCCATTACGCCCTTGCGCACGGCCGCGTGTTCCCGGCGCTCGGACGGCGCGGCGCTTCGATCTGCGCGATGAGCGGCATCGACATGGCGCTCTGGGACCTGCTCGGCAAGTCGCTGAACGCACCCGTGTGGAGATTGCTCGGCGGGCGCAAGGCCGAGCGCATGCCGGTCTACGCCTCGGGGGGCTGGGCGGACGCGGCCGGAATCGGCGAGCAGCTCCTCGGCTACGTGAAGAAAGGCAACGTGCGCGCGGTGAAGATGCGCGTCGGCATCATCGATGGCAGCGTGCGGCGTTCGGTGGAACGAGTGAAGGCGGCGCGCGAAGCGCTTGGGCCGGAGATCGGCCTGGCCTGCGATGCGCATGGGACGTGGAGCGTTGCGGAAGCCAAGCAATTCTGCCGGCAGGTCGAGGACCTCGACCTCCTATGGTTCGAGGAGCCGGTCACCGCGGATGACAAGCGCGGTTACGCAGAGGTGCGCCGCTCGTCTTCGGTGCCGATTGCCGCGGGCGAGTCTGAATTCAACCGTTTCGATTTCAGGGAGCTGGCGGAACTGGGCGCGGCGGACATCTTCCAGCCGGACCTGGCGATCTGCGGGGGTGTAAGCGAAGCCATGAAGATCGCGGCCATCGCTTCTTCGTACAACCTGCGCCTCGCGCCCCACCTTTGGACCGGGGCACTTGCGTTCGCGGCCGGCATGCACGTGACGGCTGCGACGTCCTGCGGTTTCATCCTGGAGTATTCGTTCGGCGCGAACCCGCTGTTGCAGGAGCTGCCGGTGGAAGGCTTTCCGGTGCAGGGCGGGACCATCGAGATTCCGAACCGGCCGGGGCTGGGCGTGACGTTGAACGAAGATTTCGTGAAGCGCTACGCCGTCGCCTGATGGCAACATAACCCCCGCTCTGCCGCGCACTCGGATTTGACCCGTGACGAATTGTCACGGCTTGGGTCGTCAAGCTTACGAAGCGAAGACCATATCGGTGACACCACGTCCCTAACGAATCCGTGTTTGGAACGTGACTCGAAGCAATTGGAGGGTCGCTGCGCTGGGTTCGGACCGCGCCGACGTTGCGCCTGCAGACGATGAAAGTTCAGTGGGGAAGTTGTTCGCCGGCCGGCCGGCTGACGCTGAACCCGCACTTGGTGAAGGCGCCGCGCGAATGCATCGACTACGTGCTGCTACATGAGTTGTGCCATCTAAAGGAACACAACCACGCCAGGCGGTTCTACCAATTGCTCGACATGCATATGCCGCGTTGGCAACAAAGAAAGGCGCGGCTGGATTCGATGGCGGAAATTCTGCTCAATTCCTGATACCACCGATGGCAGCATAACCCCCGCTCTGCCGCGCAGGGCGGGGGCTTTGCCTCAAAAATGGCAGTATTTAAACTGCCGCCCCGTCAGCCCAGCGGAATCGCGATGTAGCGGCGTCCGCCGTCGCGCTGCACGAGCACCGCGACGTTCTTGGCCTTGTCCGCCAGCGAGCGCAGCTCTTCGGCGCTGTTCACCGGCCGGCCGTTGAGGGCGATGATCACGTCGCCCGCCTGCAGTCCGGCGCGTGCTGCCGGGCCGTTGGCGTTCTCGACGACCAGGCCGCCGGCCACGTCGGCCTTGCGCTTCTCTTCCGCGGTGAGCGGACGCACCGCGAGGCCCAGCTTGCCGGCGTCGACCGCCTTGGCGGCTCCCGGCTTGGCGGCGGACGCCACCTTGTCGGTCAGCTCGACGAGCTTGGTGCTGAAGCGCTCGGTCTTCCCGTTGCGCCACACTTCGACTTCGGCGGTCGATCCCGGCGCGGTGTTGCCGACGACGAGCGGCAGGTCGGCCGAGCGCGAGATCGGGCTCCCATTGAACTTGAGCACGACGTCGCCTTCCTTGAGCCCGGCCTTGAACGCCGGGCCGTCCCTCTCGACGCTCGAGATCATCGCGCCGGTGCGGTTCGGCAGGCCGAACGAGTCGGCGAGCGCCTGGTCGACGTCCTGGATGCCGATGCCGAGCTTGGCGCGGCTCACCTTGCCGGTTGCGAGCAGCTGGTTCTCGATGCGCATCGCGACGTCGATGGGGATCGCGAACGAAAGGCCCTGGTAACCGCCGGTGCGGCTGTAGATCTGCGAGTTGATGCCGATCACTTCGCCCGCGAGGTTGAAGAGCGGCCCGCCCGAGTTGCCGGGGTTGACCGCGGCATCGGTCTGGATGAACGGCACGTACGTTCCGTCGGGCAGCGAGCGCGACTTGGCGCTCACGATGCCGGCCGTCACCGTGTTCTCGAAGCCGTACGGCGAGCCGATCGCGACGACCCATTCGCCCACACGGGTATTGGCCGGGTTGCCGATGCGCACCGTCGGCAGGTTCTTGGCATCGATGCGCAACACTGCGATGTCGGTCTTCTTGTCCGAGCCGATGACCTTGGCGATGAACTCCCGCCCGTCGGTCATGCGCACCGTGACTTTGGCCGCATCGGCGACGACGTGGGCGTTAGTCAACACGACGCCGTCGGCGCTGACGATGAAGCCCGAGCCCTCACCGCGCGAAGGGCGATTCGGCGTGTCCTGTCCCTGGCCACCGGGGACGCCATAGCGGCGGAAGAACTCGCCGAACGGCGAATTCTTGAGCTCGTCGGGCAGGTCGTTGGACGCGGTCGTGGCCGCCGAGCTGACCTTGATGTTGACGACGGCGGCGCCGTGCTGCTCGACCAGCGTGGCGATATCGGGAAGCGCGCGCGAGGCGACGGCTAGCGGCGCCGTTTGCGCGGGGCGCGGAGCGATCTGCGCATGCGCCGTGGACACTTCAGGAAGGCCGAACTGCGCGAAACCGGCGGTGACCGCGGCGGCGACGCCAGCGACGGCGACATAGGAAGCAATGGTCTTGCGTGACATTTGGCTAATTCCCTTGTGTAGTTTGGGCTTGGGACCCGCTTTAGAGGGGAACTAGAGATGCGAGTTGCGGGCTTCACCCCCGACTGTGTAACGATTTGTTATCGGGCGTACAGACTGAGCGGATAAAAGGCGACGTTCTACGATCATAGGATTTATGCTTGGACGATCTATTTACAATCTTTTTCTTCTACGATCAAAGTAGTGCACTCACGTTGACAAAAATTCTTTGATCGTAGAAGATAAATGATGGAATCCTCTCCGATCACTCGATCTTCTACGAAGTCAGAAGAATTTCTGCCCCTCAACGAGGTGGCCGATCTTGGCAGGTTCCTACGCGTACACCGCAAAGCCCGCAAGCTTTCGATCCATGACGCGGCCGCGTTGGCTGGCTGCAGCGTCCAGTTCCTCCACGACCTCGAATCGGGCAAACCGACGATCCGGATGGGGAACGCACTCGGCTACGCGCGAAAACTCGGCCTCGAGCTGCACATGTCAGGGCCGAAACTCGACCAGGCGGGCTAGCGACCGGTGCGAAAAGCGCCTTAGGGACAGGAAGCTGGAGAGCTCCATGGCGGGACAAACGCTTCACGTATTTCATGCCGAAAAGCGCATCGGCCGTCTTGGCTATGACCCGAACGAGCAGGTGTATTCGTTCGAGTACGCCGAAGCATGGCAAGACGACCCCACCGCCTTCGACCTGGCGCCCCTGCTGCCCAGAAAGGATCGCCTGCATTCCGGTTCGGCTGTGAGGTTCTTTTTCTCGAACCTTCTCCCCGAGGGCGAGATGCTGGAAATCGTGGCGCGGACCCACGGGGTCTCCAAATACGACCCGTTCGGGCTCCTGCGAAAAATCGGCGCCGAATGCGCGGGCGCCCTGTCGATCCTGGAGTCCGATACGGCTCGCGCGGACGGAAAAACCTACGCAAGGATCCGCAACGAAGAACTTTCGGCGCGCGCGCGAGCGGATGCCGCGGATCTCCTCGCGAATGCCGGCGGAAGACTTCGCATGTCGCTTGCCGGCGTCCAGGACAAGTTGCCGGCGCTCGTCACCAGCGACGGCACGGTGGCCCTCCCCGAGCCGGGATCCGCTTCGGCGCATATCCTCAAGCCCGATAACCGGCAGTGGCGGGCCTATCCCCACAGCGCCGCCAACGAGCATTTCTGCATGGAGCTCGCCCGGCGCCTGGGCTTGGACGTCCCGCGCTCGGCGCTGATGAAGGTGCCCGAATCGATTTACGTCGTCGAGCGCTTCGACCGGGTGTTCGAGCACCCGCTCGAAGTCGCCGGAAAAGAGGGGCTCCTGGAACTGCAGGGCGCCCCGGTCCGCCGCCTGCACCAGATCGACGTCTGCCAGCTTCTGGGAATTCCGCCCACGCAGAAGTACGAGGAGCCCGAATTCGAAACGCCGCCCGGGCCGAACCTCCCCACGATCGTGGAAGCCTTGTCCGGCGCGGTTGGCGATGCTCTGGCCGTAAGGCAGGCCCTTATCGAATGGGTGATATTCAACTACCTGGTGGGCAACAGCGATTCGCATTCGAAGAACATCTCGATGCTTTGGA
This sequence comes from uncultured Bordetella sp., assembly GCA_964652785.1. Classification (GTDB taxonomy): domain Bacteria; phylum Pseudomonadota; class Gammaproteobacteria; order Burkholderiales; family SG8-39; genus SZAS-79. The sequence goes on from CAZZDV010000046.1 coordinate 11,254, forward strand.
AAGACGGCCGGTGGAGGCTTGCGCCCACTTACGACCTCCTCAGCGTGGCGGTCTATTCCGAGGATCCGGAGAAGCTTCACGATCTTGCGTTCACGATCGGCGGCGAAACGCGCTATGCCTGGATCACAGGTGCGCGCTGGCTCGAATTCTCCAACGACCTTGGCGTCGGCTATCGCTACGTGCAACGAGCCCTGCTACGGCTGTCGAGCCGCGTCCGCAGCCAGGCGGAGGCCCTGGTAAAGGATCTTTCGAGCCGGCTAAGCATCGAGGAGCGCGGATTGATCGAAAAGATCCTCGCGCTCATTCAGGTGCACGCAGGCTACGCGGAAGAATCGGCCCGGACGATGCCCGAGGCCGCCAGGCTCGCCCGCGAAGGCGCGCGCAAAGCGCAATCCTGAGGCGCGTTCCCGAGGCGCGGTCCGGAAGACGGCCTCTATCGATGAAGTGACGCGGTGCTGGCCGGGCATCCGCCCGACTCGACCTGGATCGTGCTGTGCCGGATCTGGAACCGCTGTTCGAGCACGAGCGCAACACCGGAGAGCGCGCCTTCCGAATCGGACGCACTGTTGACCACAACGTGCGCCGAGAGGCTGGTCTCTTGGCTGGCCACCGCCCAGACGTGCAGGTCGTGAACGCCGCAGACGCCCGGAACCGCGAGGATGCTCGCGCGCACCTCGGCCATGTCGAGGCCCTCGGGCACGCCTTCGAGCAGGATGTTGACGCTGGCCTTGAAGAGCACCCAGGTGCGCGGCACCACCCACAGGCCGATCAGCACCGCGACCAGCGGATCCACCCAAGTGTGCCCGGTGAACATGATGACCAGTGCCGCCACGATCACGCCGGCCGAGCCCACGAGGTCCGCAAGCACCTCGAGGTAGGCGCTCTTCATATTGAGGTTCGAGCCGCTGCCCGAATGCAGCAGGCGCGCGGTCACGAGGTTGACGAGAAAACCGAGCACCGCCACCACCAGCATGCCGGTGGTCTGGATCGGCTCCGGATCGACGAACCGGTGCCAGGCCTCGTACAGGATGTAGATCGCGACCAGGAAAAGGAGCGCAGCATTGAACGCCGCGGCCAGGATCTCGAAGCGCTGGTAGCCGAACGTGCGCTTGGAATCGGCCGGCATGCGCCCGAAGCGCGCCGCGGCGAGCGACACGGCCAGTGCCGCGCTGTCGGTGAACATGTGCGCGGCGTCCGAGATGAGCGCGAGGCTGCCTGTGAGCCAGCCCGCGATGGCCTCGACCAGTGTGAAGCTGCCGGTCAGCGCAAGCGCGATCCAAAGAACGCGTTCGTTGCCTCTTACATCATGGTGGTGGTGATGCCCGTGCGCGTGCCCGTGCCCATGGGCGCGACCGTGATCGTCATCGTGGCCATGGGCGTGATGCGGGGACATCGGCGAGCCCGCGCTTACTCCACCGTCACGGACTTGGCGAGGTTGCGCGGCTTGTCGACGTCGTTGCCGCGCGCGAGGGCCGCGTGGTATGCGAGCAGCTGCAGCGGCAGCACGTGCAGGATCGGCGAGAGCATGCCGGCGTGGTCCGGCATGCGGATCACGTGGATGCCGTCGCCGTCGGTCAGCTTGGTGTCCGCATCCGCCAACACGTGCAGCTCGCCGCCGCGCGCGCGCACTTCCTGCAGGTTCGACTTGAGCTTCTCGAGCAAGGCGTCGTTCGGCGCGATCGCAACCACCGGCATGTGCTTGTCGACCAGCGCGAGCGGACCGTGCTTGAGCTCACCGGCGGCGTACGCCTCCGCATGGATGTACGAGATCTCCTTGAGCTTGAGCGCGCCCTCCATCGCGATCGGGTAGTGCACGCCGCGTCCGAGGAAGAGCGCGTGGTCCAGCCGCGCGAACTTCTCCGCCCACATCTTCACCTGCGGCTCGACGTGCAGCACTTTCTGCATGGCTACCGGCAGGTGGCGCAGCGCGTTGAGTACCTCGGTCTCACGCTCCTTCGAGAGCTTGCCGCGCATCTTGGCCAAGACCAGCGTGAGCAGCGCAAGCGCGGCGAGCTGCGTGGTAAACGCCTTGGTCGAGGCCACGCCGATTTCCGGGCCCGCGCGCGTGAGGAAACGCAATTCGGATTCGCGCACCAGCGAGCTTTCGGGCGAGTTGCAGATCGACAGGCACCACTGGTGCCCGATCGCCTTGGCATGCTTGAGCGCGGCGATCGTGTCGGCGGTTTCGCCCGACTGCGAGATCGTGACCACGAGACGGCGCGGGTTCGGCACTGAATCGCGGTAGCGGTACTCGCTCGCGATCTCCACATCGCACGGCATGCCCGCAAGGGCTTCCATCCAGTAGCGCGCCACGAGGCCCGAGTTGTAGCTCGTGCCGCAGGCGAGGATGAGCACCGAATCGACTTCCTTGAAGATCTTCTCGGCGCCGGCGCCGAAGAGCTGCGGCGCGATCGATTGCGCACCGGACACCATCTCGAGCGTATTGGCCACCGCCATGGGCTGCTCGAAGATCTCTTTCTGCATGTAGTGCTGGTAGTCGCCGAGCTCGACGGCCGCCGCCGAGAGGGCGCTGATATGCACCGGGCGCTCGACCGTGGCGCCGGTCTTGTCGACGATCGTGGTCTTCTCGCGCCGGATCTCGGCGACGTCGCCTTCCTCCAGGTAGACCACCTGCTGCGTGACCTGGACCAGCGCGGAAGCATCGGAGGCCGCGAAATTCTCGCCCTTGCCCAGGCCCAGCAGCAGCGGCGCGCCCATGCGCGCGACCACCAGCACATCGGGCTCGTCTTCGGAGACGACTGCAATGGCGTACGCGCCCACCAGCTGGCCGACCGCCTTCCTGACCGCGTCGAACAGCTTGCCGCCGCCGAGGTTGGACTTCACCAGGTGCGCGATGACCTCGGTATCGGTGTCCGAGACGAAGGTGAATCCCTGCGCCGTAAGCGCGGCGCGCATGCTCTCGTGGTTCTCGATGATGCCGTTATGCACGACCGAGACGCCGCCCGAGACATGCGGGTGCGCGTTCTTTTCAGAAGGCACGCCGTGCGTGGCCCAGCGCGTGTGCGCGATGCCGGTGTGCCCGTCGAGGTGCTGCTCGTTGGAGATCTTCTCGAGCTCGACGACGCGCCCGGTCGAGCGCAGGCGCTTGAGCTTGCGCGACTTGCCCTCGAGCACCGCGACCCCGGCGGAGTCGTATCCGCGGTACTCCAGGCGTTTGAGACCCTCGAGCAGGACCGGAACGATATTGCGCTGGGCGACTGCCCCGACGATCCCGCACATGGCTATCCCTTCTTTGGTGGTTTCCAGGCGGGCACTGACACCTGCCTTGCACGGCCGACCGTAAGCTGCCCGGCCGGCGTGTCCTTGCTGATGGTCGATCCCGCCCCGATGTAGGACCCCTTGGCGATTTTGACCGGTGCAACCAGCGTAGAGTTCGATCCGACGAACACTTCGTCTTCGATCACCGTGCGGTGCTTGTTCACGCCGTCGTAGTTGCAGGTGATCGTGCCGGCGCCGATGTTGGTCTTGCTGCCCACGTCGCTATCGCCTACATAGGCAAGGTGATTGGCTTTCGAGCCCTTGCCGACGCGGCTGTTCTTGACTTCCACAAAGTTGCCGATGTGCACGTCATCCGCAAGCGCCGCGCCGGGTCGAAGACGCGCGTAAGGCCCGATGCGGCAATCGGCGCCGACCGTGGCTTCCTCCAGGAGCGAGAACGCTTTAATTTCGGTATCAGCCGCGATAGTCACGTCTTTAAGGACGCAGTTCGGGCCGATCTTCACGCGGTCGCCAAGGCGCACCGCGCCTTCGAAAACGCAGTTGACGTCGATGGACACGTCGCGCCCGCATTCGAGCGTGCCGCGCACGTCGAATCTCGCCGGGTCGGCGAGCGTGACCCCCGCCTCGAGAAAGCCATGGGCCACTTCGCGCTGGTGGATCCTCTCCAGCTCGGCCAGTTGCCGCTTGGAATTCACGCCTTCGACCTCCCATACGTGGGACGGCTGGGTCGTGCGGACCTCGAGACCGTCAGCCACTGCAAGCCCGATGATGTCGGTGAGGTAATACTCTTTCTGTGCGTTCTCGTTCTTAACGCGCGAAAGCCAGCCGGAAAGGCGCTTGGCGCTCGCGGCCAGGAAACCGGTGTTCCACTCGCGGATCGCGCGCTCGGACTCATTGGCATCCTTGTGCTCGACGATGCGCAGCATCCTGCCGGCCGCATCGCGCACGATGCGGCCATACCCGGTCGCGTCGTCGACCACGGCGGTCATTACGCCGAGGCCTCCATTGGAGGCCTCCACAAGCGCGCGCAACGAGTCGGCGCGGATGAGCGGCACATCCCCATAGAGCACGAGGACTTCGGCTTCCTTGTCGAGCAGCGGCAACGCCTGCGCGAGCGCATGCCCGGTGCCGAGCTGCTCTTTCTGCTCGGCCCATGCGAGGTCCTTCTCGCCTTCGAAGGCCTTGCGCACCTGCTCGCCGCCATGGCCATAAACCACCACGATGCGCTCGGCCTCCAGCTTGCGCGCGGTGTCGATCACCCGGCCCAGCAACGCCCGCCCTGCGAGTGGGTGCAGGACCTTGGGCAGGTTGGAATGCATGCGCTTTCCCTGGCCCGCGGCCAGCACGATCACGTTCAGGCTCATGCCCGGAATTCTACCTCGGCGCCCTTGGAGGAAGCTGGCGGAAAATGCCAGAACTCATTGAAAGATTTCGGAAAGCGCTCTTGCTGGCGGTCGCCGGCTGCCGGTACACTGGCCCATCACAAGAGGGCGCTTCGCCCTGCCGGAGGAGCGATGGATCTGAGACGTTTAGCGGTAGCCGCATGCATGGCGCTGGTGTTCGCGCATGGCGCCTACGCGCAGGAAGACTGCAAGAGCCGCGGCGAACTCGACGCGACTTACTGCGACGAGAACAAGGATCTCGTCGCCGACAGCCCCAAGGACGCCAAGCGCCTCAAGAATCCGTCGACGCTCGTGTTCGCGTACACGCCGATCGAGGACCCGGCGGTCTACCAGAACCTCTTCAAGCCTTTCCAGGAACACCTGCAAAGCTGCACCGGCAAGAAGGTCGTTTACTTCACAGTGCAGTCGAACGCGGCGCAGATAGAAGCCATGCGCGCGGGCCGGCTGCACGTCACGGGCCTGGCAAGCGGGCAGGTCGGTTTCGCGGTCAACCTCGCGGGTGCGGTGCCTTTCGCGATCAAGGGGGACCAGTCCGGGCCGCGCACCTATACGCAGGTCGTGATCGTCAAGAAGGACAGCCCGTTCCAGAAGCTGGCCGACCTCAAGGGCAGGAAGGTCGCGCATACGTCGCCCTCCTCCAACTCCGGCAACCTCGCGCCGCGCGCGCTCTTTCCCGCCGAAGGGCTGACGCCCGACAAGGATTACAAGGTCCTCTACTCGGGCAAGCACGACCAGTCGCTCATGGGCGTGGTCAACGGCGACTACGACGCGGCGCCGATCACCTCGGACATCCTCGAGCGCTTCATCAACCGCGGCATCATCAAGGAAGGCGACCTGCGCATCCTCTACAGGAGCGGGCGCTTCCCTACCTCGGCATTCGCGCATTCGCACGACCTCGAGCCGCAACTGGCCGAGAAGGTCAGGAAGTGCTTCTTCGACTACCGCTTCAGCCCCGAGATGAAAAAGGAGTTCCTCGGCGACGACCGCTTCCTGCCGATCAGCTACAAGGACGACTGGGCGCTGGTGCGCAAGGTGGCCGAGGACTCCGGCACGCCGTACAACCGCGCCGGGCTCGACAAGGAAAGGGCCGCTGAGGAAGCGGCGCGCGCGAAGAAAAAATAGATCGTTCCGGGGAGACCGCCATGCACCACCCGATGCTGAAAACGGAAGCCGCGCGCAAGCAAGCCGCCCAAGACAAGGCGAAGAAGTAAGTGACGCAGGTGATACTGCGGCGCCTGATGCTCGCCGCGATCGTCGCCGGCGCCTTGGCAACGGCGCTGCCGCTCACGGCGGGCGCGCAGGAGGCCTGCAAGCAGCGCGGCGAGCTCGACACGCTGTACTGCGACGAGGACGGCGACCTGCTGGCCGACACGCCGCGCGACCCGAAACGGCAGAAGAACCCGGACACGCTTTTCTTCACCAATTCGCCGCTCGAGGACCCGGCGGTGTTCAAGAAGCTCATGGAGCCTTTCGTCGACCATCTCGCCAAGTGCACCGCGAAGAAAGTGCGTTTCTACGACGTGTATTCCAGCGCCGCGGCCATTGAAGCCATGCGCTCGGGCCGCATGCATCTGGGCACGATGTCCTCGGGCGACACGGCGTTTGCAGTGAACGTCGCGGGCGCGATCCCGCTCGGCATCCGCGGCGATGCCACGGGGCCGCAGGGCTACCAGCTCTGGATGATCGTCAAGGCCGACAGCCCGTACCAGAAGCTCTCCGACCTCAAGGGCAAGCGGGTGGCTCACACCACGCCCTCGTCCAATTCGGGCAATCTCGCGCCGCGCTCGCTTTTTCCCGCCGAGGGCCTGGTGCCGGACAAGGATTACAAGGTGCTGTTTTCGGGCAAGCACGAGAACTCGGTGTCGGGCGTGGCCGCGGGCGATTTCGACGCCGCGCCGATCGCGCACGACATCCTCGTGCGCATGGCCGAGCGGGGTCTCATAAAGATGGCCGACTTCCGCATCCTCTGGAAGAGCCGCAACTTTCCGCCGGGCGGCCTCTCGATGGCGCACGACCTCGCGCCGGCGCTCCAGTCGAAGATCCGCGAGTGCACGGCCAACTTCCGCTACACGCCGGAGATGGTCAAGGGCTTCCAGGGCGCCGACCGCTGGCTGCCGATCGACTACAAGAAGGACTGGGAGATCGTGCGCAAGGTCGCGCAGGAGAGCGGACAGGCGTTTACCGCTTCGGCTTTCGCCAAGGAAAAGGCCCGCGCCGAAGCGGCTGCGAAAAAATGAGCGCTGTCCCGGTCGGCACGAACGCCCCGTCCGCCCTCTCGATCCGCAACCTCGACAAGGAATACACGCGCGGCAAACCGGTGCTGCGCGGCGTCACGCTCGACATCGGCGGGACAGGCATCACCGCGATCATCGGGCCCTCGGGCACCGGCAAGTCCACGCTGATCCGCTGCATCAACCGGCTGGTGGAACCCACTTCGGGCGAGATCCACTTCGAGGGACACGACCTCGTGAAGCTCGATCGCTCGGCCCTGCGCCTCGCGCGCCGTCGCATCGGCATGGTTTTCCAGGAATACAACCTCGTCGAGCGCCTCACGGTCATGGAGAACCTGCTGTGCGGGCGCCTGGGCTATGTGGCGCCGTGGAAAGCGTGGCTGCGCAGGTATCCGCAATCCGATATCGACCGCGCTTTTTCGCTGCTCGACACGGTCGGCCTCGCCGGGTTCGCGAACCAGCGCGCAGACAGCCTCTCGGGCGGGCAGCGCCAGCGCGTGGGCATCGCGCGCGCCATCATGCAGGAGCCGAAGCTCTTGCTGGCCGACGAGCCGACCTCCTCGCTCGACCCGAAGACCTCGGTCGAGATCATGGAGCTGATCGGCACGATGGGCCGCGACAGTTCGATCCCCGTGATCATCAACATGCACGACGTCGAGCTCGCAAAGCGATTTGCGGACCGCATCGTCGGCCTATCCAACGGCAGCGTCGTGTACGACGGGCCGCCCGGGGGCCTGGACGACGCGATGCTGAAAACGATCTACGGAGGGGAAGGGTGGCTGCAGTGAGAAAGCGCACGCCGAGCGTACGCGCCGATGCCGACGCCGCGCGCATTCGAGCGTAACCCCCTCGCGACGGCGGGCTGGCTCGCGCTGGCCGCGTATATCGTGTATGCCTGCTCGCGCCTGGACTTCACCTGGGCGCGCTTCATGACGGGTCTGGACAACGGCGCGCGCTTCATCGGGCGCATGCTGCCGCCGCATATCGCGCAGCCCGACACGCTGCTGAAAGGCCTCACCGAAAGCCTGGAGATCGCGGTGCTGGCCTCCGTGCTCGGCATCCTCGTGTCGCTGCCCATCGGCCTCATCGCGGCGCGCAACCTCATGCCCGCGTGGGCCTCGTGGCCGGCGCGCGCGCTGATTGCGCTGTGCCGGTCCTTTCATCCGGTGATCGTCGCGATCCTGTTCGTGAAGGCGGTCGGGTTCGGCGCGCTGGCCGGCATCCTTGCGCTCGTCGTGGCTTCGGTCGGCTTTACGGCCAAGCTGTTTGCGGAGGCCATCGAGGAGATCTCGCTCAAGCAGGTTGAAGCGGTGCGCGCAACGGGTGCGCCCTTCATGAGCCTCATCAGCTACGGCGTGCTACCGCAGGTGTTCTCGCGCTTCGTGGGCTTCGCCACCTACCAGCTCGACTCGAACCTGCGCAACTCGACCATGGTGGGCATCGTCGGCGCGGGCGGCATCGGAGGCACGCTCTTCGCCGCGTTCCAGCGCTTCGACTACGACTTCGTCTGCGCGATCCTGCTCTGCATCATCGGCATGATCATGGTCGTCGAAGTGCTCGCCACGTGGGTGCGCGGCGTGTTCCTCGAGCGCGGCAAGGTGCAGGAAGAATGAATGCGAGAGTGAGCGCGGCAGCGCCTGCGATCGGAGGCAACCAGCGCACCTGGCGCCGCTTCACCCCCGCGCAGCGCGCGGCGCGGTTCTCGGTCTATTTCGTCATCGTCGCCGCGATCGTCGCCTCGCTT